>VXNK01000080.1 GCA_009840595.1 Rhodospirillaceae bacterium | reverse complement strand
GATCGGCAAGCTGACGCCTGATCCCGCTCGGGCGGTCAGACCGGACGCTTACGTTGAACATCAGTCGGACTCCTCTGCTTCCAGCAGGCTGGACAGCGCCGCCGACTTGTCGGGGTCCATTCCGCCCGTCACCATACTCTGAAACGCTCTGGCGCGGCCCTGCACGTCGCTGGCGTGCAGTTCGGCGATGTCGGACCGGAGTGATGCCCTCAGCTTCGCCTTCGCTTCGGCCTCGATTACTCTGGCGGACAGCTGAAGTGTGGCGTGGAGAAACTGGCGCAAGGCTTCCCACTTGTCCTCAGTACGGACTTCGCTGAAGATGGCTGGCGGTGTGCCCGCCGCATTCAGTATGATCCTGTAAACTGCCTCTCGGGCCGCTGGGGCGGCCTCAGGGAGGGTGAAGCCGAAATCCGCCCAGTCCTGCCAGTCAACGGGCGCTCCTCAGCGTTCTTCGCTTCATCCTGCAGCCACAGACGGCACCATCACGGTATTGCCGCCACCCACCGCCGCGCGCCATATCTTCCGCTATGGAATGGACCGACGACGCCATTGTGCTGGCGGCCCGGCCGCATGGCGAGGGCGGGCTGGTGGTGCAGCTTCTGACGGCGGAGCACGGCCGCCATGCCGGTCTCGTCCGCGGCGGCGCCTCGAAGCGCCAAAGGCCGGTCTATCAGCCGGGCAACGGCGTCCGGGCGACTTGGCGCGGCCGGCTCGCCGAACATCTCGGCACGGTGAAAGCGGAACTCGTAACCGGCCGGGCCGGGCACTGGATCGCCGATCCGCTGCGCCTCGCCGGGATCGCCGCCGCCTGCGCCGTCGCCGAGGCGGCGCTGCCGGAGCGCGCGCCGGCGCCGGCCGTCTATCGCGGCCTGCTGGCGCTGCTCGAGGCGCTGGAGCGCGAAGACTGGGGCGAGGCCTATGTCGCCTGGGAGATCGCGCTGCTCGGCGAACTCGGCTTCGGGCTCGACCTGGAGCGCTGCGCCGCCACCGGCCGCAACGACCGGCTGGCCTGGGTCTCGCCGAAAAGCGGCCGGGCCGTCAGCCTGTCCGCCGGCGCGCCCTATGCCGAAAAGCTGCTGCGCCTGCCGGATTTCCTCAACGGCGGGGCCGATGTCGCGGCCGGGACCGCGACGGGAGCCGGGCCGGCGGCGGCCTCCTGGCCCGACATCGCCGACGGGCTGAAGCTGAGCGGCCATTTCCTCGAGCGCCACGTCTTCGCGCCCCACGACCGCCAACTGCCCCCGGCCCGCCGGCGCTTCGCCGAACGGGTCGAACGAGCGGGCGCGGAATAGCGAACGCGTTTCAGGCTTGCAGGCGCCGGTTCCGCCGCGGCGGCGATTGCAACAGCGTCGGCCGCGACTATTGTTGCCAATATGAACCGGCTGCGAACCATACGCATTGCGATCAAATCCTTCACCGGTTCGGTCCAGGCCGGAATTGGGCTGTTGCGATGTCAACGTGCGGGCCGGAAGGCTCCTGCGGCATACCGCGGCGATCCGATTCTGTCGCTGCGGGGGCTCGGCAAGGAGATTTGGCAGGACGAGGATGCCGACGCTTATGTCAAACGCCTCCGGGAGGGTTGGCGGTAATCCGTTTACGGCGGGTATGCGGCAGCCGTCGCCTTCGTGCATGCGTAGGCTTTTGCGGGCGCCTCTAACAGGATAGCACGGCGGCCCCCCGCAGCCCCGGGACGCTTGCTTGACAGCCGCCGGGGGCTGCCCTACATGCCGCGCTCTGCAACGGCGCAATCGGGGACCGTATTCCGGGGCGTTTTCGGGCCTCGGGCCGGCCGCGCGCCGCGCCTGCTGCGGGGGTGTAGCTCAGTTTGGTTAGAGCGCTGGCCTGTCACGCCAGAGGCCGCGGGTTCGAGTCCCGTCACTCCCGCCATTCCGCCCCCGGCTTCCGCATCGGCGAAGAACGCGCTCACGAAAGTTTTGCCGCGCCGCGGCCGTGCGCCGGCTGTGCGGCCGGGCGGGATCGTGCTAAGGCTATGCAAAGAAAACCCCCGGCCCTATAACCGGCCCGTCCGGTCAGGTGCGGGCAGGCGGAAGCGCGCGCGGCGAGCAGGAAAATGCCGCTGCGCCGGGTCGTAGATCGAGGCAACCCTTGCGGGACAGATGAGCGACATCCTTGCCGAATATCTGCCGATCGTCATCTTTCTGGGCATCGCTCTGGGACTGGCGCTGGCGATGGTGGCCGCCTCCTGGGTGCTGGCCCGGCAAAAGCCCTATTCCGAGAAGCTCGCCGCCTACGAATGCGGCTTCGACGCCTTCGAGGATTCGCGCGGCCAGTTCGACGTGCGCTTCTATCTCGTCGCGATCCTGTTCATCATCTTCGACCTCGAAGTCGCCTTCCTGTTCCCCTGGGCGATCACGCTCTCGGAGACGCAGCATTTCGGCTTCTGGTCGATGGTCGTGTTCCTCGTCATCCTGACCGTCGGCTTCGTCTACGAATGGAAGAAGGGGGCGCTGGAATGGGAGTAGCCGCCCCCGAAAGCACGGCGGGCACCCCTGCCGGACTGCCGGAGCTGGACGCCTTCCTGGACAAGGAATTCCAGTCCAAGGGCTTCGTCGTTTCCAGCCTGGATTCGCTGGTCGGCTGGGCCCAGTCCGGTTCGCTCTGGCCGATGACCTTCGGCCTGGCCTGCTGCGCCGTGGAGATGATGCACACCGGCGCCAGCCGCTACGATCTCGACCGGTTCGGCACCGTCTTCTTTCCCAGCCCGCGCCAGTCCGACGTGATGATCGTCGCCGGGACGCTGACCAACAAGATGGCGCCGGCGCTGCGCCGGGTCTACGACCAGATGGCCGAGCCGCGCTGGGTGATCTCGATGGGCTCCTGCGCCAACGGCGGCGGCTATTACCACTATTCCTATTCGGTGGTCCGCGGCTGCGACCGGATCGTGCCGGTCGACGTCTATGTCCCCGGCTGCCCGCCGACCGCCGAAGCGCTGCTCTACGGCGTTCTGCAACTCCAGAAAAAGATCCGCCGCACGGCGAGCTTCGTCCGGTAGCCCGAAGAACCCCGGCAGCCGATGACCCTCGAAGCGCTCAACGAACTGAAAGAGCACGTTCTCGCCGTCCTGCCCCAGGAGGCGACCGAGGCGGACATCGTGCACGGCGAACTGTGCCTGACGGTCGGCCGGGCGGCGATCGTCAAGGTGCTGACCCGGCTGCGCGACGATCCGAACTGCGCCTTCACCTGCCTGGTCGATCTCTGCGGCGTCGACTGGCCGGCGCGCGAGCAGCGCTTCGACGTGGTCTACAACTTGCTGAGCGTCACCGCGAACCTGCGCTGCCGGGTCAAGGTCCGGACCGACGAGGAGACGCCGGTGCCGTCGGTCGCGGAGGTCTTCAGCACCGCCGGCTGGTTCGAGCGCGAGACGTGGGACCTGTACGGCATCTATTTCTCCGACAATCCCGACCTGCGCCGCCTGCTGACCGATTACGGCTTCGACGGCCATCCGCTGCGCAAGGATTTCCCGCTCACCGGCTTCGTCGAGGTGCGCTACGACGAGGAGCAGAAGCGCGTGGTCTACGAGCCGGTGACGCTGCAGCAGGACTACCGGACTTTCGATTTTCTCTCGCCCTGGGAAGGCATGACCCGCGGTCTGCCGCCGGTTGCGCCGGGCGACGAGAAGGCCGCGCCGGCGGGCGCGGCGGAGGGTTGAGGGAATGCCGGACGGACGGACGGCGGCCGCTGCGCCGGGCGATCTCAGGTCCGGCTCTAGGTCCGGCCCTGGGCCCGGCCCCGGCGATGTCGAGATCAAGAATCTCAACCTGAATTTCGGGCCGCAGCATCCGGCGGCCCACGGCGTCCTGCGCCTGGTGCTGGAGATGGACGGCGAGATCGTCGAGCGCGCCGATCCCCATATCGGCCTGCTGCACCGCGGCACCGAGAAGCTGATCGAGCACAAGACCTATCTCCAGGCCGTGCCCTATTTCGACCGGCTCGACTATGTCGCGCCGATGAACCAGGAGCATGCCTTTGCCCTGGCGACGGAGAAGCTGCTGGGCATCGAGGCGCCGCCGCGCGGCCAGGCGATCCGCGTGCTCTACGCCGAGATCGGCCGGGTGCTCAACCATCTGCTGAACGTGCCGGCCTATGCCATGGATGTCGGCGCGCTGACCCCGTTCCTGTGGGCGTTCGAGGAGCGCGAGAAGCTGATGGGCTTCTACGAGCGGGTGTGCGGCGCCCGGCTCCACGCGGCCTATTTCCGGCCCGGCGGCGTGCACCGGGACCTGCCGGCGGGCCTGGCCGACGACATCCGCGACTGGCGCGCGGCGTTCCCGAAGGTGATCGACGATATCGAAGCGCTGCTGACCGAGAACCGCATCTTCAAGCAGCGTTCGGTGGATATCGGCGTCGTCGACGCCAGGGACGCGCTGGACTGGGGATTTTCCGGCCCGATGCTGCGCGCCTCCGGCCTCGCCTGGGACCTGCGCAAGGCGCAGCCCTACGACGGCTACGAAGCGTACGACTTCGACATCCCGGTCGGCCGGAACGGCGATTGCTATGACCGCTACCTCGTGCGCGTCGAGGAGATTCGCCAGAGCCTGCGCATCGTCGACCAGGCGCTCGACAGGCTGGAGACGCTCGACGGGCCGGTGGCGGCCGACGACAACAAGGTGACGCCGCCGAAACGGGGCGAAATGAAACGCTCCATGGAAGCGCTGATCCACCATTTCAAGCTCTACACCGAGGGCTATCGCGTTCCGGCCGGCGAGACCTACACGGCGGTCGAGGCGCCGAAGGGCGAATTCGGCGTCTATCTGGTCGCCGACGGCACCAATAAGCCCTACCGCTGCAAGATCCGGGCGCCGGGTTTCGCCCATCTCCAGGCGACCGATTTCATGTCCAGGGGTCACATGCTGGCGGACGTCTGCGCCATCGTCGGCTCCATGGACGTCGTATTCGGCGAGGTCGACCGGTGAGCGGACCGTCTCCCGTGGCCTTGGAGCAGCCCGACAGCTTCGCCTTCGACGGCGCCCACGCCGATGCGGCCGAGAAGGCGGTCGCCCGCTATCCGGAGGGCCGGCAGGCCAGCGCCGTCCTGCCGCTGCTCGACCTGGCGCAGCGCCAGCATGGCGGCTGGGTGCCCCGGGCCGCCATCGAGCATATCGCCGGGCGGCTCGGCATGGCGAAGATCCGCGTGATGGAGGTCGCGACCTTCTACACGATGATCAACCTCGCGCCGGTCGGGACGTTCCATCTCCAGGTCTGCGGTACGACGCCCTGCATGATTCGCGGCGCCGGCGAGGTGTTCCGCGCCATCCGCGACGAGGTCGGCATCGGCCCCGGCGAAACCAGCGACGACGGGCAGTTCACCTGCACCGAGGTTGAGTGCCTGGGCGCCTGCGTGAACGCGCCGATGGTCCAGGTGAACGACGATTTCGTGGAAGACCTGAGCTACGAGGATTTCGCCGCCGTCCTGCGCGCCCTGAAGAACGGCGACGACCTGCCGGTTGGATCCCTGGCCGGCCGCCGCTCCTCGGAGCCCGAAGGCGGCGCGCTGACCCTGCTCGACGTGCCGCCGCCGGTGCGCTTCGATCCGGCGGCGGTCTACGGCGCGCCGTCGGCGGTCGCCGCCGAGCCACCCGCCGCCGAGCCGCCCGTTGGGGCCGCCCGTCCGCCCGCGCTCGATGCGCCGCGCGGCGGCAAGGCGGACGCGCTGACCGGCATCAAGGGTCTCGGCCCGAAGATCGAGAGTGCGTTGCACGGCATCGGGATTTTCCATTTCGACCAGGTCGCGGCCTGGACGCCGGATCAGAGGGCGTGGGTGAACGACGCGTTGAAACTGGGCGGCCGGATCGAGCGCGACGACTGGATCGCGCAGGCCGCGGCGCTGGCCGAAGCGGGGGAGGGCGGCGCCTGATGCTCCAGGACCGCGACCGCATCTTCACCAACCTCTACGGCTTCGAGGACTGGGGCCTCGAAGGCGCGCGCCGGCGCGGCGACTGGGACCAGACGGCCTGGTTTCTCAAGCAGGGCCGCGCCTGGATCTGCCAGCAGGTCAAGGAATCGGGCCTGCGCGGTCGGGGCGGCGCCGGCTTCCCGACCGGCCTCAAATGGTCCTTCATGCCGCCGGACGACAAGCGCGACGGCCGCCCGCACTATCTGGTCGTCAACGCGGACGAATCGGAGCCCGGCACCTGCAAGGACCGGGACATCATGCGCCACGACCCGCACAAGCTGATCGAAGGCTGCCTGATCGCCGGTTTCGCCATGGGCGCGAATGCGGCCTACATCTATGTCCGCGGCGAGTTCTATCGCGAGGCGGAATGCCTGCAGGCCGCCGTCGACCAGGCCTACGGGGCCGGACTGATCGGCAGGAACGCCGCCGGTTCGGGCTGGGACTTTGATATCCACGTCCACCGGGGGGCCGGCGCCTATATCTGCGGCGAGGAGACGGCGCTGCTGGAGAGCCTGGAAGGCAAGAAGGGCCAGCCGCGCCTCAAGCCGCCGTTTCCGGCCAATGCCGGCCTCTACGGCTGCCCGACCACGGTCAACAACGTCGAATCCATCGCCGTCGTGCCGACGATCCTGCGCCGCGGCGCCGCCTGGTTCGCCGGCATCGGGCGCGACGCGCGCAACACCGGCACCAAGCTGTTCTGCATTTCAGGCCATGTGAACACGCCGTGCAACGTCGAAGAGGCGATGGGCATCCCGTTCCGCGAGCTGATCGACAAACATGCCGGCGGCGTACGCGGCGGCTGGGACAACCTGCTCGCCGTCATTCCCGGCGGCTCCTCGGTGCCCTGCCTGCCGGCCGACACCTGCCAGGACCTGCCGATGGATTTCGACACGCTGGCCGGCCTCAAATCCGGCCTCGGCACCGCAGCGGTCATCGTGATGGACAAGTCGACCGATATCGTGAACGCGATCTGCCGCCTGTCGAAATTCTACATGCACGAAAGCTGCGGCCAGTGTACGCCGTGCCGCGAGGGCACCGGCTGGATGTGGCGCGTCATGACGCGGCTGGTGCGCGGCGAGGCCGATATCGGCGAAATCGACATGCTGGAAGAGGTGACCTACCAGGTCGAGGGCCACACGATCTGCGCCCTCGGCGACGCGGCGGCCTGGCCGATCCAGGGGCTGATCCGGCATTTCCGGCCCGAACTGGAGCGCCGGATCCTCGAACGCAAGGTAGCGGCGTAAGCGCGATGGCGACGATTACCGTTGACGGCAGCGAGTACGAAGTCGACGGGCGCCTGACCCTGTTCCAGGCGCTGCAGTCGATCGGCAAGGAAGTGCCGCATTTCTGCTTCCACGAGCGGCTGTCGATCGCCGGCAACTGCCGCATGTGCATGGTCGAGGTCGAGAAGGCGCCCAAGCCGGTGGCGTCCTGCGCCCAGCCGGTCATGGATGGCATGGTCGTGTTCACCGATTCGGAGAAGACGATCAAGGCCCGCAAGGGCGTGATGGAGTTCCTGCTGATCAACCATCCGCTCGACTGCCCGATCTGCGACCAGGGCGGCGAATGCGACCTGCAGGACCAGGCGATGGCCTACGGCCACGACCGCACGCGCTTCGAGGAGAACAAGCGGGCGGTCCACGACAAGGAAATGGGGCCGCTGGTCAAGACCATCATGACCCGCTGCATCCATTGCACCCGCTGCATCCGCTTCGCCGAGGAGGTCGCCGGCGTCGAGGAGATCGGCGCGCTGCACCGCGGCGAGCATATGGAGATCGCGACCTATCTCGAACGCTCGCTGACTTCCGAACTGTCCGGCAACGTCATCGACCTGTGCCCGGTCGGCGCACTGACCTCCAAGCCCTACGCCTTCACGGCGCGGTCGTGGGAACTGCGCAAGACCGAATCGATCGACGTCATGGACGCCGTCGGCTCCAACATCCGGGTCGACAGCCGCGGCGCCGAGGTCATGCGCGTGCTGCCGCGGCTCAACGACGACATCAACGAGGAGTGGATTTCCGACAAGACGCGCTTCGCCTGCGACGGGCTGAAACGCCAGCGGCTGGACCGGCCCTATGTCCGCCGCGACGGCAGGCTGGAGCCCGCCTCCTGGTCCGAAGCCTTCGCCGCGATCGCCGACCGGATCGCGGAGACCGGCGGCGCGGGCATGGCGGCGATCGTCGGCGACCAGGCCGACTGCGAGGCCATGATCGCGCTCAAGGACCTGTTTGCGGCCTGCGGCTCGGAGAATATCGACTGCCGCCAGGACGGGGCGAAGGTCGATCCGGCGGTGCGCGCCGGCTACCTGTTCAACAGCGGGATCGCGGGAATCGACGAGGCCGATGCCCTGCTGCTGATCGGCGCCAACCCGCGGATCGAGGCCGCGGTGCTCAACGCCCGCATCCGGCGGCGCTGGCGGGCCGGCGGTTTCCGCATCGGCCTGATCGGCGAGCCGGCGGACCTGACCTACCGCGTCGATCATCTCGGCGCCGGCGCGGAGACGCTGGCCGCGCTCGCCGGGGGCGACCACGGTTTTGCGAAAGTTCTGGAGGATGCCGAACGGCCGATGCTGATCGTCGGCCCCGGCGTGCTGGCGCGCGACGACGGCGCGCAGATGCTCGGCCTGGCGCGTGCGGCAGCCGAGCGCTTCGGCATGGTGCGCGACGGCTGGAACGGCTTCAACGTCCTGCACACGGCGGCGTCGCGGGTCGGCGGTCTCGATCTCGGCTTTGCGCCCGGACCGGGCGGCCGCGACACCGCGGCGATCCTCGACGGTGCTGCGGCGGGCGAGATCGGCCTGGTCTGGCTGCTCGGCGCGGACGAGATCGATATGGACCGGCTGGGCGAGGCGTTCGTGGTCTACCAGGGCCATCACGGCGATGCCGGCGCTGGCCGGGCGGACGTTATCCTGCCGGGCGCGGCCTACACCGAGAAAAGCGCCACCTATGTGAATGTGGAAGGCCGGCCGCAACGGACGGCGCTTGCCATCTTCCCGCCCGGCGATGCGCGGGAGGACTGGACCATCATCCGCGCGTTCTCGGAAGCGGCGGGACGCACGCTGCCCTACGATTCGCTGGCCCAGGTTCGCGCCCGGCTGGCCGACGCCAACCCGGTTTTCGACGCCGTCGACGAAGTCGTGCCGGCCGAATGGGAAGGCTTCGGCGGCGATATTTCCGACGCTGCACCGGATTCAGCACCGTTCCGCTCGCCGGTCGGGAATTTCTACATGACCGACCCGATCAGCCGCTGTTCGGAAACCATGGCGCAATGCACGCAGATGCGCCGGTCGCTCGACGCCGGCGTGCGCACGGGCACGGACGGGTAGCGCCCCATGATGGTGTTCTGGGAAGGCTACGCCCTGCCGGCGCTGATCCTGATCGGCTGGATCCTGCTGATCGTCGTGCCGCTGCTGGTCGGCATGGCGCTGCTGACCTGGTACGAGCGCAAGGTCCTCGCCGCGATGATGCTGCGCAAGGGGCCGAACGTGGTCGGTCCGTTCGGCCTGCTGCAGCCGATGGCCGACGGCCTCAAGCTGCTGATGAAGGAGACGGTGATTCCGTCCGGCGCCAACCGGGCGGTGTTCCTGTTCGCGCCGGTCCTGACCTTCACCCTCGCCCTGATCGCCTGGGCGGTCATCCCGCTGGGGCAGAGCGAGAGCGGCGTGTGGGTCATCTCCAACATCAACGTCGGCGTGCTCTATCTCTTCGCGATTTCCTCGCTCGGCGTCTACGGCATCATCATGGCCGGCTGGGCGAGCAATTCGCGCTACGCCTTTCTCGGCGCCCTGCGCTCGGCGGCCCAGATGGTGTCCTACGAAGTCTCCATCGGCTTCGTGTTGATCACGGTGCTGATCGTAGCCGGTTCGCTCAACCTTGCGGAGATCGTGCTCGCCCAGCAGGGCGGCTTCTGGAACTGGTACTGGATCCCGCTGGCGCCGATGTTCGTGGTGTTCTTCATCTCCGCGCTGGCGGAAACGAACCGCCACCCCTTCGACCTGCCGGAGGCCGAGGCCGAACTGGTCGCCGGCTATTTCGTCGAATATTCCGCCTTTCCGTTCGCTCTGTTCTTCCTGGGCGAATACATCAACATGATCATGATGAGCGGCATCACCGCCGTCCTGTTCATGGGCGGCTGGCTGCCGCCGCTCGACGTTTCCTGGCTGAACTGGATCCCGGGGCCGATCTGGCTGGCCCTGAAGATCGCGTTCCTGCTGTTCGTCTTTATCTGGGTCCGTGCGACGCTGCCGCGCTATCGCTACGACCAGCTGATGCGGCTGGGCTGGAAGGTCTTCCTGCCCCTGTCGCTGATCGCCGTCGTGGCGTATTCCGGCGTGTTGCTGTACGCCGGCTGGCTGCCGGCCTAGGGGAGCGAGAACCATGCTGCGCGCGGCACGAACCGTCCTGCTCTGGGAGATCGGCGTCGGCCTGTGGAAGACGCTGGTCTATTTCTTCAAGCCCAAGGTGACGATCAATTACCCCTATGAGAAAGGGCCGCTCAGCCCGCGCTTCCGCGGCGAGCACGCCCTGCGCCGCTACGCGAACGGCGAGGAGCGCTGCATCGCCTGCAAGCTGTGCGAGGCGATCTGCCCGGCCCAGGCGATCACCATCGAGGCCGAGCCGCGCGCCGACGGCAGCCGCCGGACGACGCGCTACGACATCGACATGACGAAATGCATCTATTGCGGCTTCTGCGAGGAGGCCTGCCCGGTCGATGCCATCGTCGAGGGGCCGAATTTCGAATTCGCGGCCGAGACGCGCGAAGAGCTGATGTACAACAAGGAGAAATTACTGGCGAACGGCGACCGTTGGGAAACCGAAATTGCGCAGGCGCTCGCCGCCGACGCGCCCTACCGGTAGCCGCCGATGATCCTGCAAGCCCTCGCCTTCTACCTGTTCGCCTTCATCGCCGTGGCCGCCGCCGTCATGGTGGTGACGGCGCGCAACCCGGTCCATTCCGTCCTGTTCCTGGTGCTCACCTTCTTCAACGCCGCCGGGCTGTTCGTGCTGACCGGGGCCGAGTTCCTCGCGATGATCCTGGTGATCGTCTATGTCGGCGCCGTCGCCGTGCTGTTCCTGTTCGTCGTCATGATGCTGGACATCAACTTCGTCGAACTGCGCGAGGGCTTTCAGCGCTACCTGCCGGTAGGCGGCCTGATCGCGGCGATCCTGCTCGGCGAGATCGTCTTCGTCGGCGGCATCTGGGCCGTGGCCCCCGAGGTAAAGGGCGCGCTGACCGAAAAGGTGCCGGAGGACAGCGCGCTCACCAATACCGAGATGCTCGGCCGGCTGCTCTACACGAAGTACATCTACCTGTTCCAGCTTGCCGGCATGGTGCTGTTCGTCGCCATGGTCGGTGCCATCGTATTGACGCTGCGCCAGCGCCCCGGCGTGCGCAAGCAGAAGATCGGCGAGCAGGTCCGCCGCCGCCGAGAGGAGACGGTGGAGCTGAAGCAGGTGCGGCCGGGGGAGGGCGTCTGAGACGATGTGGGAGATCGGCCTCGCGCACTATCTGACGGTCGCCGCGATCCTGTTCACCATCGGGATCTTCGGCATTTTCCTGAACCGGAAGAACGTCATCATCATCCTGATGTCGGTCGAGCTGATCCTGCTCGCCGTCAACATCAACCTGGTCGCCTTCTCCTGGGCGCTGAAGGACCTGGTCGGCCAGATCTTCGCGATGTTCGTGCTCACCGTGGCCGCTGCCGAGGCCGCCATCGGGCTCGCCATCCTCGTCATCTACTTCCGCAACCGCGGCTCCATCGCGGTGGAAGACGTGAACGTGATGAAGGGCTGAACGCAGCATGTATGTCGCTGCCATCTTCCTGCCGCTGCTCGGCGCCGTTATCGCGGGGCTGTTCGGCCGGCGGATCGGGGACCGGGCCTCGATGTACGTCACGTCCGGCCTGCTCTGCGTCTCCGCGGTGCTGGGCGCGATCATCCTGTACGAGGTCGGCTTCGCGAAGACCGGCCCGCAGGAGCCGATCCGCCTGTTCACCTGGATGGCGTCGGGCGACCTGAGCGTCGACTGGGCGCTGCGCTTCGATACGCTCGCCGCCGTCATGGTCGTGGTGGTGGCGCTGGTCTCCGCCGTCGTCCACGTCTACTCGATCGGCTATATGGGCCACGACCCGCACAAGCCGCGGTTCTTCGCCTATCTCAGCCTGTTCACCTTCTCCATGCTGATGCTGGTGACGGCGGAGAACTTCGCCCAGATGTTCTTCGGCTGGGAAGGCGTCGGCCTGTGCTCCTACCTGCTGATCGGTTTCTGGTACAAGCGCGAGAGCGCCAACGCCGCGGCGATCAAGGCGTTCCTGGTCAACCGGATCGGCGATTTCGGCTTCGCACTCGGCATCTTCGCCGTGTTCGCCATTTTCGGTTCGCTCGACTTCTCGACCGTGCTGCCGGCGGCGCGGGAGCTGCCCGGCAAGGAAATCACCACCGTCGGCGGCTACGTCATCGACGGCCAGACCGCGCTCGACTGGACCTGCATCCTCCTGTTCATCGGCGCCATGGGCAAGTCGGCCCAGATCCTGCTGCACACCTGGCTGCCCGACGCGATGGAGGGCCCGACGCCTGTTTCCGCCCTGATCCACGCCGCCACCATGGTGACGGCGGGCGTGTTCATGGTGTGCCGCCTGTCGCCGATGTTCGAATTCGCGCCGCTCGCCCTCGCGACCGTCGTCACGGTCGGGGCGCTCACCGCCTTTTTCGCCGCGACCGTCGGCCTGGTGCAGAACGACATCAAGCGCGTCATCGCCTATTCGACCTGTTCGCAGCTCGGCTACATGTTCTTCGCCGCCGGCATCGGCGCCTATCCGGTCGCGATGTTCCACCTGATGACCCACGCCTTCTTCAAAGCGCTGCTGTTCCTCGGCGCCGGCTCGGTCATCCACGGCATGTCGGACGAGCAGGACATGCGCCGCATGGGCGGCCTGTGGCGCAAGATGCAGACGACCTACATCCTGATGTGGATCGGCTCGCTGGCGCTGGCCGGGGTCGGCATTCCCTTCGTCTTCGGCTTCGCCGGCTTCTATTCCAAGGACCTGATCCTCGAGGCGGCGTTCGGCGCCCACACCGGGCTCGGCCTGTTCGCCTTCTGGATGGGCATCGCCGCGGCGATCATGACCGCCTTCTATTCCTGGCGGCTGATCATCATGACCTTCCACGGCGAGAGCCGGGCGCCGGCCGAGGTCCAGGCCCATGTCCACGAATCGCCGATGGTCATGCTGGCGCCGCTGTTCGTGCTGGCCTTCGGCTCGGTCTTCGCCGGCGCGATCGCCGTCGCCTGGTTCGCCGGCCACGACTGGAGCGGCTTCTGGGGCGACTCGATCTACATGCGCGAGAACGGCGCGATCCTCGATGCCGCGCACCATGTGCCGGCCTGGGTCAAGGTCCTGCCCGTGGTCGCCGGCCTGGCCGGGATCGGGCTCGCCTACGCCCTGTACATGCTGCGTCCGGCCTGGCCGAAGGCGCTCGCGAAACGCCTCCGTGGCCTCTACTACTTCCTGCTCCACAAGTGGTATTTCGACGAACTGTACGACCGGCTCTTCGTGCGCCCGGCCATGATCGTCGGCCGCGGCCTGTGGCAGAAGGGCGACGGCGGCACCATCGACCGCTTCGGCCCGGACGGCGCCGCGGTCGCGACCCGGGGCGGCTCGCGCCTCGCCGCCCTGCTGCAGACCGGCTACGTCTACCACTACGCCTTCGCCGTGCTGATCGGCGCCTTCGGCTTCGTCTCCCTCTTCGTCTTCGGGCTGTGGGGCTAGGCGATGGAAACCTGGCCGCTGCTCAGCATCGTCACCTTCGCCCCGCTGGTCGGGGCGCTGCTGATTCTCGTTATGGTGCGCGGCGACCGGGAGGCGACGGACCGCAACGCCCGCTGGCTCGCCCTGTGGGCCTCGCTCGCGACCTTCCTGATCTCGCTGCTGATCTGGATCAACTTCGAAACCGGGACGGCGGACTTCCAGTTCGTCGAAAAGGTGGCCTGGTTCAGCTTTCCGGGCGGCTACACGCTGAGCTACCACATGGGCGTGGACGGCATCTCGATGATGTTCGTCCTGCTGTCGACCCTGCTGACGCCGCTCTGCATCCTGTGCAGCTGGGAGATCAAGTCCCGGGTGCGCGAATTCATGGCGGCGTTCCTGGTGCTCGAAACCTTCATGGTCGGCACCTTCTGCGCCCTCGACCTTGTCACCTTCTATGTTTTCTTCGAAGGCGTGCTGCTGCCGATGTTCCTGATCATCGGCGTCTGGGGCGGCGACCGGCGGGTCTATTCGGCGTTCAAATTCTTCCTCTACACCCTGCTCGGCTCGGTCCTGATGCTGGTCGCCGTCATGGCGATGTACTTCCTCAGCAAGTCGGCCGGGCAGGGCACCACCGACATCGTCGAACTGCTCAGGTTCGCCCGGGAAACCGGCTTCAGCCCCGAAGCGCAGAAATGGCTGTGGCTCGCCTTCTTCGCCTCCTTCGCTGTGAAGCTGCCGATGTGGCCGGTCCATACCTGGCTGCCGGACGCCCATGTCGAGGCGCCGACGGCGGGCTCGGTCATCCTCGCCGGCGTGCTGCTGAAGATGGGCGGCTACGGCTTCCTGCGCTTTTCGCTGCCGATGTTCCCGGACGCCTCGGTCTATTTCGCGCCGCTGGTCTACACGCTGAGCATCGTAGCGATCATCTACACCTCGCTGGTCGCGCTGGCCCAGGAGGACATGAAGAAGCTGATCGCCTATTCGTCGGTCGCCCATATGGGTTTCGTGACCCTCGGCATTTTCGCGGCGACCGTGCAATTCAGCGCCGGCAGTCTGCCCGATAACCTGTTGGGCGAGCAGGCGGTGACCGGCGCCATGTTCCAGATGCTGTCCCACGGCATCGTCTCGGCCGCGCTCTTCCTGTGCGTCGGGGTGGTCTACGACCGGCTCCACACCCGGCGGATCGACCGCTACGGCGGGCTGGTCCACCGGATGCCGCGCTACGCGGCCGTGTTCATGGTGTTCACGCTGGCCTCGGTCGGCCTGCCGGGCACGAGCGGCTTCATCGGCGAGTTCCTGGTGCTGTTCGGCGTTTTCCAGGTCAACGTCTGGGCCGCGGCCCTGGCGGCGACCGGCGTGATCCTCGGCGCCGCCTACATGCTGTGGCTCTACCGCCGGATCATCTTCGGCGAACTGGTCAAGCCGGACCTGATGCGGATGAAAGACCTCCACCCGCGCGAGGTCGCGATCTTCGCGCCGCTGGTCATCCTGGTGCTCTGGATGGGCATCTGGCCCGAGCCGTTCCTCGACGTGTTCGACGCGTCGGTGAAGAACCTGCTGACAAGCTTCAAGGCCGGCGCCTGCCGGGTCAACGAAGCCTGTTTCGCGGCGCGGTAGGAGCACGGCGCCATGATCCTGCCGAACTTGGAATATGCCGCAGCGGAAATGTTCGTCGCCGTGGCGGCGATGGTCCTGCTGATGATCGGCGTGTTCCGGGGCGAAGGCTCGTTCCGGCTGGTCTCGGTGCTGTCGATCCTGGCGCTGGTCGCGGCCGCCGCCGTTACGGTCTGGATGTCGCCGGTCGAGAGCCGGTCGGCTTTTGCCGGCATGTTCGTGAGCAACGGCTACACGACCTTCCTGAAGGTCGGCATCCTGCTGGCCTCGGCGGTCGGCATCGTCCTGTCGGTCGGCTACAACGCCCGCGAGGCGATCGAGCGCTTCGAATACCCGGTGCTGATCGTGCTGGCGGCGCTCGGCATGATGGTCATGGTTTCGGCCAGCGACCTGCTGTCCCTCTATATCGGGCTCGAACTGCAGAGCCTGTCGCTCTACGTCGTCGCCGCGATCCGGCGCGATTCCGTCAAGTCGAGCGAGGCCGGCCTGAAATATTTCGTGCTCGGCGCGCTGGCGTCCGGGATGCTGCTGTTCGGCGCTTCGCTGGTCTACGGCTTCAGCGGCACCACGGCCTTCGCCGGCCTCGCCGCCCAGCTGACCGGCGCCTCCGCGCCCTCGGTCGGTCTGATCGTCGGTCTGGTCCTCGTCATGGTCGGCCTGGCCTTCAAGGTTTCCGCCGTGCCGTTCCATATGTGGACGCCGGACGTCTACGAAGGCGCGCCGACCCCGGTGACGGCCTTCTTTGCGGCGGCGCCGAAGCTGGCCGCGATGGGCCTGCTCGTGAGCGTGCTCGCCGGCCCGTTCGGCGGCCTCGTCAAGCAGTGGAGCCAGATCGTCATCGTTCTGGCCATCGCCTCGATGGTGCTCGGCACCTTCGCGGCGATCGCCCAGACCAACATCAAGCGGCTGATGGCCTACAGTTCGATCGGCCATATCGGCTATGCCCTGGTCGGTCTGGCGTCGGGCACCGGCGAGGGCTACAGCGCCGTGCTGGTCTACATGGCGATCTACATCGTGATGACACTGGGCGCCTTCGCCGTGATCCTGGCGATGCAGCGCAGCGGCCGGATGGTGGAGGAGATCGACGACCTGACCGGCCTGTCGCGCACCAATCCGCTCATGGCGGCCATGATGCTGATCTTCATGTTCTCCATGGCGGGCATCCCGCCGCTCGCCGGCTTCTACGCCAAGCTCTACGTCTTCCTGGCGGCGGTCGAGGCCGGGCTGTATTTCCTTGCCGTGATCGGGCTGGTGACCAGCGTGGTCGGCGCCTACTATTACATCCGCATCGTCAAGGTGATGTATTTCGACGAGCCGGAAGACGCGCTCGATCCCCGGCCCGGCCGCGACCTCGGCGCCATCCAGTTCGTCGCCGGCATGGCGACCCTGCTGTTCTTCCTGTTTCCGAGCCTGCTCGTCGGCGCGGCCGATACGGCCGTGTTCAGCCTGACCGGCGGCTAGGGTCGTGGAACCGCGGTTACCGGAAATCCGGGGCGCCGAAGGCGGTCTTCGCGAGGCCGCCGCTCTTCCCGCCGGGTTCCGCCTGCACCGCCTGGGCGCCGTCGCGAGCACGAACGACGAGGCCCGGCGCCTGGCGCAGCAGGGCGCGCCGGATCGGACAATCGTCGTTGCCGAGACCCAGACCGCCGGCCGCGGGCGGTACAGCCGGCAATGGGAATCGCCGCGCGGCAACCTGTATGCCTCTTTCGTCTTCCGGCCGGCCGTCGCGCCGCGGTACGCCGGGCAGATCGGCTATGTCGCTGCCCTGGCGGTCCACGATACGGTCGCGGCGTTGATCGGCGGGCCTTCGGCGGTCATGTGCAAATGGCCGAACGACGTGCTGGCCGGCGGGGAAAAAATCGCCGGAATCCTTCCCGAATCCTCGATCGGCTCCAACG
The DNA here is from genome assembly GCA_009840595.1 of Rhodospirillaceae bacterium. Lineage (GTDB taxonomy): Bacteria > Pseudomonadota > Alphaproteobacteria > Bin65 > Bin65 > Bin65. Next base: position 155,109 of record VXNK01000080.1, on the reverse strand, counting down.
GCGCGCTGGAATGGATCGTCCTCGGCATCGGACTGAACGTCGTCAGCGCTCCGGCCGACGCGTTGCGGCCTGCGACCAGCCTGAGCGCACAGGGCAGCGGCCGGCTCGATGCCGAAACCGTGCTGGCCCGGCTCAGCCGGTCGCTCGACGGGTGGATGGTTCGGTGGATCGGCGACGGCTTCGATTGCATCCGCAGGGCGTGGCTCGACCGGGCCGGGCCGGTGGGCTCGGAAATTCGGGTCGTCCTGTCCGAACGCAGCGTTGCAGGCCGTTTCGGCGGCCTCGATCGCGACGGCGCCCTGATCCTCGAGACGGCGGCCGGGCGGGAAACCGTCCATAGCGGCGAAGTCTTCTCCGGCGAGGCGCGCTGATGCTGCTCGCGATCGATTCCGGCAACACGAATATCGTTTTCGGCGTGCATGACGGCGCGGAATGGCGCGGCATCTGGCGCAGCACGACGAAGGGCGACCGGACGGCCGACGAACTGGCGGTCTGGATGATGCAGCTGTTCGACATGAAGGGGCTGAAGCGCCGCGCGGTCGACGCCGCGGCCATCGCCAATGTGGTGCCGAGCAACGATTTCAGCCTGCGCTCCCTGTGCCGGGACCATTTCGGGGTCGAGCCGCTGGTCATCGGCGACGCCGACGTCCGGCCCGGCATCGAACTGCTGACCGACGCGCCCGAAGAGGTCGGCGCCGACCGGATCGCCAACGCCGTCGGCGCCTTCGCGGCGCATGGCGGGCCGCTGATCGTCATCGACTTCGGCACGGCGACGACCCTCGACGTGGTGGACGGGGCGGGCAACTATTGCGGCGGCGCCATCGCGCCTTCGGCGGCCCATTCCGTCGATGCGCTGCACCGGGCCGCGGCGCAGCTGCCGCGCATCGACGTGCGCCGCCCGCCCGCCGTGATCGGCACCGCGACCGTCCCGGCCATGCAATCCGGGGTCTACTGGGGCTATGTCGGCCTGATCGAAGGGCTGGTCCGGCGCACCCGGGAAGAGTTCGGCGCGCCGATGAAAGTGGTGGCGACCGGCGGCCTGGCCGAGACCTTCTGCGCGGCGACCGACGCCATCGATGTGCAGGACCCCGATGTCACCCTGCGCGGCCTGCTCGAAATTCATGCCAGAAACCGCGCATGAGCGGCGACGCGCTCCATTTCCTGCCGCTCGGCGGCGCCGGCGAAATCGGCATGAACCTCAACCTGTTCGGCTATCGCGGCAGTTGGCTGATGGTCGATCTGGGCGTGACGTTCGGCGATCCCACGATCCCCGGCATCGAGGTGATCACGCCCGACCCGAAATTCATCGTCGAGCGCCGGGACCGGCTGGCCGGCCTGGTCCTGACCCATGCCCATGAGGATCATATCGGCGCGGTGCCGCATCTCTGGCCCCGGCTGAAATGCCCGATCTACGCCACCGGCTTCACCGCATCGGTGCTGAAGCGCAAGCTGGCCGAAGCCGACCTGGAGGACGAGGCCCGGATCACCCCGATCGAACCCGGCGCGCCCTTCGAGGTCGGTCCGTTCGGGATCGAGCTCATACGCCTCACCCATTCGATCCCGGAGCCGAACGCCCTGCTGATCCGCACGCCGCTGGGCGCCGTGTTCCACACCGGCGACTGGAAGCTCGACCCGGACCCGCTGATCGGCGCGCCGGTCGACGAGGCGGCGCTGCGCCGGATCGGCGATGACGGCGTTCTGGCGCTGATCGGCGATTCGACCAACGTGTTCGAGGAGGGCCGATCCGGCTCGGAGGCCGATGTCCGGCAGAGCCTGATCGAACTGGTCGGGAAGTACGACAGGCGGGTGGCGATCGCCTCCTTCGCGTCGAACGTCGCGCGGCTCGAGACGATTGCCGCGGTCGCCAAGGCGACCGGCCGGCACGCCGCCCTGTGCGGCCGGTCCCTGCGCCGGATGGACGAGGCCGCCCGCGAAAACGGCTATCTGCGGGATTGGCCGCGCTTTCTCGGCGAGGAGGACGCCGCGAAGCTGCCGCGCGACCGGGTCCTGATCGCCTGCACCGGCAGCCAGGGCGAGCCGCGCGCGGCGCTGGCCCGGATCGCTGTGGGCAGCCATCCCAAGATCGGCCTCGACGAAGGCGATGCCGTGATTTTCTCCTCGCGCAAGATCCCCGGCAACGAACGCGCCATCGCGCGGGTGCAGGACATGCTGGTGCACCGCGGCGTCGAGGTCGTCACCGAATCCGACCATTTCGTCCATGTCAGCGGCCACCCGGCGCGCGACGAGCTGGTCGACATGTATCAGTGGATCCGGCCGCAGATCGCGGTGCCGGTCCACGGCGAGCGCCGCCACTTGCACGAACACCGCCGGCTGGCGCGCCGCTGCCAGACGCCCCAGGCCGTCGTCGCCACCAACGGCGAGATGGTCCGCCTGGCGCCCGGACCGGCGGCCATCGTCGAGAAGGTCCACAGCGGCCGTCTCGCGGTCGAGGGCGAAAACCTGCTGCCGGTCGACGGCCCGGTCATCCGCGAACGCCGCCGCCTGATGGATAACGGCGCCGCCGTGGCGACCGTCGTGGTCGACGCAAGGGGCGAACTGCTGGAAGACGCCATCGTCACCCTGGCCGGCCTCGGCGGCGAGGACGAGGGGCGGGACGACGCGCTGTACGACGCGCTGATCGACGCCGTGGACGAGGCGGTGGACGGCCTGTCGCCGGGCGGGCGGCGCGACGACGAAAAGCTTGAACAGGCGGTGCGGGCCGCGATACGCCGGGTGATCCGCAGCGAAACCGGCAAGCGCCCGGCGACCGACGTCCATGTCGTGCGCCTGACGCCGGCCCTGATCGACCGGGCACAGGAATAGGGGCAGAAGCATGATCGGCCGCCTCAACCATGTCGCCATCGTCGTTCCCGACCTGGCCGCCGCCTCGGCGACCTACCGGGATACGCTCGGCGCAACCGTATCGGAGCCGAAGGACCAGCCGGCCCACGGCGTCACGACGGTCTTCGTCGAGCTGGACAACACGAAGATCGAACTGCTGCACCCGCTGGGCGAAGGCTCGCCGGTGGCGAAATTCCTCGAGAAGAATCCGTCCGGCGGCATGCACCATGTCTGTTACGAGGTCGAGGATATCCTTGCGGCGCGCGACCGGCTCATGGCCGAAGGCGCCCGGGTGCTGGGCGACGGCGAGCCGCGCATCGGCGCCCACGACAAGCCGGTGCTGTTCCTGCATCCCAAGGATTTCTGCGGCACGCTGGTCGAGCTGGAGCAGGTCTGACACCGCCGCTTCCGGCCCCGGCCCCTGACGATTTCCCATGAGCATCGTCGAAGCCATCGTCGTGTTCGCCATCGTCTGGTGGCTGTTCTTCTTCATGCTGCTGCCCTGGGGCGTCGAACGGAACCGTGCGCCCGAGCCGGGCCACGACGCCGGCGCGCCGGTCCGGCCCAAGCTGGTGCGCAAGGCGCTGGCCGCGACCGTGCTGGCGACCGCGGCAACCGCAATCATCCGCTGGGCCGTCGAGAGCTATCTGGCGGATTTCTGAGGGCCGCTCGGCGTTGCCTTGCCCCGGCCGAGACCCTAGAGTCCGGACGCTTCCGCCGGGCCCGGAACCGCTCGAATAGTCCTGTCCGACGCCGATTTTCCAGCCAGCCGAGACCGAGCCGCCATGCGCCTTTCCCGCTTCTTCCTGCCGACCCTGAAGGAGACGCCCGCCGAGGCGCAGATCGTCTCGCACCGCTACATGCTGCGGGCCGGCATGGTGCGCCAGGCGAGCGCCGGCATCTATTCTTGGCTGCCGCTCGGCTATCGCGTCCTGAAGAAGATCGAGCAGATCGTGCGCGAGGAGCAGGACCGGGCCGGCGCGATCGAGATGCTCATGCCGACCATCCAGTCGGCCGACCTGTGGCGCGTCTCCGGCCGCTACGACGACTACGGCAAGGAGATGCTGCGCATCGAGGACCGGCACGGGCGGGACATGCTTTACGGCCCAACGAACGAAGAGCTGATCACGGAAATCTTCCGCACCTCGGTGCGCAGCTACCGCGACCTGCCGAAGAACCTCTACCACATCCAGTGGAAGTTCCGCGACGAGGTCCGGCCGCGTTTCGGCGTCATGCGCGGCCGGGAATTCTACATGAAGGACGCCTATTCCTTCGCGCTCGATTATCCCTCGGCGGTCCACGCCTATAACCGGATGTTCGTCTCCTACCTGCGGACCTTCGCGCGGATGGGGCTCCAGGCGATCCCGATGCGCGCCGAGACCGGGCCGATCGGCGGCGACCTGAGCCACGAATTCATCATCCTCGCCGACACCGGCGAAAGCGCCGTCTACTGCCACAGGGACATGCTGGCTTTCGACATCTTCACCGAAGACGTGGACTACGACAGCGACCTGCAACCGATCGTCGACCACTGGACCGGCCTCTACGCGGCGGCCGACGACAAGCACGATCCCGCGGCCTGCCCGGTGGCGCCGGAGGACCTGGTCGAGGCGCGCGGCATCGAGGTCGGCCACATCTTCTATTTCGGCGCCAAATATTCAAAACCCCTGGGCGCCGTCGTGACCGGGCCGGACGGCAAAGAGGTTCCGGTGGAGATGGGCTCCTACGGCATCGGCGTGTCGCGGCTGGCCGGCGCCATCATCGAGGCGAGCCACGACGAGGCCGGCATCGTCTGGCCGGAGGCGGTCGCGCCCTTCCGGGTCGGGCTGGTCAACCTGCGCGCTTCGGATGCGGCCTGCGTTGCGGCCTGCGATGCGCTCTACGGCAGTCTGAACGGCGCCGGCGTCGAATGCCTCTACGACGACAGCGACGACAGCGCCGGCGCGAAATTCGCCCGGATGGACCTGATCGGCCTGCCCTGGCAGATCGTCATCGGGCCGCGCGGCGTGAAGGCCGGGACCGTGGAGCTGAAAGACCGCAAATCCGGCGCGCGCGAGGAACTGAGCGCCGAATCGGCGCTCGCCCGGCTGGCGGGCTGAGGCCCGCGCGCAGGGCGGCAGCGGAGCGGCGGTTTACGATGTTTTCGCCGGCCGAACGCATGATCGCCTTCCGCTACCTGCGGCCGCGGCGCAGCGAAGGCTTCATCTCGCTGATCGCCGCCTTCGCCTTTCTCGGCATTACGATCGGCGTGGCGACGCTGATCGTCGTCATGTCGGTGATGAACGGCTTTCGCGCCGAGCTGCTGTCGCGCGTGCTCGGCTTCAACAGCCATGTCGTCGTCTACGCCGACGGCCGGCCGATCCGGGACCACGGCCGTCTCGTCGCCGAAATCCGCAAGATCGACGGCGTCATGACCGCAGCGGCGGTGGTCGACGGCCAGGTCATGGCCTCGGCCGGCGAGCGGAGTTCCGGCGCCTTCGTCCGCGGCATTGCGCCGGAGGATCTGAAGCGCCACCGCCTGCTGCACGACAATCTGAGCCCGGGCGCCTTCGCGGGTTTCCGGGACGGCACCCTGATCCTGGGCCAGCGCCTGGCCGCCTACCTCGCCGCGGGAACGGGCAGCCGCGTGCGCCTGCTGTCGCCGAAATGCGCGCCGACGCCGGTCGGCTGCGTGCCGGGCATCGCCACATTCGACGTCGCCGGCCGGTTCCATGTCGGCATGTCGGAATACGACCGCGGCTACCTCTTCATGCCGCTGGAGACGGCGCAGGATTTCTTCAGGGTCGCCGGCGGCGTCACCAACATCGAGATTACGGTCGCCGACCCCGACCGGGTCGAAACGGTCGCGGAGCGGGTGCGGGCGCTGCAAATCCCGCGGTCCTTCGTGCGCACCTGGCAGGAAATCCACTCGACCTTCTTCGGCGCCCTCAAGGTCGAGCGGAACGTCATGTTCCTGATCCTCACCCTGATCGTCCTCGTGGCCGCGTTCAACATCGTCTCCAGCATGATCATGCTGGTGAAGCAGAAGGGCCAGGCCATCGCGATTCTGTGCACCATGGGGGCGACGCGCGGCAACATCCTGCGCCTGTTCTTCATGACCGGCGCCACCATCGGCGTGGCCGGCACCTTCTTCGGCGTGCTGCTCGGGCTCGGGGTGGCCTACAACATCGACGGCATCAAGCGCTGGGTCGAAGGCCTGCTCGGCGCCGAACTGTTTCCGGCGACGGTCTATTTCCTGTCCAGCCTGCCGTCCAAGGTCGAACTTCCGGAAGTCGCCCAGATCGTGGCGATGGCGCTCGTGCTGACCTTCCTGGCGACGATCTATCCGGCCTGGCGGGCGTCGCGGCTCGATCCGGTCGAGGCGCTGCGCAATGAATGAGCCTGCGGCCTCGCCCGGCGCTGCACCGCTGCTGGCCCTCGACGGCGTGCGCAAGACGTTCCGGCAGGGCGGCCGGCAGATCGAGGTGTTGCGCGGCGCCGACCTGACGGTCCGGCCGGGCGAGATGATCGCGCTGGTCGGCCCGTCCGGCGCCGGAAAATCGACCCTGCTGCACATCGCCGGCCTGCTCGAGCGGCCGAGCGGCGGGCGGGTCGTGCTGTGCGGAGAGGATTGCGCCGGCCTGTCCGGCCAGCAGCGGGCGCTGCTGCGCGGCCGGTCCCTCGGCTTCGTCTACCAGTATCATCATCTGCTGCCGGAATTCAGCGCGCAGGAAAACGCCATGCTGCCCCTGATGCTGGCCGGCACGGGCCGGGCGGCGGCGCGGGCGCGGGCGGCGGAACTGCTGGAGGCGCTGGGCCTGGAGGACCGGCTGGGCCACCGGCCGGCGGCCTTGAGCGGCGGCGAACAGCAGCGCGTCGCGATCGCCCGGGCGGTCGCCAACCGGCCGTCGGTCCTGCTGGCCGACGAGCCGACCGGCAATCTGGACCGGGAGACCGCCGGGCGCGTGTTCGAGCAGTTTCTCAAGCTGGTCCGCGGCAGCGGCATCGGTGCCCTGGTCGCGACCCACAATCCGGCGCTGGCCGGGCGCATGGACCGGACGCTCGAAATCGCCGGGGGCCGGCTGAAAGAGCGTCGTTCGGGTTAGTCCGGAATTCTCACAAGAAATCGGGACGTCCAAGACTTGTGTGCAAGAAAATTGTTTCACGATAACGGGTTAACATAAAGAACCATGCTACCCCGGCCCCCGAGCCGGGGACCAGAGGCGCACGACGGGCGGAGCACTCAGAGATGGGCGGCAGGGGTTTCGCAGCCCTGCAATCCAATCCACGCAGCGCCGTGGATCGTTGCCGGCGCCCGGATCCGTATCCGCCGCTTTACCCTGTGGCTCTGGGCCCCGGCTCGGGGGCCGGGGCGACAAGTCTTGTGAGGAATCCAGCTTAACCCCGGCTTTTCCACCGAATAATCCCCCGGAATCTGCGCTGACGATGCGCGCGGGCGGCGCGCGGCGCGAGGAATGGGTGTAGGCTTGCGCCGCCACTCATCCGAATTCGTTGCATCGCGCCGGACCGCCCATGACCCACGCCGATTTCGTCCATCTCCGGGTTCACTCCGCCTATTCGCTGTCCGAAGGGGCGCTCAAGATCCCGGACATCGCGACGCTGTGCAAAGCGAACCGGATGCCGGCGGTGGCGATCGCCGACACCAACAACCTGTTCGGCGCGCTGGAGTTTTCCGAGACCTGCGCCAGGGCCGGCGTGCAGCCGATCGTCGGCTGCCAGCTTTCCGTCGCCTTCGAGGCGCCCGAGCCGAACCGGCCGCGGCACCGGGACGGCTTCGACCGGCTCGTGCTGCTGGCGCAGGACGAGACCGGGTACCGCAACCTGCTCCGGCTGACCTCCCAGGCCTTTCTGGCGGTCGAGGCCGGGGCGGCGCCCCATGTGCCGGGCGAGGCGGTCGCGGCCCATGCCGAAGGCCTGATCGCGCTTACCGGCGGCGCGCAGGGGCCGCTCGGCCGCTACCTGGCGGCCGGGCAGGACGATGCGGCGGAAGCGGCCTGCGACCGTCTCAAGGCGGTCTTCGGCGACCGGCTCTATATCGAGGTCTCCCGCCAGGGCGTGCGCGAGGAAACGGCGATCGAGCCGAAACTGCTGGCGCTCGCCGACGCGTTCGACCTGCCGCTGGTCGCGACAAACGAGGCGTTTTTCGCCGAAGAAGGGCTGTTCGCCGCCCACGACGCCCTGCTGTGCATCGCCGGCGGCAACTCGGTCAACGAGCCGGACCGGCGGCGGCTGACCCCGGAGTTCCGCTTCAAGACCGCCCAGGAGATGCGCGCCCAGTTCGCCGACCTGCCCGAGGCGCTGGACAATACGCTGGCGATCGCCGAGCGCTGCGCGGTGATGGCAGAGACGCGGGCGCCGATCCTGCCGCACTTCGTCTCCGAGGCCGGCCGTTCGGAGGCCGAGGAGCTGCGCCACCGGGCGGCCGGGGGGCTGGAGCAGCGGCTGAGCGCCCACGTCCTGCCGGCCGGCGCGCCGGACGCGGAGCGGGAAGCGGCCGCGCGGCCCTATCGCGAGCGGCTGGAGACCGAACTCGGCATCATCGAGAAGATGGGCTACCCCGGCTATTTCCTGATCGTGGCCGACTTCATCCAGTGGGCCAAGGCGCAGGGCATTCCGGTCGGGCCGGGGCGCGGCTCCGGCGCCGGCTCCGTCGTCGCCTGGGCGCTGACGATCACCGACCTCGACCCGCTGCGCTGGGGGCTGCTGTTCGAGCGCTTCCTCAACCCCGAGCGCGTCTCCATGCCGGATTTCGACATCGATTTCTGCCAGGAGCGCCGGGACGAGGTGATCCGCTACGTCCAGGGGAAATACGGTGCCGACCGGGTGGCGCAGATCATCACCTTCGGCAAGTTGCAGGCCCGCGCGGTGCTGCGCGACGTCGGCCGCGTGCTCGACATGCCCTACGGCCAGGTCGACCGGCTGTGCAAGCTGGTGCCGAACAATCCCGCCAACCCGGTGACGCTCCAGGAGGCGATCGGGATCGAGCCGGAGCTCCAGGAACAGCGCCGCCGGGACGAGAGCGTCGCCCGGCTGATCGATATCGCGCTCCAGCTCGAGGGCCTGTACCGCCACGCCTCGACCCACGCCGCCGGTGTCGTGATCGGCGACCGGCCGCTGGAAGAGCTGATCCCGCTCTACCGCGATCCGCGGTCCGACATGCCGGTCAGCCAGTTCAACATGAAGGATGTCGAGAAGGCCGGCCTGGTCAAATTCGATTTCCTCGGGCTGAAAACCCTGTCGGTCCTGCAAACGGCGGTCGACCTGCTGAAGGCCCGCGGGGTCGAGGTCGACCTGGAGCGCCTGCCGCTCGACGACGCCGGGACCTACGCGATGATCTCGCGCGCCGACACGACGGGCGTGTTCCAGCTGGAAAGCAGCGGCATGCGCGACGTGCTGCGCCGCCTGAAGCCGGACCGGTTCGAGGACATCATCGCCGTCGTCGCCCTCTACCGGCCGGGGCCGATGGAGAACATTCCCTCCTACATCAACCGGAAGCACGGCATCGAGGAGGTCAGGTACGACCATCCCAAGCTGGAGCCGGTCCTGAAGGAAACCTTCGGCATCCCGATCTACCAGGAACAGGTCCAGCAGATGGCGCGCGACCTCGCCGGCTACACGCTGGGCTCCGCCGACCTGCTGCGCCGCGCCATGGGCAAGAAGATCAAGGCCGAGATGGACGCCCAGGGCGCGACCTTCATCGCCGGCTGCGAAGAGCACAGCGGCATCGGGGAACGTCAGGCGCGGCAGATCTTCGACACCATGGCCGCCTTCGCCGGCTACGGCTTCAACAAGTCCCACGCCGCCGCCTATGCCCTGGTCGCCTACCAGACCGCCTGGTTCAAGGCCAACCATCCGGTCGAATTCTACGCCGCCTCCATGTCGTTCGACATGGGCAACGCCGACCGGATCGCCAATTTCCGGCGCGAACTGCAGCGCGAAGGCATCGACCTGCTGCCGCCCGACGTCAACCGCTCGGGCGCCATCTTCACGGTCGAGGACGGCGCCGTGCGCTACGCCCTGGCGGCGCTCAAGAATGTCGGCGCCGCGGCGATGGAAAGCCTGGTGCGCGAGCGCGAGGCGAACGGCCCGTTCCGGGATGCCGGCGATCTGGCCGACCGGCTCGGCACCGGCGTCGTCAACAAGCGCCAGATGGAGCATCTGGTCAAGGCGGGCGCGCTGGATTCGCTCGATCGGAACCGCCGGCGGCTGTTCGAGGCCGTGGATGCCATCGTCCGGCTGGCCGCGGTCGCCGCCGAGGACCGGTCGAGCAACCAGGTGAACCTGTTCGGCGACGATCCGGCGGCGGCGCTGCGCCTGCCCGACGTGCCGGACTGGCCGCTGACCGACCGGCTGCGCCACGAGTTCGAGGCGGTCGGCGTCTACCTGTCGGCCCATCCGCTGGACAGCTACGCCAGGAGCCTGGAGAAGCTGGAGGTCGTGTCCCACGCCGGGCTGGTCGAAGCGGTGCAGGCCGGGACGCCGCCGGCCGTCGCGAAGCTCGCCGGCACGGTGATCGGCCGCAGGGAGCGGCGCAGCGAAAAGGGCAGCAGCTTCGCCTTCGTCCAGCTCAGCGATTCGAGCGGCATCTACGAGGTCACGGTGTTTTCCGAGGCCCTGGCCGCCAGCCGCGACCTGCTGGACGACGCGGCCGAGACCAATGCGCCGGTGCTGGTCGAGGCCGATGTCCGGATCGAGGACGGCGATTCGGTGCGCCTGCTGGTGCGCGGCTTCTCGACCCTGGATTCGGCGGCGGCGCGCTCGACCCGCGGCTTCCGGATCTTCCTCGGCGGCGACGAGGCGGTCGGCCCGCTGCACGGCCTGCTGACCCGCGAGCGCGGCGGCCACGGCACGGTGGACCTGGTGGTGCCGTGGGGCGAGGGCGAGACCGGGCGCGAGGCCGAAATCCGCCTCGGCACGACGATCCCGACCGCCCCGGCGGTCCACCAGGCGATCAAGTCCATCCCCGGCGTCGTGCATGTGGAGGAGGTGTAACTGCTCTACCCACAGGCACAGCAAAATATTCGCATATAGCGAATCTTCCCCCTTGTATCCTACATCAAAGATCTTATCTACCAGCAGTCAGCAGGACTCGTAACCTCGTCTGAAACTGGGGCCGAATGGCCCTGCGGGAGCGTGTCTCCCACCACTGTCTCGGCACACGCCATCCCGGTCACCCGGTCACGCGCGCCGAGTGGAGCCGCCAAGCACGAGGCAGCCTTGGCGGCTAGGGTACGGGGAAAGCTGCGATAGTACGACCCTCCTTTCATACGAGGCTCGTGGCCTGAGGCAATGGTGCTTCAGAAAGCGGGAGAAAGGAGGATCTGACGATGAAGAGCGAAAACTCAGTTTGCCCTAAGTCGTCAGCGAAAGCTGGCCTATCGCAGTGGCTCCGATGGTTGAAGCGTCGCGTTTTGCGCAGACGTTTCGTTCTGACAATTCTGCTTCTGCTTCTTCGTCTTTTTGCAGGATTGGAAGGCTAATCGGACCCCCCAGTTACCTTCCAGGGGAAAATTTAGTGCTACATAATGCCTTAAGATATGTGCGCAAGTTCCACCGGATGAGCGTCAATGAGGTCGCCGCTGAAGTGAACTTGTCTCCGTCCTATATTTCTGAGATCGAAAACGGAAAAAAGCGTATACATCAAGATATTCTACAAGCTTACGGCAACGTCTTCAATATGCCAATTTCATCGTTCCACTTAATCGCCGAGAGTATTGAAACTTCAAACGGGTCTCGCAAACGAGCAATTCGCCGAAAAATTTCAAAGATCATTGAGTGGATAGCGGAAGACTAGATGCCATACGAAATTGAAAATTCTCCTTTATTTAAGATCACAAGTATCCACCGGCTTTCCGAGGTCTTGCAATTGCGTGTTGGACGACTTCGCAGGCTCGAATACCTTACTGGTCAATTCAAAGAAGGCACTACAGAACGTAATGGAAAACAGCGGAAGACTGAAACGCCAATTCGGACGATGTGCCGTGTGCACAATAGAGTTCAGAAGCTGCTCTCGCGCATCCAGATGCCGAACTACCTACATTCCGGAAAACGAAAGCGTAGCTATCTGAGCAACGCTGTAGCTCATTCTGGTCTAATTCAGAGTTTTCAAGTAGATATTGCTAAATTCTACCCGTCCTGCACATGGCATCATGTCTATCTCTGCTTTATCCGGCAATTTCAATGCAGTTCAGATATTGCCGGAATAATGGCTACCATACTAACCTACCGAGGCCATATTCCAACAGGTAGCCCAACGAGTTCTCTTCTTGCTTTTCTTTCTCACAAAGAAATGTTTGATGCCCTCTATGAATTGGCACAGTCACACAATTTGACAATGACGGTATATCAAGATGACATATCGTTCTCAGGTTCGTCAATTTCTGAATCTTTTCGTTCTGAAGTCCGCTGCATTATCAAGCGTTGTAACCTAGTTCCAAAGCGATCAAAACAGAGATATTGTCATGGAGGTCGGAGTCCTAACATTACAGGGGTAGTGTTAACGTCTCGTGGCCCGAAAGCTCCACGGTCGCGTCATTTGGCTCTTCGTCAGTCTATTGATGAATTTGACGCAGCGGAATCGGAAATTGATTTGCGCATTTCATACCATCGAATGATGGGACGCCTCTCTGAAATTGAACGTGTTCAGGGAAGACTTTTTGATCTCAAACCGAAACTAAAATCCAGGTTTCGAAGCCGCCTTAAAGCCATGTCTCAGTGTCCTCAAGTAGAGTGATCGCGTTGACCATTCTTGACGGTGGAGGCAGTCTTTATTTCCCGGCCGTCATCGCCGCTAACCTAGGCTAAAGTCTCTACTACGCGACCTTGCTGCTCCGGTCGAAATGCCGGGGAGGAAAGAGTAGGCCACACTGCGTCGGTTTTCCGTCGCTTCACTCGTTGCTGCCGCGGGCGCAATCCCCATATGACCGTGGACGAGCGAACCGCCCGCGTTGCCTCCGCCTGCTAGCGTCCGCCGTGCAGGCCGCGTATGGAACGGAGCGGAGCTATCGCCCCGGTCCGCCGTTTTCCGAATGGGGCGCGAAAACGGCGATGATCCTGTCTGACAATGCCGAGCGCACCAGCCATTTCGTTTCGCCGTTCGTGCCGTCCACCGTGTTCCACATTACGGAGCCGTCGGCGGCAACACCCAGCAGCATATCGTAGCCGCGAAGCGCATCGTTCGGATCGTAGAGGTAATATTGCGTTTCGTGAAACGGCGAGGGGGGCGACCGGAATTCAATGGGTCCGGGAAGCTCCCCGTCGGCGGCGATCTGGTGCTTGTCGAACGGGATTCTCAGCAGCCGGAGATCGTGCGCCAAAGCGTCGAATTCGGGATTGTCCGAAACCAGTTTCCGGGACTTCAGGAGCCGGAATATTTCGTATGCGCTGCAAACCCAGTTTTGCGACAATATGCACTGGTAGTGAAATTCGCGCCGTACTTCCTCGTCGCTTTTGACCTGCTCGTAGACGAGCGGTTCCCGCTCTTTCTCCAGGGACCGGAGCAGGACGTCGACTGTGCCGATCTGGTAAACGGACGCCGACAACAGCGAATCCGGCAGGAGCGTCCCGATTCCGCGTGCGAGGCCGGTCCAGCGTTTAAGAACCGCGCGCTGGTCCGAAAGCGCCAGTGCGAAGGCTTTGGCGACCGTGTCGGTGACGGAGGTGCCCATAAGATGTTGTCCCAAACGAACATCCGGCCAAAGGCGCCGCATCGCGAAACGCCGCCGGGCGGCGATCACTCTGCCGCTTCGATCCGGCCTTCGATGCGGGACTGCCGTTCGGCGAGGCGCAGCATTTCCTGCCGGAAGGCATCCATGGACGCCTGCCATTGCCGCCGGTCCGCGTCGGCGGCGGCTTGCGCGGCGCGACGGTCCGCATTGGCGGCGGCCCTGTCTTCGCCGATCCGCTTGTCGAGGCGGCTCGCCATGCGCCAGCCCATGCCGGCCAGGGCGAAGCCGACGGCAAGGATGGTGCCGATGATCGCATAGGTGTCCGGGGCGAAGGTCATGCTGTAACGATAGGCCCGGCGGACCGGTGAGGTCAATCGGTGAAACGCCGGGCCGGCACACCGCCCGGAGGAGTCCCGCATTTTCTTTCGCGAGGGGCCTTTGGCGCCGCATCCCTTGACGGCTCCGCCGTCGGCCAAAGGCGGCGCACCGCGAAGCGGCGCCGGGCGTCGGCTATTCGGCCGCTTCGATCCGGCCTTCGATGCGGGACTGCCGTTCGGCGAGGCGCAGCATTTCCTGCCGGAAGGCGTCCATAGACGCTTGCCATTGCCGCCGGTCCGCGTCGGCGGCGGTCTGCGCGGCGCGCCGGTCCGCGTCGGCAGCGGCCTGCACCGCGCGCCGGTCGGCTTCGGCGGCGGCCCTGTCTTCGCCGATCCGCTTGTCGAGGCGGCTCGCCATGCGCCAGCCCATGCCGGCCAGGGCGAAGCCGACGGCAAGGATCGTGCCGATGATCGCATAGGTGTCCGGGGCGAAGGTCATGCCGTGACGATAGCCCCGGCGGGCCGGTGCGGTCAATCGGTGAAACGACGGGCCGGCGCGGAGAATCCGCTTGACAGGCCTGCTTGGAACATTATATGAACAAATGTGCTTTCAGCCGGCAGGACCGGATCGGGGGCGGGGCGGACCGTGACAATTCATGACGCCTGCCGGCAGCCGCCTTTCCGGCGTTGGGGCCGCGCCGCCGCCGCTGCGCGGCCGTCCGGCGCCGACAATCTGGGAAATTATGCATATTATGTATTTTTTCCTCAAGGCCTCCGGAGCGGAAATGGCGGATTTCTGCGGATTCGGCGCCGGAAAAAGCGGGCCGGCGGCGAAAAAAACACGGAAAACAGACCGGTCTGTTTCTGCCCTGAGGCCCGGCCGCTCATGCGCAACGGAGGAGGATACCGCCACGGAACATGACAAATCATGACATTTCATGACACGTCCCGGACTCACCGCCACTCCCCTTTGCCACCCCGGACGGAGCGCAGCGGAGATCCGGGGTCTAGGAGCCACGGGCTAACACCTTTCGGGTCGGCCCTGGGCCCCGGATCGGGGTCCGGGGCGACAAGAAGAGTGGAAATGCAGGATCATGACAAATCATGACATTTCATGACACAGGCAAAGGCCGGTTTCCCGGATATCCCGGGCCACGGCGCGCCTTCGGCTCCAACCTTGCGCGCCCCGGCACGATGGCCGTCGGCCGGCTCAGGGCGCCAGCGCCCGTGCGATGGTCGTCGCGTTGTGGCGCATCATGTCGAGATAGGTCGGCGCCGGGCCGTCCGGGCCGGACAGGGCGCCGGGATAGAGCGTGCCGCCGATCCTCGCGCCCGTCTCCTCCGCGATACGCGTCAGGAGCCGCGGATCGGTGATGTTTTCGACGAAGACGGCGCGGATGCCCTCTGCGCGGATCTGCCGGACCAGGCGGGCGACACCCTTCGCCGACGCCTCCGACTCGGTGCTGAGCCCCTGCGGCGCGATGAAGGTCAGCCCGTATCGGCGGCCGAAATACTGGAACGCGTCGTGGGAGGTGACGACGGTCCGGCGCCCTGCGGGCAGCCTGGCCACGATCCTGTCGATTTCCGCGTCGAGGGCCTCGAGTTCGTCCAGATAGGCCGCGCGATTGCGGGAGAACGCGGCGGCCTTCGCCGGAGCGGCCCTGGCCAGCGCCGCGGCGATGTTGTGCGCGTACACCGTTGCGTTGCGGACGCTCTGCCAGGCATGGGGGTCGAAGGCGCCGTGGTCGTGGCCGTGGTGGCCGTGTCCGGCGTGCCCGGCGTGTCCGGCGTGCCCGGCGTGCCCGGCGTGATCGTCGTGGCCGCCGTCCTCGAAAGCGATCGGCTCGATGCCGTCGGTCGCCACCACCCGGACCCCGCGGAAGTCCGAAGCGTCGATCAGGCGGTCCAGCCAGCCTTCGAACTGCAGCCCGTTGACGACGAGGATCCTCGCTTCGCTGACCGCCCGCGCGTCGGCCGGGGTCGGCCGGTAGACATGGGTATCCCCGTCGGGGCCGACCAGCGTCGTGACGGCGACGTGCTTGCCGCCGATGCGCTTCACCATGTCGCCGAGGATCGAGAAGGTGGCGACCACCGGGATCGGTTTGCCGGTCTGTGCGGCGGCCGGAGCGGCGAGCGGCACGGCGAATGACAGGGCGAACCCCAGGGCGAACCCCAGGGCGAGGACGGCGGCGGCGGATATCGGAAGCGCTCTGCGGGCGGGCATCGGAACTCCGTTCAGGCTTCGAGATAGCGGCGCGGGAAGGCCCGCGCGGCGAGCCCGCCCACCGGTCCGAAGACCAGCGACAGCGCGTAGGCGACACCCGCGACGAGAATGATCGCCGGCCCGGACGGCAGGCTGAAATGGTAGGAAAGAAGAAGGCCGGTCAGGCTCGAGAGCAGCGCAACCGAGGCGGCGACGGCGATCAGCGCGCCGATGCCGACGGCCCAGAAGCGCGCAGCGGCGGCGGGAAGGATCATGATGCCGACGGCCATGAGCGTGCCGAGCGCGTGAAAGCCGCCCACCAGGTTCAGCACGACAAGGGCGAGAAACGTGAAATGCGTCGCGGCGCTGAGCCCGCTCACCGAGCGCAGGAACTGCGGGTCCGCGCATTCGAGGACGAGCGGCCGGAATAGGGCTGCCAGCGTCAGGATCGAGAGGCTCGCGATGGAGCACAGAAGGACCAGCGCGGCGTCGTCGAGCGCCAGTACGGTCCCGAAGAGCACATGCATCAGGTCGATATTGCTGCCCCGGGTCGACACGATCAGCACGCCCACCGCCAGCGAGATCAGGTAGAAGGCCGCCAGGCTCGCGTCCTCGCGCAGCGCCGTGACGCGGGTCACGAAGCCGGCGAGGAGCGCCACCGCCATGCCTGCGATCAGCCCGCCGATCGTCATCGCCCCGAGCGAAAGGCCCGCGACGAGATAGCCGACCGCCGCACCCGGCAGAATCGCACAGGCCATCGCGTCGCCGGTCAGGCTCATGCGGCGCAGCATCAGGAACACCCCGACCGGCGTCGCGCCGACCGAGACCGCGATGCAGCCCATCAGCGCGCGCCGCATGAAGCCGAAATCGGCGAAGGGCTGGACGAGGAGCTCCCACATCATGCGGCGTCTCGCCCGCATATATGCGGCGGGCCGGCGCAAGCCTCGCACATCTGGCGCGCGCGGAACTGGTTTTCGGCCGTCAGGACCTGCGCCGTGGGTCCGTGGGCAACGAGTTCACGCGCCAGCATCAGCGTGCGGGGGAAGTGCGCCCGCACCGTGTCGACGTCGTGCAGGACGGCGAGCACCGTGCGGCCTTCGCCGTGCCAGCGCCGCACCACGCCGATCAGGTCCGCCACCGTTTTCGCATCGACTGCGGTGAACGGCTCGTCGAGCAGAACGAGCCGGGCGTCCTGCAGCAGCAGGCGGGCAAAGAGCGCGCGCTGGATCTGCCCGCCCGACAGCGACCCGATCGGCCGCGTCTCGAACCCTTCGAGGCCGACTGCGGAAATCGCATCGGCGACGCGGGCGCGGTGACCGGCCCGCAAGCCCCCAAAGCCGCCGATCTCCCGCCAGAGGCCCATCGCCACGAGGTCGGCGACCGCGATCGGGAACGACCGGTCGACGTCGGATTGCTGCGGCAGATAGGCGATCTCGCTGCGCGCGATCCCGCCGAAGGCGATCCGGCCTTCGAGCGGCCGGAGCGTGCCGGTCACCCCCTTCAGCATCGTGGATTTGCCGGCCCCGTTCGGTCCGACGATGGCGGTCAGGCTGCCCGCGGCGATCTCGCCGTCGAGCCGGTACACGGCCGGATGCCGGTCGTAGCCGAGGGTCAGGTTCCGGAACGAAAGGGCGTGGTTCATGATCCGCCCCATGATCCGCCGGGCGTGGACGTTGCCCAGAAAAAGCCGGCCCAGAGAACGGCCGCCGCGAGCGCCGCGCCGGCCAGCCGCAGGCCGACGCCGGCCGCAAGGAGGCGAAACCGGGTTACGGACCGCGCCGTCATGGCCGTTCCCCGGCCGGCATCGGCGCGCCGCGGCCCCGCAAGGCGGCAGGCGCCCCAGCCAGCATTCCCTCAGTCCGAATTCGTTGTCCGCGCCTGCGCATGGGATTTTTCCTGCCGTCGAAAGATCGCAGGTTTGTTATATTATAACATTTATATCAAATCAACGCCCCACCGGCCGGCTGACATGACGCGGCGACGGCCCGGCCGCGCCGGTTTTCCGCCGCCGTACCCTTTGACGCCGCCGCTTCCCTCCCCACATGACCGGGGATGAGCGAACCGCCCCCATTGTCCGCGCCGCCGCCTCCGCAGGACGCGCCCGGCACGGAGATCGCGCTGCCGCCGCTGGACCGGCAGGCCGTCGAGGCGATCTTCGGCGATGCCGTGCGCCGCTACATCGCCGGGCGGCGCGCGCGGATACCGGCCTTCGTCGACCGGAATTTCGGCCTGCGCGGCTCGCTCGAGCTGCACCGCCGCGCACTCGGCCTCGACCTCGTGCGTGCGTCGTACAACGTCATGGCCGGCGTCGCGACGGCGGCGCGCGGCGTCGGCGCCGCCGGATTGCGTGCGGCGGGTGCACGCGAGGCGGCGGACCGGCTGCCGGGTCGCAACCTGTTCTGGAAGACCCAGGTCGCGCGCGAGCTGGAATGGCGGCTGCACACGGACTTTCTGGAACTGCCGCTGGACCAGACGTCCGACGGGGGCGACCGCCGCACCGACCGGGACCGACTGGTCGAGGAAGCGCTCTCCGATCCGCGGCTCGCCGCGCATTTCGACCGCATGCTGAAGATCGTCGGCGACCGGGCCGGAGACCGGGCCTTTCGCGACCGGGTCCACGCCGCGATGCAGGACTATCTCGGCAGCCGCGCCGCGGCGGCGGATATCACGGCCTCGCTGTTCGCCGCCGGCGCGGGCTATATCGCGGCCCAGAAATTCACGCCGGGGGCGGCGGCGCTCTCCGGTGTCGTCGCCGGTTCGATCGCCCATTCCGCCGCGGTCGGGAGTTTCTTTGCCGGGCCCTGGCTGGGCGGGCTGTATTACAGCCTGGTCTCGGTCAAGGTCTCACCGCTGCTCTACGCCGGCGTGTTCGCCGGGATGCTCGTGCCGCTCGCCATGCTGACGGCCTTTGCCGGGGTGGTCGCCGATCCGGTGCAGCGGTCGCTTGGCCTGCACGAACGGCGGCTGAACCGGCTGCTGGACGTGCTGGAGGCCAACCTCGCCGGCGAATCGGACGCCGGCTTCGGCGCCCGCGACCATTATGTGGCCCGGCTCATGGACCTGCTCGACTGGTCCGCCTCGATCGTGCGGCTGGCCGGCGCGCGCTAGGCCGGGCGGCCGCCGGCCGGCTCCCTAGTCCTTCGGCGGATCGAAGCTGATCATCCAGCCGATACCGAAGCGGTCGGTCCAGTTGCCGAAATAGGAGCCCCAGAAGGTCTCCTGCATCGGCATCCTGACCGCGCCGCCCGCCGACAGCGCGGCGAAAATCCGGTCGCAGTGTTCGCGGCTCTCCCCGGTCAGAGAGATGGCGAAATTGTCGCCCGCCGCGGGCGGCGGTCCGAAGGCCGAGCAGCTGTCGCTGCCCATCAGGACGGCGGGTCCGATCGGCAGGGAGACGTGCATGATCCGGTCCTTCTCCGCATCCGGCACGCCCATGTCCGGCGGACCGTCCCCGAACGTCTGGAGCACCGAGAACTCGCCGCCGAACACCGAGCGGTAGAAGTCGAAGGCCTCGCGGCAGTTGCCGTCGAAGAAGAGATAGGGGTTGAGCGACATTCGAATAGTTCCGGGGAGCGAATGCTGGAAGCGTCGGATGCGGTCCCGGCGGTATACGGTTCACCGAACGAAAGGTGCAACGGTTAACATGCCGGCACGCCGGCCGGCCGCAGCCGTGTTCGTCAGGACTCGCGTTCGCTGCGCCGCCGCGAACGGTCGCGCTCGCGGTCCCGCCGGCGCGGCGGTTCGCTGTTGTCCCGGCGCGGCGGCCGGTCTGCGACGCGCTTCGGCGGCCGGACCCGGGGATCGCGCAGGCTGAGCCGCGCGTGGACCTTGTCGATCCGGTAGGCGATCCGCGCTACTTCGGGACCGCGGCAGCGCAGGCGCCCCGCGTCCCGCCGCCGGGCTGCGGCGTCGGTGCTGCGCCGGAGCGCCTTGCCGAGGCGGCGCCCGGACCAGCGGCCCGGCCGCTTCGGCGATTTGTTGGCGACCCTCGCGTTCCAGGCTGCGCGGCGGGCGTCTTTCCGCCGGCCGCAGGCGGCCATGACACCGGCGGCAAACACCATGCGATGACGCAAGCGGTCGTGCTTGTGCGCGATATGATGCGGCCCCTTCGGCGGGCCGGTGCGATGGTGCCCGCGGTCCTTGCCGCCGCCGGTCGTCGTGCAGGCGCCGGCCAGCAGCACGACCGCGAAACAGAGGATCGGTATAGGTGTCATGCCGGACGCACCTCCGTTTTCCATGATACGGTGGCATCCGGATATTCCGTCGTGAAGGCGCGGCTTTCTGAGACACCTGCGCCGCTGACTTGCGCGCCCGCGTGCCTTACATTCGCGCCAGTCCACAGCGGGAATCCGCCCCGAACCTGTCATGCCCGAAGGCGCCGCCGCCCTGCACAACCGTTCCGTCCGCGTGCGCGATATCGAGATCGGCAACGACCGGCCGTTCGTGCTGATCGCCGGGCCGTGCGCGCTGGAGTCCCGCGACCACGCGCTGGAGATGGCGGCGGCGGTGAAGGAGGCCGCCGCTTCGGCCGGTGTGCGGGCGATCTACAAGACCAGCTTCGACAAGGCGAACCGGACCAGCTTGGACAGCCCGCGCGGCATCGGCCTGGACAAGGCGCTCTCGATTTTCGGGGACATCCGCGCGGCGACCGGCCTGCCGGTGCTGACCGACGTCCATACCGAGGAACAGTGCGCCCTCGCCGCCGAAGCGGTCGACGTGCTCCAGATTCCGGCCTTCCTGTGCCGCCAGACCGACCTGCTGATCGCCGCCGGGCGGACCGGCAGGGCCGTCAACGTCAAGAAGGGCCAGTTCCTCGCGCCCTGGGACATGAAGAACGTGCTCGACAAGGTGGCCAGCACCGGCAACCGCAATATCCTCCAGACCGAGCGCGGCGTCAGCTTCGGTTACAACACGCTGGTCTCCGACATGCGCGCCCTGCCGGTCCTGGCGCAGAACGGCTGGCCGGTGGTGTTCGACGCGACCCACTCGGTGCAGCAGCCGGGCGGGCAGGGCGCGTCGTCCGGCGGCCAGCGCGAATTCGTGCCCGTGCTGGCGCGGGCCGCCGCCGCGGTCGGCGTCGCCGCGATTTTCATGGAAACCCACCAGGATCCGGACAGCGCGCCGAGCGACGGCCCGAACATGGTGCCGGTGCGCGCGCTGCCCGCGCTGTTGCAGACCCTTGCCGAGATCGACCGCCTGGCGAAAGAAAACCCGGTCCGCCTCGCCTGAGCGTCGCCGCGCCGACCTTCCCCGATACATTCACGATCCGAGCCGCCATGACCGACATCGTCGATATCGTCGCCCGCGAAATCCTCGATTCCCGGGGCAACCCGACCGTCGAGGTCGATGTCCATCTGGACAGCGGCGGCTTCGGGCGCGCCGCGGTGCCGTCCGGCGCCTCGACCGGCGCGCATGAAGCCGTCGAGAAGCGCGACGGCGACAGCGGCCGCTACGGCGGCAAGGGCGTGCTGGCGGCGGTCGACGCGGTCAACGGCGAAATCTTCGATACGCTCTCCGGCTTCGACGCGCTGGAGCAGGTCCACATCGATACGGTGCTGTGCGACCTGGACGGCACGGAAAACAAGGGCCGCCTGGGCGCCAACGCGATCCTCGGCGTCAGCCTCGCCGTCGCGCGGGCCGCCGCGGACGGGATCGGCATGCCGCTCTACCGCTATCTGGGCGGGCCGGGCGCGCGGGTGCTGCCGGTGCCGATGATGAACATCGTCAACGGCGGCGCCCATGCCGACAACCCGGTCGACATCCAGGAATTCATGGTCATGCCGGTCGGCGCGGAAACCTTCGCCGAAGGGCTGCGCATGGGCGCCGAGGTCTTCCACGCCCTGCGCGCCGGCCTGCGTAAGGCCGGGCACAATACCAATGTCGGCGACGAGGGCGGCTTCGCGCCGGCGCTGCGCAGCGCCGAAGAAGCGCTCGACTTCATCGCCGAAGCGGTCGCCGCCGCCGGCTATGCGCCGGGCGACGACTTCGTCCTGGCGCTCGATGCCGCCTCGACCGAGTTCTACCGCGACGGCGCCTATCATCTCGAAGGCGAGGGCAAGCGCCTGACGCCGGAGGAAATGGCCGCCTGGTGGCAGGACCTCGCCGGCCGCTACCCGATCGCCTCGATCGAGGACGGCATGGCCGAGGACGACTGGGACGGCTGGGCGGCCTTGACCGAGGCGCTCGGCGATCGGGTCCAGCTGGTCGGCGACGATCTCTTCGTCACCAACCCTGTGCGCCTTGCCGAAGGAATCGAGCGCGGCGTCGCCAACGCCGTCCTGGTCAAGGTCAACCAGATCGGCACGCTGACCGAAACGCTGGAAACCGTCGACATGGCCCACCGGGCGGGCTACGCCGCCGTCCTGTCGCACCGGTCCGGCGAAACCGAGGACTCGACCATCGCCGACCTCGCCGTCGCCACGAACTGCGGCCAGATCAAGACCGGCTCGCTGTCGCGCTCCGACCGCACGGCGAAATACAACCGGCTCCTGCGCATCGAGGAACGGCTCGGCCCGGCGGCAACCTATGCCGGCCGGACGGCGTCCTTCGAGCCGGGCGTTTCGCAACGGCGCTAAGCCTGTCCCGAGCGAAGTCGAGGGGCGCCTCCTCAACGCCCCGTCCCGAAGGACCCCGCTCTTGAGTCGTTCCGAAGGATTCGTTCTCAAGTATTGCCGAAACGAACCGGAGTAACTTGCCGGGAGTCAACGAATATTTATATTGACTTGCGTTTCGCAAAGTGATTCGGTCGCGCCATGTTCCTCCTGCGCATCCTGCAGAACAAGTTGCGGGCGCTCGTCCTGCCGTTCATCGCGCTCCTGTCCTTGGGCTATCTCGGCTATCACACGCTCCACGGCGACCGCGGCCTGGAGGCCTGGATCGGCCTGTCGGAGCGGCTGGACGCGCTGACGCGGGAGCGGGCTGCGCTCAAGGCGCAGCACGGTTGGCTCGTGCACAAGGCGAGCCTGCTGAACGGGCCCGATCCCGATCCCGACATGCTGGACGAGGCGATGCGCCAGCAGCTCTTTCTCGGCCGGCCCGACGAAATCGTCATCCGCTACCGCACGCCGCTGCCCGAAAAATAGGTTGATTCGCGTCAATGACGCTGCGGCCCGGACACAGGCAGGTTTCCGGCCGCCGGCCGGCGCGCCCGCCGGCCCGGCGCGCCGATTTTTTGCCTTGTCGCGCGGCGGCGTTCGATCCATCAATGCGGCGTGCCTTGCCTTCCGGCGATTCGCGCAACCAGTCTGTCGAGGTGAACCGTGCCCAGCGACGCCGCCGCGGAAACCGGGTCCGCCGCCCGGGACGACCTGCTGTCCTACTATCGCGACATGTTGCTCATCCGCCGCTTCGAGGAGAAGGCGGGCCAGCTCTACGGCATGGGCCTGATCGGCGGCTTCTGCCATCTCTATATCGGCCAGGAAGCGGTCGTGACCGGGATGCAGGCGGCGATCCGCGACGGCGATTCGGTCATCACCGCCTATCGCGACCACGGCCATATGCTGGCCTGCGGCATGGACCCGAAGGGCGTGATGGCGGAGCTGACCGGGCGGGTCGGCGGCTATTCCAGGGGCAAGGGCGGCTCCATGCACATGTTCAGCCTGGAGGAGCGCTTCTACGGCGGCCACGGCATCGTCGGCGCCCAGGTGCCGCTCGGCACCGGCATCGCCTTCGCGCACAAATATTCCGGCGACGGCGGCGTCTGCCTGACCTATTTCGGCGACGGCGCGACCAACCAGGGCCAGGTCTACGAGAGCTTCAACATGGCCGAACTGTGGGACCTGCCGGTGGTCTACGTCATCGAGAACAACAAGTACGGCATGGGCACCTCGGTCGAGCGCGCGTCGTCCACCATCGACCTGCACCAGCGCGGCGCGGCCCACGGCATCCCCGGTGAGGCGGTCGACGGCATGGACGTGCTGGCGGTCAGGGAAGCCGGCGAGAAGGCGGTCGCCCATGCCCGCGACGGCGGCGGCCCCTTCATCCTGGAGATGGTGACCTACCGCTATCGCGGCCACTCCATGTCCGACCCGGCGAAATACCGCTCGCGCGAGGAAGTCCAGAAAATGCGCGAGGAGCGCGATCCGATCGAGCGGGTCAAGACCATGCTGGCGGCCGCCGGGGCGGCGGAAGACGATCTCAAGGAAATCGACCGGGAGATCCGCGCCATCGTCAACGATGCGGCGGAGTTCGCCCAGAACAGCCCGGAGCCAGACCCCGCCGAACTCTATACCGACGTGCTGGCGGCATGATGCGCCGCCCGCCGTTGCACACCGTTCCGGGGACTGTCCATGCCGATTGAAGTGCTGATGCCGGCCCTGTCGCCGACCATGGAGGAGGGCACGCTGGCGCGCTGGCTGGTCGAGGAGGGCGACAGCGTTTCCGCCGGCGACGTCATCGCCGAGATCGAGACCGACAAGGCGACCATGGAGGTCGAGGCGGTCGACGAGGGCGTCGTCGGCAGGCTGGCGGTCGCCGAAGGCACCGAGGGCGTGAAGGTCAACGCGGTGATCGCCTGGCTGCTCGAGGAGGGCGAGGACGCTTCGGCCATCGACGTCTCCGCCCCCGCCGCTGCCTCCGCCGCCCCCGTCCGGAGTGCGGATGAAGGAGCGGACGCCGGCGCCGCGGAAAGTCCGGCCGCGCCTGCACCGGCCGCGCCGGCCCCCGCTGCCGAGGCCGCGTATGCCGGCGAGACGAAGGAAGTCACCGTGCGCGAGGCGTTGCGCGACGCCATGGCGGAGGAAATGCGCCGCGACGATCGGGTGTTCCTGATGGGCGAGGAGGTCGCCGAGTATCAGGGCGCCTACAAGGTCAGCCAGGGCCTGCTCGACGAATTCGGCGCCGGGCGCGTGATCGACACGCCGATCACCGAGCACGGCTTCGCCGGCCTCGGCACCGGGGCGGCCTTTGCCGGGCTGCGCCCGATCGTCGAGTTCATGACCTTCAACTTCGCCATGCAGGCGATCGACCACATCATCAATTCGGCGGCCAAGACGCGCTACATGTCGGGCGGGCAGGTCGCCGCGCCCATCGTGTTCCGCGGGCCGAACGGCGCGGCCGCCCGGGTCGCCGCCCAGCACAGCCAGGAATATTCGAGCTGGTACGCCCACTGCCCCGGCCTCAAGGTGGTCGCGCCCTGGTCGGCGGCGGACGCCAAGGGCCTGCTCAAGGCGGCGATCCGCGACGACGATCCGGTGGTCTTCCTGGAGAACGAAATTCTCTACGGCCGCAGCGGCGAAGCGCCGGCCGACCCGGAGCATATCGTGCCGATCGGCAGGGCGAACGTCGTCCGGGAGGGGGCGGACGTGACGATAACGAGCTTCTCGCTGATGATGGAGACGGCGCTGGAAGCGGCGGAAATGCTGGAGAAGGACGGTATCGCCGCCGAAGTGATCGACCTGCGCACGATCCGGCCGCTCGATACCGCAACCGTCATCGCGTCGGTAAAGAAGACCAACCGGCTGGTCTCGGTCGAGGAGGGCTGGCCCTTCGCCGGCATCGGCGCGGAGCTGTGCGCCGTGGCGATGGAGCAGGCATTCGACGATCTGGACGCGCCGGTGGCGCGGGTGTGCGGCGCCGATGTGCCGATGCCTTATGCCGCCAATCTGGAAAAGCTGGCGCTGCCGGACGCGCAACGGGTCGTGCAGGCGGTCCGCGCCGTCTGCTACGCCGGTTGAGCCGGGCCGGCCAGCAGAACGCCGAACGAGAAACGGGGGGAGCGCCGGATATGCCGATCGCCGTCACGATGCCGGCCCTGTCGCCGACCATGGAGGAGGGCACGCTCGCCCGCTGGGCCAAGCAGGAGGGCGACGCCGTCGGCCCCGGCGACGTGATCGCCGAGATCGAAACCGACAAGGCGACCATGGAAGTCGAGGCCGTCGACGAGGGCGTGCTCGGCCGGATCGTCGTGCCCGAAGGCTCCGAGGGCGTGAAGGTCAACGCCGTCATCGCCTGGCTGCTCGAAGAGGGCGAGGACGCGAGCGCCCTGCCGGCGGACGATAGCGGCGCGCCTGTCCCGGGAGGGGGCCCGGAAGCGGCCCCGGAAGTGCGGGCGCCCGAAACCGCAGCCGCGCCGGCCGCCGCCGAAGCGTCCGTTGCCGCGCCGCCTCCTGCCGAAGCGCCGGCCGCACGGGAACCCGCCGGCGAAAGCGGGCGCGTCGCGGCCAGCCCGCTGGCCCGGCGCATGGCGAAGCAGGCGGGGCTGGACCTCGCCGCCATCGCCGGCAGCGGCCCCCACGGCCGCGTCGTCAAGCGGGATATCGAGCAGGCCCTGGCGGCCGGCCCACCTGCCGAAAGAGCGCCCGCCCCCGAAGCGCCCGCTGGGCCGGCTCCCGCCGCCGCGCCCGCCCGCCCGGCGGTTGCCGCTGCGGGTCCGGAAGACCGCGAAATTCCGCACAACACCGTGCGCAAGGTGATCGCCCGCCGGCTCAGCGAGGCCGACCGCGACGTGCCGCAGATCTACCTCTCGGTCGACATGGAGATCGACCGGCTGCTCGCCGCGCGCCGGGAGGTCAACGAAGCGCTCGAAGGGACGGCTAAAGTCTCGGTCAACGACATGGTCATCAAGGCGGCGGCGCTCGCCCTGCGCCGGGTGCCGGCGGTCAACGCCCGCTGGACCGAGACGGCGACGGTGCGGCTCGGCGCGGTCGATATTTCGGTGGCGGTCGCCTATGAGGGCGGCCTGATCACGCCCATCGTGTTCGACGCCGACCGCAAGGGCTTGGCGCAAATCGCGGGGGAGATGAAGGAGCTGGCCGGCCGGGCACGCGAGGGCCGGCTGAAGCCCGAGGAATACCAGGGCGGCAGCTTCTCGGTCTCCAATCTCGGCATGTACGGCATCGGCCACTTCACCTCGATCGTCAACCCGCCCCAGGCGGCGATCCTGGCGGTCGGCGCCGGCGAACAGAAGGTCGTCGTGCGCGACGGCGAGATGGCGGTCGCCACGGTCATGACCTGCACGCTGACCTGCGACCATCGGGTCATCGACGGCGCGCTCGGCGCGCAATGGCTCCAGGCCTTCAAGGGCTTCGTCGAGCGGCCGCTGAGCATGCTGGCGTAGCGCGGCGCTGCCCGCACCGCGCTCCAACCGAAACCGCCGGCGAGAAAAGCCATGCCCGACAATTCCGACACTTCCTTCGATCTCATCGTCGTCGGCGGCGGGCCGGGCGGCTACGTCGCGGCGATCCGCGCGGCGCAGCTCGGCCTGAACGCGGCGCTGGTCGAGCGCGAGCATCTCGGCGGCATCTGCCTCAACTGGGGCTGCATCCCGACCAAGGCGCTGCTGCGCACGTCGGAGGTCTACCACCTGATGCGGCATGCCGGCGATTTCGGCCTGTCGGCGGACAATGTCGCCTTCGATATCGGCAAGGTGGTCAAGCGCTCGCGCAAGGTCGCCGGCCGGCTTAACGCCGGCGTCAAGCACCTGATGAAGAAGAACAAGGTGACGGTGTTCGACGGCCACGGCCGGCTCGCCGGCAAGGGCAGGCTCGCGGTCCTGAAGGACGGCAAGGAAACCGCCACTCTGGCGTCGCCCCACATCGTCCTCGCCACCGGCGCACGGGCGCGCACCCTGCCGGGGCTGGAGCCGGACGGCGCGGACATCTGGACCTACAAGGAAGCCATGGTGCCGGAGGCCTTCCCGAAATCCCTGCTGGTCGTCGGCAGCGGCGCCATCGGCATCGAGTTCGCCAGCTTCTACCGCACGCTCGGCGCCGAGGTGACGGTGGTCGAGATGCTCGACCGCATCCTGCCGGTCGAGGATGCGGAAATCTCCGCCTTCGTGCAAAAGGCGGTCGAGAAGCAGGGCATGAAGGTCCTGACCGGCGCGACGGTCGCCGGGCTGGAGAAGGGCTCAAACGGAAACGGGGACGGTATTGCGGCGACGGTCGAGAGCGGCGGGAGCACGCAGACGGTCACGGTCGAGAAGGTCATCCTCGCCATCGGCATCACCGGCAATGTCGAGGAAC
Organism: Rhodospirillaceae bacterium; assembly: GCA_009840595.1. Classification (GTDB taxonomy): domain Bacteria; phylum Pseudomonadota; class Alphaproteobacteria; order Bin65; family Bin65; genus Bin65. The sequence continues at coordinate 127,118 of VXNK01000080.1, read as the reverse complement.
TCGGCCTGGAGGACACCGCGGCGACGGTCGACCGCGGCCATATCGCCATCGGCCCTTGGGGCGAGACCGGCGAGCCCGGCGTCTACGCCATCGGCGACGTCGCCGGCCCGCCCTGGCTGGCCCACAAGGCGAGCCACGAGGGCATTATCTGCGTCGAGAAGATCGCCGGCGTCGCCGACGTGCATCCGCTCGACACGAGCCTCATTCCCGGCTGCACCTATTGCCATCCCCAGGTCGCCAGCGTCGGCCTGACCGAGGCGGCGGCGGTCGAGGCCGGCCACGAGGTCCGGGTCGGGCGCTTCCCCTTCGCCGGCAACGGCAAGGCGATCGCGCTGGGCGACGACCAGGGGCTGGTCAAGACCGTGTTCGACGCCGGGACCGGCGAGCTGCTCGGCGCCCACATGGCCGGGCCGGAGGTCACCGAGCTGATCCAGGGCTACGGCATCGCGAAGACCCTGGAGACGACCGAGGCCGACCTGATGCACACCGTCTTCCCGCACCCGACGCTCTCGGAAATGATGCACGAAGCCGTCCTCGACGCCTACGGCCGCGTCGTGCATTTCTGAGGGGCGGGGCTGCGGGCGGTTATGAGCGGCAAGACGTAAGCATTTGCGCGGCCGGACGTGGTGTGGGACTCTTGACGCATTTCGGCACCGTGTCTGTACAAAAGGCCGATAGCACGGAGGCATGGATCGTGGCGCGGGACACCAACAAATGCCACTTCAAGCAGGACCACGAATTCGTTAACACCGGCGTCACGAACGATCTAAAACGCCGGGAAGCCGAGCAATGGTGGAATTTCGGCGAGGACGGCCATATTGTGCAGGTCGGGCGCGCGACAACCATGGACGCCGCCTTGGAATGGGAACGCGAACAGGCTGCGAAAGGCCGGTCCACGCGGCGCCGGTCGTAGCGCGATCTACCCGTTCGCGCGCAGAACAGAATTCGGTCGCCATGCCGTTTCGACACTAGACGCATCTCTTATGTCCCGGTACCTGGGAAGCAGGAATTGAAGGCCCGACCATGACCGAACCGATGCCCATCGTCCCGGCTGTGCTTACGTGGGCTAGGGAGCGTGCCGGCTACAGTCAGGAAGCGGCGGCTGCGAAATTCAGCAAGATCGCCGGGTGGGAGCGCGGCGAGACAGCACCGACCTATCCTCAACTCGAGAAGTTGGCGGAATGTTTCAAGGTTCCGGTTGCTGTCTTTTTTTTCCCCGAACCGCCCGACCTACCGTCTATCGAACAGTCCTTCCGTACGCTGGGCTCCGAGCAGTTCGCCGCGATTCCGCCCCGCATCCGCTTGCTGATACGCAAGGCACGCGCTTTCCAGATGGGCCTTGAGGACCTGAACCGCGGCCGCAGTCAAGCTCCGCGATTGATTACTCGCGACCTTTCGTTCGACCCGACCGACGACCCTATCGCCCTAGCTGAAGAGTTGCGGAACTACTTTCGGATTTCGTTGTCAGATCAAATGCAGTGGAGTAGTCCGACAACTGCTTTGCAGGAATGGCGCAAAGCACTGATTCAAGTGGGAGTTCATGTCTTCAAAGATCAATTTCGAAATAGTTCATATTCCGGATTTTGTCTTTACAGCAGTGAATTCCCACTAATTTATGTGAACAACAGCATGGCGAAAACACGACAGATTTTTACTTTTTTCCATGAGCTCTCTCATTTATTGTTCCAGACCAGCGGTGTTGATCCTGTTGATGACGAGTACTTCACTGCACTATCTCCCCATGCTCTCCATATTGAAACTATTTGCAATCGGTTGGCGGCACAGTTCTTGGTGCCGGACAGTGAATTCGACAAATGTATTTCCGGACAGAAAATAGACGAAGATCTTGCGTTGACGTTAGCAAATTCTTTTTGTGTAAGCAGAGAGCTGATTTACAGAAAGCTTCTTGACCGTCACCTGATCTCTGTCAATACTTATCGGTCAGCGGCAAGCCGATGGAACAAACAGGTAAAGACCGGAAGTGGAGGTGATTATTACCACACAATAATTTCCTATCTAGGGGTAGATTATATCAATCTAGCGTTCCGGCGCTACTATCAGAATATGATCGATGACGATGAATTGGCAGACTATTTGGATGTTAAGCCTAAAAACTTGACAAAACTAGAAGAATACATTACGCGGAGAGCCCCGTGATCTATGTATTTGATACGAGCACGTTTACTCAACTCTTTCGAAGCTACTATCCGGACAGATTTCCGACTCTCTGGCAGCATTTTGACCGGCTCGTCGATGCAGGAAACGTGACATCGACTCGTGAAGTCAGACGCGAAATCGAAGACGGGCCTGTACGTGCGTTGACCGAGTGGGCCGGCCGAAACACGGATTTGTTTCCGGCTCCCACGTCCGACGAAGCACGGTTTGTCAGTCGCATCTTCCAGGTAACACGCTTCCAGCAGGTCATTGAGCAACGGAAGTTGCTCAAGGGTGGAAAAAATGCGGACCCGTTCCTGATAGCGCGTGCGCAAACCATCAGCGGCATGGTGGTAACCATGGAAAGCGAACCGCCGAATGGTGTGAAAATCCCTAATATCTGCCGGCATTTCGGGATCAACTGCACTTCGCTCGAAGGTTTCATGGAGCGCGAGGATTGGCAATTCTGAAGATTTGCTCTGGATGCCGCCGCCATCCTTTTTGCCCCACTCTAGGACCGCTCGACACCAGCCTCATTCCCGGCTGCACCTATTGCCATCCCCAGGTCGCCAGCGTCGGCCTGACCGAGGCGGCGGCGGTCGAGGCCGGCCACGAGGTCCGGGTCGGGCGCTTCCCCTTCGCCGGCAACGGCAAGGCGATCGCGCTGGGCGACGACCAGGGGCTGGTCAAGACCGTGTTCGACGCCGGGACCGGCGAGCTGCTCGGCGCCCACATGGCCGGGCCGGAGGTCACCGAGCTGATCCAGGGCTACGGCATCGCGAAGACCCTGGAGACGACCGAGGCCGACCTGATGCACACCGTCTTCCCGCACCCGACGCTCTCGGAAATGATGCACGAAGCCGTCCTCGACGCCTACGGCCGCGTCGTGCATTTCTGAGGGCGGGGCCGCGGGCGCGTTCGGCGCGGCGCGGAAATTGCGTGCGCCGTTCCTTGATCGGAATTACAGGAACATTAAATGAACATGTGCTGCCAAGCCAGCCGCCGCGGTCGCGCCGGGGGGCGGCGGCATCGTCGGCGCCCGGCCGGCGCCCGGCGACTCCGGCGCGGCAAGCCAGGACGAAGACGCCCGCCATGACGGAACATGACATTTCCTGACACCACCCGGCACGCCGAAACGCCTCGCCAGCCGCTCGGGAACGCCGTGGTCGAGCGAGGGAGATACGGAACCTGACACAACCTGACATTTCCTTACATCTCTCCGCGCACACCGCCTGCCCGCCGCCGGCGCGGCGCCGGAGGCTATCGACACGCCGCCGAATAGCCGCACAATGCGCCGGCGACCCGCCCGCCGCCGCGGCGCCGGCCCGACACCGGCCCGAAACCGACAACCAGGCACCGGCCGAAATCCGGACAGACCGCCATGATCCCGAACCAGCTTCCCGCGCTCAATTTCGATCTCGGCGAGACCGCCGACATGATCCGCGATTCGGTGATGACCTTCGCGTCGGACCATGTCGCGCCGCTGGCCGCGGAGATCGACCGGACCGACAGCTTCCCGCGCCACCTGTGGCCGATGATGGGCGAACTCGGCCTGCACGGCATCACGGTGGAGGAGGACTACGGCGGCGTCGGCATGGGCTATCTGGAGCATGCCGTGGCGGTTGAGGAGATCAGCCGCGCCTCCGGCTCCGTGGGCCTCAGCTACGGCGCCCATTCCAACCTGTGCGTCAACCAGATCCGGCGCTGCGCCAACGAGGAGCAGAAGCGTCGCTATCTGCCGAAGCTGATCTCCGGCGAGCATGTCGGCGCGCTCGCCATGTCGGAGCCGGGCGCGGGTTCGGACGTGGTCTCGATGCGCACCCGGGCCGACCGCAAGGGCGACCGCTTCGTGCTCAACGGCTCGAAGATGTGGATCACCAATTTCGAGGAGGCCGACACGCTGGTCGTCTACGCCAAGACCGACCCGGAGGCCGGCGCGCGCGGCATCACCGCCTTCCTGATCGAGAAGGGCTTCGAGGGCTTCTCGACCTCCCAGAAGCTCGACAAGCTGGGCATGCGCGGCTCGCCGACCGGCGAGCTGGTGTTCCAGGACTGCGAGGTCCCGGAAGAGAATGTCGTCGGCGAAGTCAACGAAGGCGTCCACGTCCTGATGTCGGGCCTGGACTATGAGCGCGCCGTGCTCGCCGCCGGGGCGCTCGGCATCATGCAGGCCTGCATGGATGCGGTGATGCCCTACATCCACGAGCGCAAGCAGTTCGGCCGGCCGATCGGCGAGTTCCAGCTCATGCAGGGCAAGATTGCCGACATGTACACGACGATGAACGCCTCGAAGGCCTATGTGTATGCCGTGGCGAAGGCCTGCGACCGCGGCGAGACGACCCGCAAGGACGCCGCGGGCGCGATCCTCTACGCCGCGGAGAAGGCGACCTGGATGGCGCTGGAGGCGGTGCAGGCGCTGGGCGGCAACGGCTATATCAACGAATACCCGACCGGCCGGCTGCTGCGCGACGCCAAGCTCTACGAGATCGGCGCCGGCACGAGCGAAATCCGCCGCATGCTGATCGGCCGCGAACTGTTCGAAGAGACGGCCTGACCGGCGATGGCGACGGCTCCCGCCCCGATCGACGCCCCGATCGACGCCCCGTTCGACGCCCTGCGCGGCATCTCGACCGCGACGCTCACGATGCAGCTCCTGAAACGCGGCATCCGGCGCGGCTGGATGGCGGGGACGAAGCCGCTGCAGCCGGGCGGGCCGCGGCTCGCCGGGCCGGCCTTCACCCTGCGCTTCGTGCCCGGGCGCGAGGACGTCTCGACCCGGGAGAGCTACGCCGCGCCGGGCTCGCTGCGCGACGCCATCGAGGCGATGCCGGAAGGCGTCGTCGCCGTGATCGACAGCCGGGGCGAGCAGGGCGCCGGGACGCTGGGCGACATCCTCGCCGGCCGGATGAAGAAACGCGGCGTCGCCGGCATCGTGAGCGACGGCCCGATGCGGGACGTTGCGGGACTCCGCGCGGTCGGCATCCCGGTCTGGTGCAGCGGGGCCGCCGCGCCGCCCTCCATCGCGGCCCTGTACTTCGCCGGCTGGCAGGAGCCGATCGGCTGCGGCGGCGTGGCGGTGTTTCCGGACGACATAATCGTGGCGGACGACGACGGCGCCGTGGTGCTGCCCCGGGCGCTGGCCGCCGAAATCGCCGAAGACGGCGCGGAACAGGAAGTGCTGGAAGCCTGGATACTCGCCGAAATCGAGCGCGGCGAGCCGGTCAAGGGCCTCTATCCGCCCGACGAGGCGGCGCTGGCGCGATATCGTGCCGCGAAACGGGATTCCGGCTGATTTGGAGGGAAATATCAAGCTCTGACTATATTCGACAACATGTTGTATCATTTTTTGTCAAATAAATATTCTATTGACAATATAATTGTCATTTTCTATCTAACCTGCATCGGGCCGGCTACGCGCCGGAATTCATGATCCTGAAAGGTATCCAATACAATGACTCCACACGAAAGTATGTCGGCGATAGCCGAAGGGTTGCCGACGAAATCGGCAAAGATCCGGGCCTTGGATGCCGCAGGCTACAAGCGCGCCGATATCGCGCGCTTCCTCGACATCCGCTATCAGCATGTCCGCAATGTGCTGATCCAGGGACCGCCGAAAAACGAACGTCCCACCGTTGCTGCAGAAGCGGAAGACAGGGAGACGATCACGGGCGCCAATGACCGGGTCAGGGTAAAGATCGGCCCCGGCGGCCGGATCGTCATTCCGGCGGCTTTCCGCCAGGCGATGGAAGCGGAAGAAGGCGATACGCTTGTCGCGACGATCGACGAAGACGGGATCGTGCGGCTGGCCAGCGCTTCGGCGGCGATACGGATGGCCCAGCGTATCGTCTGCGCCGCGGTCCCCGCAGGCGTCAGTCTGGTGGACTCGCTGATCGAGGACCGGCGGCGCGAAGCAGCGGCCGAGGCGTAACCGCTTTCAGGATCGCGATATGCCCGATGCCGTTCTCGACGCGTCGGCCGTCCTGGCGCTGCTGCACCGCGAGCCGGGTGGTGAAACGGTCGAGTCCATCCTCAAGGACAGCGCCATTTCCACGGTCAACATTTCGGAGGTGATCGCCAAGCTCGTCGAGAATGGCACCGATCCTGACGGAGCAATCCTGCTGACAGAAGCGCAACCTTTCCAGCCTGCGGATTATACTCTGGCGCAGGCGCAGGTTGCGGGCACATTGCGGGCGGCGACACGCCACGCCGGCCTTTCGCTCGGCGACCGGGCGTGCCTCGCCCTGGCGCTTACGCTCAGGTTGCCCGTCTACACGGCCGACCGGGCGTGGCGGGACCTGCCGCTCGATGTCGATGTCCGCCTGATCCGGTAGCCCCGGCGGACGGGAACGGTCTCGTTGACACTGGCCACGGAAACGATCTGAGATAAATCCAGAAACATGGCGAAGAAGAAAAACAGCGACTACGAAAGCGATTTCTGGCGCGTTTCGATGGGTTCGGGCGGGCGCGTCGTGATCCCGGCTGCGGTTCGGGAAGCGCTGGGTTTCGCCGAGGGCGAGCCGCTCGTGCTGACTATCGACGACGGAACGGTGCGGATCGAAACCTACGCACGCAGCGCCGAACGGCTCCAGGCGCAGGTCCGGGCGATAATGCCGCCGACCGGCGACCTCGTCGACCGGTTCCTCGCCGACAAGCGGGCGGAAGCGGCGCGTGAGAATGCCCGCGACGCCGCCCGCGACGCCGACCGGGCGCAGGCCGACACGCCGGTCGAACGGGCTGCGGAATAACCCGTTGCGCGGCAAACGGGTCGTTCCCGATTCGTCGGCGGTCCCGGCCATGATGTCCGGCGACCGGATTTGCCTGTGTCTGGCGGGAAAGCGGGAATTGCCGGTTGTCACCTGCGATACCATGTGGCGCGAACTCGATATCGGCGTCGATATCCGCGTGCTCCGATAGCCGCCGGCGCCAGCAAGGAGACTGCCATGACCTCCGTAACCGCTTCCGATCCCGTCGTCATCGTCGACGGTGCACGCACGCCGATGGGGAGCTTTCAGGGGACGCTCAAGGACATTACCGCCACCGCGCTGGGCGCGGTCGCCATCGAAGGCGCGCTCAAGCGCTCGGGCGTAGCCGGTGAGGATGTCGACGAAGTCATCATGGGCTGCGTCTTGCCGGCCGGGCTCGGCCAGGCGCCGGCGCGCCAGGCGGCGCACGGCGCGGGCATCCCGTGGGACGCCGGCTGCACCACCGTCAACAAGATGTGCGGCAGCGGCATGAAGGCGACAATGCTGGCCCACGACTTGATCAGGGCCGGCGTCAACGAGGTCATGGTCGCCGGCGGGCTCGAGAGCATGACCAACGCGCCCTACCTGATGGACAAGGCGCGCGGCGGCCTGCGCATGGGCCACGGCAAGGTCTGGGACCACATGTTCCTCGACGGGCTGGAGGACGCCTACGAGCCCGGCCGCCTGATGGGCGCCTATGCCGAGGACACGGCGCAGCACTACCAGTTCACCCGCGAGGCCCAGGACGACTTCGCGATTACCTCGCTGAAACGGGCCAGGGCGGCGAACGAAGACGGCGCCTTCGAGCGCGAAACCGAGCCGGTCACCGTGCGCACCCGCAAGGGCGAGGTCACGGTTGCGCAGGACGAGCAGCCCTTCAACGCCGATCTGGGGAAAATTCCGAAGCTGAGGCCTGCCTTCCGCAAGGACGGCACGGTGACGCCGGCCAACTCCTCGTCGATCTCGGACGGCGCGTCCGCCCTCGTGCTGACCACGCAGTCGGAGGCCGAGAAGCGCGGCCTGACGCCCCGCGCCCGCATCGTCGCCCACGCGACCCACGCCCAGGAGCCGGCCTGGTTCACCACCGCCCCGGTCGGCGCCATCGAAAAGGTGCTGGAAAAGGCCGGCTGGACGAAAGGCGACGTCGGTCTCTACGAGGTCAACGAGGCTTTCGCCGTGGTCGCCATGGCGGCGATGAAGGAGCACGGCCTGCCCCACGACATCGTCAACGTCCATGGCGGCGCCTGCGCGCTGGGCCACCCGATCGGCGCCTCGGGCGCGCGGATCATCGTGACCCTGCTGAACGCGATGGAGCAGAAGGGCGTCGACCGCGGCGTCGCCTCCCTGTGCATCGGCGGCGGCGAGGCGACGGCAATCGCCATCGAGCTGTTGCACAACTAGCCCGGATCCGCAGTGCGCCGGTTCTGCTTCGTAAACGCTTCGATCCCGGTTCCAACTTTCGTTGCAGCATCGGCGGGACCGAAAAAATGCGCCTTTGCCGGCCGGCAATGCCCGATCCGGCCCGCATATTCTAGTTTGACGGTGCAATGGGTTGCCAGATGGCGGTACCGCCGGTAACATCCCCGCCAGTGAGGGATTATTAATCGATTAGTATTCCCAAGCATCGCCGCTTCGCGCCGGAGCGTGAACCTGGGCGGCAGCAGTCTTCGCGACGCAGAAGCCGCTCAAGGCCGGCCGCGAAACCCGGGAAAATCCATTAAAAGGCGATGCGCGAGCGCAATGGGGCTCCTCGTCGAACGGGAGCGAGCAGGATGTCCAGGCCAACGCTGAGCCAGATTGCCGAACTGCTGGGCGTCTCGACCGCCACCGTTTCGCTGGCGATGCGCGGCAGCCCGAAAATCTCGCAAAAGACGCGGGAGCGGGTCGAGGCCGCGCTGGAAGAATCCGGCTATGTCTATCAGCGCAGCGCCGCCGGGCTGCGGACGGCCAGGACCCATACCGTCGGCATCGTTCTCAACAATATTTCCGATCCGTTTTATTGCACTTTGCTCGCCGCCATGGAGGAAGCGCTAAGAAATTTCGGGCGGACGGTTTTTCTGTGCAACAGTAACGAATCGGTCGAATTGCAATCGAAATTTATCCGCACAATGACGGAATACAATGCCGACGGGATTATCGTTATACCGGCGATCGGATCGACGGCTGACGATTTTCGCTTCCGGAATGTCGGCCCGCCGCCCATTGTATTCGTTTCCAGGACAATTCCCGGACTCGGCTACGACAGCGTCGTTAACGACGACCGGCAATCGGTCCTCCTTTCCATGGAACGGCTGCTTCAATCGGGGCACAGCCGCATCGCCGTGATCGGCGGCGATCCGAGCCTGCACCGCTTCGGCGACAGGGTTCAGGCCTACAAGGACGCTCTCGAAGAGGCATCGATCGAATTCGACGAGGCGCTCGTCCGGCCCTCCGCGCCCAGCCGGCAGGCGGGCTTCGAAGCAGCACACTGGATCGCCGGCCTCGATCCGAAGCCGACGGCGGCCATCTGCTACAACGATGCGCTCGCGCTCGGCCTGTCGTCCGGCCTCCAGCGCGAAGGCCTCCTGCCGGGCAGGAATTTCGCGGTGATCGGGACCGAAGATGTCGAGGAAGCCAGCCTCGCGCATCCCGCCCTGAGCGCGACGACGGTTTCCTGGAAGGAGATGGGCGCCGGCACCGCTTCGCTGCTGGTCCGGCGGATCGAGGAGCCCGACAGTCCGGCCCGGCACATCGTGCTGCCGTCGAGCCTCGTCGTCCGCGAAACCTGCACCGTGTCCCGCGAACTCGCCTTTGCGGAATAGCCGGACCGTCCGCCGTATCGCCCGGCGTACTGCCCGCCCGGTGCGGCACGCCGCGAGCCGCCTCCCGAAGATTTTGCCGCTACCCGGAAGTTCGCGGCCGAACTACTATCGTTTCGGCGCGAAAGGCGCCGGGCACGGAGAGAGCCGATGAGCCGCGACAAGCAAATTCCGTTCGAAGCGCCCGTGGTCGACTCCCTGTCCGTCCGGGTTGTGGTCGATTCCCATCATGAACTCTTCCTGCCGAAAACGGAGCATTCCCACGTCGCCGTCGAGAATGTCGGGATCGTTCCCGGCCGGCACATGACGACGCTGGCCGGAGAATGGGGCCTCTCGCTGCATCTCGAGTCCCGGGCCGGTGGCGCGCGCGCGGAGTATCTGCTCGACTTCGGCTTTACGCCGGAAGTCCTGAACCGCAATTTCGGGTTTCTCGACATCGAGCCGGGCCGGCTCAACGGGTTGATCCTCAGTCACGGCCACCGCGACCATTACGGCGGTCTGGACGGTTTCGTGGACCGGCACCGCAGCGCCATGCGCGACGACATGCAGCTCTATGTCGGCGCCGAGGAAGCGTTTCATGTGCGCTGGATTCCGGCCGGGCATCCCAATCCCGGCGGCGAGTCGGACATGCTGTACTGGGGCGCGCCGGATCGCGATTCGCTGGTCGAGCGGGCGGTCGCGCCGATCTGCTGCCCGGCCCCCAAAGCGCTCGAGGGCCCCTTCACCACCGGCTACATCGAGCGCGACTCCTTCGAGGAGGTGACCGGGGGATCGAAAATCGAGGTCCACGACCATTTCAGCGAAGCCGAGCGGCGCGGCGAACTGGTCTTCGACAGCCATCCGGAGGAACATGCGACCTGCTATCTGGTGCGCGGCCGTGGGCTGGTTGTGATTTCGTCCTGCGGCCATGCCGGAATCGTCAACTCGGTGCGCACCGCCATGTCGGTCGCCGGCACCGACAGGCTGCACGCGGTCATCGGCGGCTTCCACCTCGGCCTGGCGAAGCCCGACTATATCGAATTCACCATCGACGAATTGCAGAAGATGGCCCCCGATGTGGTCATCCCGATGCACTGCACCGGAGAGTCCTTTATCGAAGCGATGCGGCGGCGGATGCCGGACCGGCTGGTGCGCTCCTACCTCGGCAGCCGCTTCACCTTCGGCGTCTGACGGGATAATCCACCATACCGCGGCCGCGCGCCCGGCACGGGCATTGCGGCGCCGGCCCGCAGACACTCGGAGACGGCACCATGGGCGTGATGATCGACGGCGTGTGGCACAAGGAAGAGCGAACCGCCTTCGCAGCCGACGGCAGCTTCCAGCGGGCGACCACGTCGTTCCGCGATTTCGTCACCGCCGACGGGTCGTCGGGATTTCCGGCCGAGCCGGGCCGCTATCACCTCTATGTCTCGCACGCCTGCCCGTGGGCGCACCGCACGACGATCTTTCGTGCGCTGCGGCGGCTGGAGGACGCGGTTTCGATATCGGTCGTCGATCCGCACATGAGCGACGAGGGCTGGCATTTCAGCGACGGTCCCGACTGTATTCCCGACGGCGTCAACGGCGCCCGCTATCTGCGCGACATCTACGGGGCCGCGAAGGACGACTATACCGGCCGGGTGTCCGTCCCCGTGCTGTGGGACCGCAAGGAAGCGACCATCGTCAACAACGAATCGTCCGAGATCGTCCGGATGCTCAATACGGCGTTCAATGCCTGGGGCGACGGCGAGCCGGATTTCTATCCGCCGCCCCTGCAGCGCGAGATCGATGCGGTGAACGAACCGGTTTACGAGCATGTCAACAACGGCGTGTACAAGACCGGCTTCGCGCGGAGCCAGGAGGCCTACGAGGCGGCATTCGAGGCGCTGTTCGCGACCCTGGACGAGCTGGAGGCCCGGCTGGGCAGGCAGCGCTATCTGGTCGGCGACCGGATCACCGAGGCGGACTGGCGGCTGTTCCCGACCCTGGTGCGCTTCGACGCCGTCTATGTCGGCCATTTCAAGTGCAACAAGCGCCGGATCGCGGACTATCCCAACCTGGGCAACTACCTGCGCGACCTCTACCAGCAGCCCGGCGTCGCCGATACGGTGAACATGGACCACATCAAGCGGCACTATTACGGCAGCCAGCTGCGCATCAACCCGACCGGCATCGTACCGAAGGGGCCGGAACTCGACCTGATGCGCCCGCACGGCCGGGCCGCGCCGGACTGAGAGGCCCGCCCGCCGTATCCGGGCCGCCGGCGCCCCGCGGGCCATGACATCGGGGAGAAATCCGGGCTAGGGTCGCCGCGAACATGAGCCGCCAACGGAGGATCGGATGAGCGCCGCCGGCCCGAACCCGTTCGAGACCGATCTCGACAAGACTCCCGCCAACTACATGCCGATGCACCCGAGCCGTTTCCTGGAGCGGGCGGCGGAGGCGTATCCCGGCCGGACCGCGATGATCCACGGCGCCCGGCGCTTCACCTATGCCGAGCAGCGCGAGCGCTCGGTTCGGCTGGCGAGCGCGCTGGCGAAGCGCGGCATCGGCACGGGCGATACGGTCGCGCTCATGGGGTCGAACACGCCGGAGAGCCTGGAAGCCCATTTCGGCGTGCCGATGATCGGCGCCGTGCTCAATCCGCTCAACATCCGGCTCGATGCGGCGATCATCGCCTTCATCCTCGATCACGGCGGGGCGAAGGTCCTGCTGACCGACACCGAGTTTGCGCCGACAATCGAGGCCGCCCTCGGGCTGGCCAGGGTCAGTCCGCTCGTCATCGACATCGACGACAGCGAGGGCCCCGGCGGCAAACGCCTGGGCGATCTGGACTATGAGGCGCTGATCGCCGAAGGCGACCCGGATTTCGACTGGCCCGGCATCGAGGACGAATGGCAGGCGATCGCGCTGTCCTACACCTCCGGCACCACGGGCGACCCGAAGGGCGTCGTCTACCACGCCCGCGGCGCCTACATGGAGGCGCTCGGCAACGCGGTCACCTGGGCGATGCCGCACCGGCCGGTCTATCTGTGGACCCTGCCGATGTTCCACGCCGCCGGCTGGTGCTTCCCGTGGAGCGTCGCGATCATGGGCGGCACCCATGTCGGCCTGCGCAAGGTCGAGGCGCGGGCGATCTTCCAGTCCATCGCCGACAACGGCGTCACCCACATGTGCGGCGCGCCGATCGTGCTCTCGACCCTGATCAACGCGCCTGAGGAGGACCGGGTGCCGTTCGATCAGTCCGTCAAGGTGTACACCGCGGGTTCTGCACCGGCGCCCGCGGTCCTCGAAGGCATCGCGAAGCTGGGCTTCGACGTGACCCACGTCTACGGCCTCACCGAGGCGTTCGGGCCAAGTTCCCATTGCGCCTGGCAGGAGGACTGGGAAGGTCTTGCCGCCGGCGCGCTGGCCGAGCGGCAGGCGCGCCAGGGCGTCGCCTATCCGACCATGGATGGCGGCATGATCGTGGCAGATCCGGAAACCCTGGAGCCGGTGCCGCGCGACGGCGTGACGATGGGCGAGATCCTCCATCGCGGCAACTCGATCATGAAAGGCTATCTGAAGAACCCGAAGGCGACCGAGGCCGCGTTCAGGGGCGGCTGGTTCCATACCGGCGACCTCGCGGTCTGGCATCCCGACGGCTATGTCCAGATCCGCGACCGCTCCAAGGACATCATCATTTCCGGCGGCGAGAACATCTCGTCGATCGAGGTCGAGGCGGCGCTTTACGCCCATCCCGACATCGCCGAGGCCGCGGTGGTCGCCAAGCCGCATGAGAAATGGGAAGAGACGCCCTGCGCGTTCGTCGGTCTGCGCCCCGGCGCGGCGCTCACCGAAGCGGAAGTCATCGAATGGTGCCGCGGCCGGCTGGCGCACTACAAATGCCCGACCGCCGTCGTGTTCGGCGAACTGCCCAAGACCTCGACCGGCAAGATCCAGAAGTTCCGGCTGCGCGAGCGGGCGGCGGGCTGATCTCTCCTGCCTCAGCCCGAACCGTCCGGGCGCAGCGCACCGGTTCGCGCCACCGTCCGGCGGCGGTTACTTCCCTGACTCTCAGTCCTGCCCGGATTCGTTCATCAATGAGGCCCAGTCGTCGGGCGGATTTCCCCGCGCGAGCATCCTGGCGAAGACCGTGTACGGATCGGCCCTGCTCCCCGAGGAACGCAGCGTCGACCGGTCGTTGACCCACGCGTAGACGATGACCTTCGCCCTCGCGTCATAGCGGAAGAACAATCGGAACCGCCTGCCGATCCTGGCGCGCCGCCAATGGCGGTAGCGCGGGCCGAGCGTGCCGCCCTGGCGGTAATCGTCCCGGGACGGATCCTGCGGGATGACTTCCAGCATCAGCCGGCTCAAGGCACGGAACAACTTGACGTTCGCATTGGAGGCGAAGCCCGCCGGATCGTTTCGTTGCGCGCGCTGGGCTGCGCTGTGGAGCCTGCGCAACTGGCCGATGAGGCAATCGTGGAACAGCAGCGTCCATCCGTGGCGCTGCATCAGAGGGCGACGGCGCCGTCGATGTCCCCGTCGATGTCCCCGTCGATATCGCCTTCCGGTCCCGCCTCGCGTTGCGCCTGTTCGAGCATATTCTGCGCCAGATCGTCCGGGATCGCCCGAACGTGCCGCCCGGCCCGGATATCGCCGGCGAGCAGGTCGAGAAACGCGGCGATGGCCGGATCTTCGTGCTCGGCGTCGGCCCGGCTGACGACGATCTGTCCGTCCTCGCGGAGTTCGAAGGCCACCTTGGCGCCGACATCGACCCCCAGCGCCCGGCGAACCGTCCTGGGCAGGGTGATCTGGCCCTTCGCAGTCATCGTGGCGATTTCGTGGATGATCGGCATGACCGGCGCTCCCTTTTGTGCCGCGCATCGTCGTAAGGAATATTCCTTACCGCGTCAAGGCCATGTGGAGGCCAAGTGGAGGCCATGCGGAGAATGGATGCGGGCCGGGTCGTGGCCGAATCCGGCCGAAAACTTCAGCCCTCAAGCCGTGCCCGACAGGAACGTTGCGATATACCGGTCGTGCCAGGTCTCCCGGCCGCCGCGGCCGTGGAAGCCGACATGGCCGCCGCTGTCGTGCAGGCAGGGGATCAGGGCCGGCGCGCCCGCCCAATCGAACCGCTCGTAGGGTTCCGGCGCAATCCAGGGATCGTCGCGCGCATGGACGATCAGTGTCGGAACGCGGACCGCCGGCATGAAGCGCGTCGCCGAGCATTCGGCATAGTAGCGCTCCGCGGTGCCGAAGCCGTAGCGCGGCGCGATGTAGCCGGCGTCGTAGTCCCGGATCGCCCGCGCCCGCCGCACCGGCTCGCGCCATCGTTCGGGCAGGCCGCCGCGTGCGCGGAACGTATCGCGCTTCATGCGATCGAGCAGGTAGCGCTTGTAGAGCCAGTTGCGCCCGCGATGGAACCGGCCGCAGGCCGCCGCAAGATCGATCGGCACCGAAACCGCGGCCGCCGCGCGCAGCGGCGCGGCCCGGCCTTCCTCGCCGAGATATTTGAGCAGCATGCTGCCGCCCAGCGAATAGCCGACCGCCGCGAGGCCGTTGCGGGCGAGCCGGTCCGGGATCTGCCGCAGCACCGCCCGGAAATCCTCCGTGCGGCCGGCGTGATACTGTTCGCGGCACAGGCCGACGGTCGGCCCGGCGCCGCGCAGGTTGAGCCGGAGGGCGGGGAAACCGGCCTGCAACAGGGCCCGCGCGCTCGCCCGGACATGGATGCTGTCCTCGCAGCCGGTCAGGCCGTGGATCAGGACGACCAGCGGCCGGTTCGCCGCGCCGTGCGGGACGGCCAGCCTGCCGGTCAGGACGTCGCCGGAGCCGTCCGGCATGTCGAAGCGCAGGGTTTCCTCCGGCCAGGGCGACAGGTCGATGCGCTGGCGGACCAGCGCGTTGCGCAGGGTCTGCAGATCGCCGCCCCACCAGGGCGCGCGCGGCCGGAAATTCGCGATTGCGTGTGCGGCGGTTGCGGGGCCGTCCATGCCGCCTATATGCCACGGCTGTCGCCCGAATCGAATGGCCCTACCGCCGCGCGGCGCCGGCTGCCGCCGAAGGGCATGGCGGCCGCTCCCGCTTCGCGTTATGGGAAGCCCATGACGGTACCCCAGGAAAATGACGCCCGGCCCGAAGCTGCGGGTCCGCTTGCCGGCCCGCTCGCCGGCGTTACCGTGATCGACCTGACCCGCGCGCTCGCCGGGCCCTACGGCACCATGCTGCTCGGCGAACTCGGCGCGCGCATCGTCAAGGTCGAGCCGCCGGGCGGTGACCCGGCGCGCGAGATCGGGCCCCATGTCGCCGGCCAGAGCGCCTATTTCATGTCGCTCAACCGGGGCAAGGAATCGATCGTCCTCGATCTCAAGGATGCCGCCGACCGCCGGGTCTTCGAAGCGATGCTCCGGCGCGCCGACGTGCTCTACGAGAACTACCGCGCCGGCACGATGGAGAAGCTGGGTTACGGCTGGGACGCGTTGAAAGGCCTGAACCCGCGCCTGGTCTATGCCGCGACCAGCGGCTTCGGCCAGACCGGACCCTACAGTCATCGCCCGGCCTACGACATGGTGGTCCAGGCGATGGGCGGCATCGTGAGCATCACCGGCCATCCCGGCGGCCCGCCGACCCGCGTCGGCATGTCGATCGGCGATATCGCGGCCGGGCTGTTCACGGCGCTCGGCGTCGTCTCGGCCCTGCAGCACCGCAACCGGACCGGCGAGGGCATGATGGTCGACGTCGCCATGCTCGACAGCCAGGTCGCCCTGCTGGAAAACGCCGTCGCCCGCTACAGCGCGACCGGCGTCGCGCCCGGCCCGCTCGGCGCCCGGCATCCGTCGGTTGCGCCGTTCGACGCCTTCCGCACCGCCGACGGCCATATCGTCGTCGCCGCCGGCCACGAGGACATGTTCCGGCGCTTCTCCGAAACGGTCGGGCGGCCGGACTGGCCGGACGATCCGCGCTTTGCGACCCTTGCCGACAGGCTGGCCCATGTCGATGCGTTGAAAGCGGAGATCGAAGCCGTCCTGGCCACGGGGACGAGCGACCACTGGCATGCCCTGCTGGAAGCGGCGGACATCCCCTGCGGGCCGATCAACACCGTGCCGGACCTGTTCGGGAATGCCCACATTGCAGCGCGGAAGATGATTGTGAACATCGACGATCCCGACGCCGGCACGATGGCGTTCGCCGGCCTGCCGATCAAGATGTCGGCCTACGCGGACCGGACGACCCGGCCGCCGGCGCCGCGGCTGGACGAGCATGGCGCCCGGCTGCGCGCGGAATTCGGCGAGGCCCCGGCATGATCCGGGCCGTACTCCGCTGGACCCTGCGGATCGCGGCGACGCTGGTCCTGATGCTGGCGGTCGCCGGCGTCGTCATGTTCTTCTGGTTCCGCACCTCGCTGCCCCGGCTGGACGGTCCGGTGACGGTTGCCGGCCTCGAAAAACCGGTCAGCATCGTGCGCGACCGGCGCGGCATCCCGCACATCTACGCCGGGACGGAAAACGACGCCTGGTTCGCCCTCGGCTACGTCCATGCCCAGGACCGCCTGTTCCAGATGGAAATGCAGCGCCGCGCCGGGCAGGGGCGGCTGGCAGAGATCATCGGCCCGCCCGGCCTCAGGGCCGACCGGCTGTTCCGCACCCTCGGCCTCTACCGGCGGGCGCAGGACAGCGTGAAGCATCTCGCGCCCGGCCAGCTGAAGATGCTCGAAGCCTATGCCGCCGGGGTCAACCAGTGGCTGAAGACCCGCAAGGGTACGCTGCCGCCGGAATTCAACCTGACCGGCCTGGAATTCGAGCCCTGGAAGCCGGCCGACACGCTGGTCTGGGGCAAGCTGATGGCGGTGCGCCTCTCGACCGACTGGCGAGGCGAGCTGCTGCGCGCCCGGATCGTCCAAAAGGCGGGCAAGGAAGCGCTTCCGGTGCTCTTCCCGCCCTATCCGGGCGACGCGCCGGTGACGGTCGGGCCGCACAGGGAAGGCTTGCTGAAAGGCGTGGATTTCGGCGCCCTGCTCGCCGCGCTGCCGGCGGAGGTGCGCGGCGGGGGCGCCTCCAACGTCTGGGCGCTCGGCCCCGGGCGGACGACCACCGGCGCGGCGATCCTGGCGAGCGATCCGCATCTCGGCATGAACGCGCCGGTGCTGTGGTATGTCGCCCATATCAGCGCGCCGGGCCTGACGCTGAGCGGCGCCACGGTGCCGGGCGGCCCGCTGCTTATCATGGGCCATAACGGCCATATCGCGTGGGGGCTCACGACCACCTACATCGATACCGACGACGTCATCCTCGAGAAGCTCGATCCGGCCGACCCGAACCGCTACATGGCCGACGGCAGGTCCGTCCCCTTCCAGTACCGCACGGAAACGATCAAGGTCCGCTTCGGCGCCGATGTGAGGCTGACGATCCGCGAATCGCGCAACGGGCCGGCGCTCGACTACAACGAAGAGTTGAGGGAATACGGGGAAAAGAACGGGCGCGTCGCCGTTCTGCGCGCGCCGTGGCTGAGCCGCGCCGACACCAGCGCCGTCGCCTTTGCCGGGATCAACAAGGCAAGGAACTGGGCGGAATTCAGGAACGCGCTGCGCCTGTTCATCGGCCCGATCCAGAATTTCCTCTACGCCGACACGGCGGGCAATATCGGCTATCTGGTTCCGGGCGTCGTGCCGATCCGCAAGCGGCCCGGCGCCGGCTGGCTGCCGCAGGACGGCGCCGATCCCGGGACCGCGCTCGCCGGCACCATCCCGTTCGATTCGCTGCCGCAGAGCTTCAACCCGCCGGGCGGCGTGCTCATCAACGCCAACAACCGGATCGCCGGCAGCGACTATCCCTATTTCCTGTCGCAAAGCTGGGGCGACCATTACCGCGCCGCGCGGATCGCGCAGATGCTGGCGGCGAAAGAGCGCTTCACGCCGGACGAGGTCGCCCGGATGCAGGCGGACCACGTCTCCCTTGCCGCCCGCGCCACCCTGCCGCTGCTGCTGAAAGTCGAACCCGCCGACGACCGGCAACGGCGCGTGCTGGACATGTTGAAGGCGTGGGACGGCGCCATGGCGCTGACCCGGCCGGAGCCGTTGATCTACGCCGCCTGGTTCCGGGAGCTGAACCGCCGCCTCTACGCCGACGAGCTGGGCGAGGTGGCGAAGCGCTACGTTTCCAACCGGCCGGACGTGGTCATCGGCATCCTGACGAAGCACCGCCAATGGTGCGACGATGTCGGGACGGACGCGACCGAGGACTGCCCCGCTATTCTCCGGGCGAGTCTCGCAGCTGCGCTCGATTTCCTGTCCGACAGGCTGGGCGACGATCCGGCGGTCTGGCGCTGGGGCGATCTGCACTATGCCGAAATGCGCCACCAGGCGTTCGGTCCGATCCCGCTGCTCGGCCGGCTGACCACGATCCGGATCGCCGCCAACGGCTCGCGCTTCACGGTGACCAAGGCGCCGGCCGATTTCCGGTCCGGCAATTCCTACGCGACGCGGCAGGGGCCGGGTTTCCGCGGCGTCTACGATTTCTCTGACCTGAAGAAGTCGCGCTTCACCCTCAGCAGCGGCCAGTCCGGCAATCCCTATTCCGAATACTACGACAACCTGGTGCAGGAGTGGCGCGACGTGCGTCACTGGCGGCTGGCGCCGGACGAGGCGGCGGCGCGGCGCGGCGCCGTCGGCGTCCTGACCCTCACGCCGCAAGGCGACTCTCCGGAGACCGGACAATGACCGTAACCGCGCAGGATATCCGCAGGGCCGCGGAACTCCTGGACGGCCGCATCGTGCGCACGCCGACGCTGCATTCGCGCACCCTGTCGGACATCGCCGGCTGCCGGCTCTGGCTGAAATTCGAGAATCTGCAATACACCGCGTCGTTCAAGGACCGCGGGGCCTGTGTGAAACTGGCATCGCTCGACGAGGCCGCGCGGCAGGGCGGCGTCATCGCCGCCTCGGCCGGCAATCATGCCCAGGGCGTCGCCTACCACGCCCGCCGCCTCGGCATTCCGGCGACCATCGTGATGCCGGCCCAGACCCCGTTCAACAAGGTGCGGCAGACCGAGCATTTCGGGGCGCGGATCGTCCTGCACGGCGCCGATCTGGCGGAGAGCTACGATCATGCCGTCGAAATCGCCGACCGCGAGGGCCTGACCGTCGTCCACCCCTACGACGACCCGGCCATTATCGCCGGGCAGGGCACGGCGGCGCTCGAAATGCTGGAGGACGCCCCGGACCTCGATGCCCTGGTCGTGCCGATCGGCGGCGGCGGGCTGATCGGCGGCATGGCGCTGATGGCGGCCGAAATGAAACCCGGCATCGAGATTTTCGGCGTCGAGGCGGCGCTCTACCCGGCGATGAAACAGTGCCTGGCCGGCGCGGACATCCGGACCGGCGGCACCACGATCGCCGAAGGCATCGCCGTCAAGCGGCCGGGCGAAATCACCCGGGAGATCGTCCGGCGGCAGGTTGCGGACATTCTGCTGGTCGACGAGCCGGCGCTGGAAAACGCCGTCCTGATGCTGCTCGAAATCGAGAAATCGGTGGTCGAGGGCGCGGGCGCGGCGGCGCTGGCCGCCGTCCTGGAGAACCGGGAGCGGTTCGCCGGCCGCACTGTCGGCGCGGTTGTCTCGGGCGGCAACATCGATTCCCGGGTGCTCTCCGCGATCCTGATGCGCGGCCTGGTGCGCCAGGGCCGCCTGGTCCGGCTGCGCATCGAGATCCAGGACCAGCCCGGCGTGCTGGGCGCGGTCGCCCGGCTGATCGGCGAGGCCGGCGGCAATATCGTCGAGGTCTATCACCAGCGGCTGTTCCACAACGTGCCGCTGAAACAGGCCGAGCTCGATGTCGTGCTGGAGACCCGCGACGCCGATCACGTCGCGGCCGTGCTGAAGGCCCTGTCCGACGCCGGCCATCCGGCGACCATGATCAGCAGCGCCACCGGCGCGAAGGTCGGGTAAAGGGGTTTTCCGTTTCCGGCAGCGAAAGCGGGAGGCGGTCACGGCAAAGGGTAACGACGGAAGCTGCCTGCAACGTCCATACGGCGGGGGTTCGTTGGAGCGGTATTTCAAAAATATTTCCTCTTCTTAGATAATATTCCTTGACAGGGCAGGCCCCGCGCCCCATATCGGCCCCGTCAACGCCCGGAATGCGCCTGCCGCGGCCGGCCGACGCCTCTTAGCACCGCTCCTCCGCCCGTCATTGTGTCCTTCGAGACGGGCGTTTCGTCCTTCGAGACGGGGCTTCGAGACGCGATCCTGGCGGATCGCTCCTCAGCCCCTCCTCAGGATGAAGAGTTGTATTGGCCAATCGCTTCAGCTTCATCCTGAGGAGGCGAAGGCGAATGCCTGAACCGTCTCGAAGGACGGCGCCCCGTTCGGCCGGGATTCTGGAAAAATTCCTACCAAAGTTGTTTTTGTGCACTTTCGGCTGGCGTGTTTCCAACGATTCCAAAGGGTTAGGATTGCCGGGCGCAAAAAAAAGCATGTAGAAAGACCGGTCTGTATAATTCAAAAATCAAGCAATTTCAAAGACTTGGCGGACTCGATCTTAAACAATCATTCAAAAACAGCCAGCCCGGCAGCCCGGCCGGTACGCCCTTTCGCGGAGGAATCCTCCAGGGGAGGGGAGCCGGCCGACATGACAAAACATGACATCTCATGACGCATCCCATGGAGTGGGCCCCATCCCGGCCGGATTTGCCCCACCCGTCATCCCGCCCGGGCGCAAACCCCACGCCGTCATTCCGACCGGAGCGGACGCCAGTCCGCGTAGTGGAGGAATCCCGTCGCTGGCGTCCGGGTTCCCGGTGTCGGGATCGAGTCGAGATTCCTCCGCTCGCTTCGCTTCGGTCGGAATGACGGGTGGGGTTTGCGGTTTCGGTGTCCGGTTCGGAACGGCAGGACAGGGTGGGCGCGCTGTCCGTAGCCGCCGCAGGCCGGTCAGGCGGGCGGCGGCCGGAAGCCCTGCGCGACTAGGTAGGTCTCGGCCGAATCCGGCCGGCTCGCCGGCGGCTTGATGTGGCGCACGCTCTCGAAGCGCGCCCGGACGCGCCTGAGCAGGTCGCCGTCCGCGCCGCCGCGGAAGACCTTGGCAACGAAGGCGCCGCCGGGCTTGAGCGCCCGTTCGGCGAAGTCGAGCGCGTCTTCGGCCAGCGCCACGATGCGCAGATGGTCGGTCGCCTTGTGGCCGGTCGTGGACGGCGACAGGTCGCTCAGGACGAGGTCGGCCGCCGCTTCGCCGACCGCGCTTTCGAGGCGGGCCAGCGTCTCCGGTTCGAGAAAGTCGCCCAGCAGGATATCCGCGCCGGGCAGCGGGTCGATCCCGATCCGGTCGAGGGCGACGACCCGGCCGCCGGTTTCGGCCGCCCGGGTCCGCTCCAGCGCGACCTGGGACCAGCCGCCGGGCGCCGCGCCCAGATCGACCACGACCTGCCCCGGCCGGAGCAGCCGCAGCCGCTCGTCGATCTCGATCAGCTTGAAGGCGGCGCGCGAGCGGTAGCCCAGCCGGCGCGCTTCGGCGACATAGGGGTCGTTCAGCTGGCGGTCGAGCCACCGGGTCGAGGCGGCGGGGCGCCGGCGCGCCGTCGTCACCCGGACCTTCTTCTCGCGGCGGCCGCCGCTGCGCGACGAGTTCCGCGGCACGGCCGCCCCCGCGCCCGGATCAGGCCGCCGGCCGGTTGCGGCGCAGCCAGTTCAGCAGGTCGGTCCGGGTCACGAGGCCCCAATACCGGCTGCCGTCCCGGATCAGCGCGACGAAGCCCTTGTCGAACGTCGCCTTGACGTCGTTCAGGCCGGCGTCCGGCGGCAGTGTCTCCAGCTTCGACGTCATCGCCGTCTCGACCCGGTCGCCGAATGCGCCCCGGATGTCGGTGTTGGCGAGGACCCTCTGCAGCAGGTCCGTTTCGTCGATCAGGCCGATGATGCGGTCGTCCTGCATCACGGGAAGCTGGGAAATGTTGAACAGCCGCATCTTGCCGAGCGCGATCGCCAGGGTGGCGTCCGGCGGCACGGTGACGTCCTCGTGCTCGTCGTGCCGGCGGGCGATCAGGTCGCGCAGGTCGCCGTAGGTCTTGCGCTCGATGAAGCCCTGGTCGGCCATCCAGTGGTCGTCGTACATCTTGGACAGGTACTTGTCGCCGCCGTCCGGAACGATGGCGACGACCCGCCTGGCCGCCGTCTGCCGGCGGCACCACTGGACGGCCGCGGCGACGATGGTGCCGGTCGACGACCCGCCCATGATGCCTTCGGCCTTGAGCAGGTCGCGCGCCGTCAGCAGGCTGTCCCGGTCGCTGACGACAATGGCCTCGTCGATCAGAGACATGTCGCCGACCGGCGGCAGCTCGTCCTCGCCGATGCCTTCGACGACCCAGGCGCCCGGCTCGGTCAGTTCGCCGGTCTGGACATAGGGCGCGAGCAGCGAGCCGGCGGGATCGGCCAGGATCATCTTCACGCCGGGCGCGACCTTGCGGAAATACCGCCCCAGCCCGGTCATGGTGCCGGCCGTCCCGATGCCGCCGACGATGGCGTCCAGGTCGCCGTCCATCTGGTCCATGATCTCCGGGCCGGTGGTCGCCTCGTGCACGGCCGGGTTGTCCGGGTTGTAGTGCTGGCGGATGTAGAGCGCCCCCGGCGTGCGCGCCTCGATGTCCGCGGCCATGGTCTGGTATTGCAGCGGATGGCCCGGCGGCACGTCCGTCCGGGTGACGATGACCTCGGCGCCCAGGGCCCGGCACTGCTGGATCTTCTCCTGGCTCATCTTGTCCGGGATGATCAGGATCATGCGGTAGCCCTTGAGCGCGGCGACCAGGGCGAGGCCGATGCCGGTGTTGCCGGAGGTCGCCTCGACGATCGTGCCGCCGGGCTTCAGGCGGCCGTCGCGCTCCGCCGCCTCGACCATGCCGAGCGCGATGCGGTCCTTGATCGACCCGCCGGGGTTGAACTGCTCCAGCTTGGCGAACAGCCGGCACGGGCCGGTATCCAGATTGCGCAACTCCACCATCGGCGTGTTCCCGATGGCGGCGAGCGTCGGGGGTCCGGTCCCGGAGTCGTCCCGTTCGCGTGCGGTCGTGCCTTGCTCCATGGCGCGGAACCGTAGCAGCCGGCCCGCCGCGCCACAATGCGCGGCCTCACCCGGCCGCGGACGGCGACCCGCACGTCCCGCGCACGATCAACTCGAGCGGGCAGCAATGTTCGTGGTGGAAGTCCGCCTCGGGCCAGTCGATGGTCTCGACCAGGGCGTCGGCGGCAAGCTGGCCGATCCGGCGCGCCGGGATGCGCACGGTGGTGAGGCCCGGTTCGAACGCGTCGGAGCCGCGGAAATCGCCGATCCCGATGACGGACAGGTCGTCCGGCACCCGGATGCCGAGCGACGTCGCGGCGAACAGGGCGCCCTGGGCGATCACGTCGTTGCCGGCGAAAATGGCGGACGGCCGGTCTCCCGCCCGCAGGGTGCCGGCGATCAGCTCCTTCGACATGCGGATGTCGTAGGGGCAAACGATCCGCCGCCCCTCGGGAACCGGCAGGCCGGCGCCGCGGACTGCGTCCAGCGCGCCCCGGCGGCGGTCGGCGGCCCGGTCGTTGGAGCGCTCTTCGGCGGTCGCGAAGAGGATGTCGCGATGGCCGAGCGCCAGCAGATGCTCCGCCGCCAGCCGGCCGGCCAGCTCGTTGTCGAAGCCGATGCAGGGCCAGTCCTGATCCGGCCGGTAGTTCCACAGCATCGCCGCCGGAATGCCCTGCCGCTCGATCTGCGCCAGCGTCTCCGGCCGGTGTTCCAGCCCGATCAGCGCCAGCGCGTCGACCCGCTGTTCCGAAAGGGAATGCACCAGCACGGCCTCGCGGGCGAGATCGTAGCCGTGGGCGGCGATCAGCATGGTCCGGCCGTGGGTCGCCAGGGCGGAGGAAAAGGCCTGGAGCATCTCCGAGAAGATCGCGTTGTCGATGGTCGGGATGACGAGGCCGATGGAGCCGGTGGCGCCGCCGACCATGCTCCGCATGGCGCGGTTGCGGACATAGCCGAGGTCCTCGACCGCCTTCCGGATGCGCTCCCGTGTCCGGTAGCGGACGATATCCGGATCGTTGAAATAGCGCGAGACGGTCGCCGGCGAGACCTTCGCCCGCTCGGCGACATCGACGATGCCCGGCAGCCGTCCGCGTTTCCCGAGTCGCGCCATGATGGTTATGAAAACATTTGCAAACCCGTTTGCATTTCTAACCCGCCGGCGCCGCAGACTTCAAGGACGCCGCCGGCGTTCAGCGGCGCGGCCGGTCCCGGAGAGGTGCCGTTGAATTCTTCCCTGCTCCGGCAGCGCCTTGCGATCTACGGCCCCGGCGTCCTGCTGTCGGCCGTCCTGGCGATCGCGGCGCAGTTCCTCTCGGACCACTACGGCGCGCCGGCGATGCTGCTCGCCCTGCTGCTGGGCATCGCGTTCGGCTTTCTCGCCGAGGAGGGGCGCTGCGTTCCCGGCATCGACCTGTCGGGCCAGACGATCCTGCGGATCGGGGTCGCGTTGCTGGGCGTGCGCATCAGCGCCGACCTGGTCGCCGGGCTGGGTTGGGAGCCGATCGCCCTGGTCATCGCCGGGGTCTTCGCCACGATCCTGTTCGGGCTCGCCGGCGCCCGGATGCTGGGCCGGGGGTGGCGCCTTGCGCTGCTCACCGGCGGGGCCGTCGCGATCTGCGGCGCGTCCGCTGCCATGGCCATCGCCTCGATCCTGCCGAAGAACGAACATTCGGCGCGCAACCTGACCTTCACGGTCCTGGGCGTGACCGTGCTGAGCACGCTGGCGATGATCGCCTATCCGATCGCCGCCGACCTGCTGGACCTGAGCGAGGCGGCGACCGGCGTGTTCTTCGGCGGCACGATCCACGATGTCGCCCAGGTGGTCGGCGCCGGGTTTTCCGTATCGGAAACGGCCGGGGAAACCGCGACGGTGGTGAAGCTCATCCGGGTGACCATGCTCGCACCGGTCATCCTGATCTTCGGCCTGTGCCTCGCCGGTTTCGGCGTCGAGCGGCAGGCCGGGGAAAGGCCGCCGCTCGTGCCCGGTTTCATCCTCATGTTCTTCGCCTTGGCCGCCGTCAACTCGTTCGACCTGATTCCGGCGGCGGTGCGCGATCTGCTCGCCGACATTTCGCGCTGGGCGCTGCTCACCGCCATCGCCGCGGTCGGCATGAAAACGTCGCTGCGCAAGATCGCCGAGGTCGGCGCGCCGGCAATCGTCCTGATCTGCGCCGAGACCGTGTTTCTCGCCGCCTTCATTTGCATCGGAGTGCGCGCCCTGATGTAGGGGCACGGTGCTCCCCCGTTCCCCCGGGGCGGGCGACCGGCGAACTGCCGGCAGGGCTCCGGAATCGGCGCCGCATTCCGCGAAACGCCGGCTGAAAATGAAAACGTTTGCAAAACTGTTTTCATTCACTACCGTGGTCCGGAAGCGGATTTCATAAGGCGCGGCGCGCGCCGGATTCGAACGAAGCGGGAAGCAGGCTTGGAATTTCTCGACCATTTCGGCGCGGTCTTCACATGGTCCTCCATGCTGATCCTGTGCGCCGGCACCATCGGCGGCCTGTTGCTCGGCGCGACGCCGGGCCTGTCGCCGACCATGGCGGTCGCCCTGCTGATCCCGTTCACTTTCCACATGGACCCGGCCCAGGGGCTGATGCTGCTGGGCGCGGCCTATACCTCGACCGTCGCGGGAGGGGCGGTCAGCGCGATCCTGCTCAACATTCCCGGCGCGCCGGCCAACATCGCGACCGCGCTCGACGGCAACATCATGGCGCGCAAGGGTGCCGGCGCGCGCGCCCTGCAGATCTGTTTCATCTCCTCGGCGATCGGCGGCGTGCTCGGCATCCTGGTGCTGATCTTCCTGACGCCGGTGCTGGCGAGCTGGGCGCTAAAATTCGGGCCCTCGCACCTGTTCTGGGTCGCCATCCTCGGCGTAACGATCATCGGCACGCTGGATTCGAAGTCCGTGGTCAAGGGGCTGCTCGCCGGCTGCATCGGCCTGTGGATCGCCATGATCGGCTCGGACTCGATCCAGGGCGTCGAGCGCTTCATCTTCACCGAGGAACTGGAAGGCGGCGTCCATATCATCGCCGCCCTGATCGGCCTGTTCGCCATTCCGCAGGTCATCGAGATGCTGGAAGGCGGCCGCAAGGATCCGCGGCGGACGGTTTTCGAGGTCCGGCGGGCCAATATCTGGCGTTCGGCGCTGGAGACGGTGTCCAAAGTGCGGGCGCTGGTGATCGGCGGCGTGGTCGGCACGGTCATCGGCCTGATCCCCGGCGCCGGCGGCCAGATCGCCGGCCTTGTCGCCTACGACCAGTCGCGGCGTTTTTCGCGGAACAGCGCGAAATACGGCACCGGCGAGAGCGAGGGCGTCGTCGCGGCCGAAAGCGCGAACAATGCGATGGTCGGCCCGTCGCTGGTGCCGCTGCTCACGCTTTCCGTGCCGGGCAGCCCGACGGCGGCGGTCCTGCTCGGCGGGCTGCTGATCCACGGCATCTTCCCGGGGCCTGACCTGTTCCAGAAACACGCCGCGGTCGCCTTCTCCTTCATCAATTCCATGCTGATCGGCCAGATCCTGATGCTGATCTTCGGCCTGGCGATCGCCGGCCTCGCCGCCAAGGTGATCGAGGTCAAGCCGCCGATCCTCGCAAGCGCCATTCTCGTCCTCGCCGTGTTCGGCAGCTACAGCGTGCAGAACTCGATGGCCGACGTGGCGATCATGCTGGTCCTCGGCATCGGCATGTATTTCCTCGCGCGATACGGCTTCAGCCCGGCGCCGCTGGTGCTCGGCATCATCCTGGGGCCGATCGCCGAGCACAACTATGTCCAGGGCCGGATCATCGGCGAGGCGCAGGACGGCATCGCGCCCTATTTCCTGACCGGCTGGCTGAACATCCTGCTGATCGCCCTGGTCGTGCTGTCGCTGGTCTACAGCATCGTCTCAGAAATCCGCGTGAAACGGCAGGAGCGGGCCGCTGCCGCGGAGGCCGCGTCATGACCGGCAAGCCCGAAAGCGCAGCCCCGGCCGGCGCCGCGCCTGACAGCGGGCAGGGAACCGCGCCCGCACCGGCGGTCGCCGGCAGAGTGCAGCAGTCGGCCGCCGCCCTGATTATCCTGGCGGTCGCCTGCTGGGTCGCGATCGTCAGCTTCGATGTCGAGGATCCGCAGCCCTACCTGTTCCCACAGCTTCTTTCCGGGTTCATGGTTGCGCTGTCCCTGATGGCCCTGCAGCGCGCGCTGCGCGGGAAGAACCGCACCGGCGCCGGCATCGGCGGCGGGCAGTTCCTGAACATCGCGGCCGGCCTCGCCGTGATGCTGGTCTACGTCTTCGCACTGGCCGATTGGCTCGGCTTCTACAGCGCGGCCTTTATCGCCATGCTCACCCTGTACAGCCTGTACGATCCTCAGCCGCACGGCAGCGTGCGGACCTGGGCGGTCAGGCTGGCCGTCACCGTCGGCTTCGTCGCCGTCATCTATGCCGTATTCGCCCTGGGGCTGAAGGTGCAGACCCCTGAGGGCATCCTGTTCTAGCCGTGCCGCCGGCCCGGCTGCCAACCGGCGTTCGCGCCATCGAATCGAAGTGGAGGAAACCGAAGATGAAGAAAATTGCAATCGCCGCGGCGGCGCTGGCCGTCGCGTTGCCGGCGGGGCACGCGGCCGCCGCCGACTATCCGACCAAGCCGGTCAGCCTGACGATCGCCTACAGCCCCGGCGGCGCGACCGACTTCCAGGCCCGCATCGTCACCATGGTGGCGGCCAACAAGGGCCTGCTGGGCCAGCCGATCGTGATCCTCAACCGGCCGGGCGCCGGCGGCAAGGTGGGCTGGAACCACTTCGCCTCCAAGGCGTCGACCGACGGCTACCAGATGGCGGCCTATAACGTGCCGCATTTCATCGCCCAGTCGATCAAGTTCAAGACCAAGTACAACATCGACAATCTCGAGCCGATCGCCAACTGGGGCGCCGACCCGGCAGTCCTCGTCGTCAACAAGAACAGCAAGTTCAATTCGGTGAAGGACCTGGCGGCTTGGGCCAAGGACAATCCGGGCAAGGTGACGGTCTCGGGCGCCGGCCTGTTCGTCGGCCACCACATCGCCTACCTGCAGATCGAGAAGGCGCTGGGCGTGAAGCTGCGCTACGTCCCCCACAAGGGCGGCGCGCCGGCGCTCAAGTCGGTGCTCGGCGGCCAGGTCATGGCGGGCGTCAACAACCTGTCGGACTCCTACCGCAGCCGCTCCAGCCTGAAGATCCTCGGCATCGCCGATCTCCAGCGGGACAAGCAGTTCCTGCCGGATGTGCCGACCTTCAAGGAGCAGGGCTACGACGTCGACGATTCGTCGGTCAACTTCCGCGGCATCATGGTCCGCAAGGGCACGCCGCAGGCGGTGATCGACAAGCTGGCCGCGATCATGCCCAAGATGTTCGCGAACGCGCGCGTCGCCAAGCAGATGCGCAACGGCGGCTCGCCGATCCGCATCATGGACCGCGCTGCGGTGCAGAAGATGTGGAAAGAGCGTCAGAAGTTCCTGACCGGCCTGCTGAAGGACCTGTAGTCCGCGCCTCCCGGATGCCCGCCGCCGTCCGCCGGGATCGCGCGGACGGCGGCGGCGCCCGATCGGCAATGCAGGGAAGCCGCCCCGCGCGGCGCCCTGCGCATGAACGGAGATTGCGGTGACGGAAGAGTCTCCATTGGCGGCGGTCCTGCCGCCGTCGGACGACGGGGCGGCTCCCGAGGCCGGCCCGGAAACGATCGTCGCCGGCCTGGTCGACCGGGCACGGGCGGCGATGGCTGCCTATGAGAACCACGATCAGGCGCGGGTCGACGAAGCCGTCACCGCCCTCGCCTGGTCGATCTACAAGCCGGAAAACGCCAGGATGTTGGCCGAACTGGCGGTCGAGGACACCGGTCTCGGCAACGTCGAGAGCAAGGTCGTCAAGAACACCCGCAAGACCTTCGGCACCCTGCGTGACCTGATGCGGGTCAAAACGGTCGGCATTATCGAGGAACTGCCGGAGCGCGGCCTGGTGAAATACGGCAAGCCGGTCGGCGTCGTCGGTGCGGTCTGCCCGTCGACCAACCCGGCGGCGACGCCGGTCAACAAGGCCATGATGGCGCTCAAGGGCGGTAATGCCGTCATCATCGCGCCGTCGCCGGCCGGCCAGAAGACGACGATGGAAACCGTGCGCCTGATGCGCGCCGAGCTCCGCAAGGCCGGCCATCCCGAAGACCTGGTCCAGATCCTGCCGCCGCCGGTCGACAAGGCCATGACCCAGGCTTTGATGGATATGAGCGACCTGGTGGTCGTCACCGGCAGCCAGAACAACGTCCGCCGCGCCATGAAGTCCGGCACCGTGTCCATCGGCGTCGGCCCCGGCAACGTGCCGGTGATTATCGATTCGAACGCCGATCTGACGGACGCGGCGCAGAAGATCTGCGCCTCGAAAATCTTCGACAACGCGACGTCCTGCTCATCGGAAAACGCCGTCATCATCCTGGACGACGTCTATGAGGCGGCCGTGGCCGCGCTGGTCGAAGCCGGCGGCTACCGCTGCGCGCTGTGCGAGAAAGCGGCGATCGGGGGCGTGCTCTGGCAGGGCGGCGTCCTGAACCGCCGCGTCATCGCCAAGGACGCCGATGTCGCCGCCCGGGTCTTCGGCCTGCCCGAGGCCGCGGAGCGCGCGAAATTCTTCATGGTCGAGGAAGCCGAGGTCGGCGGCAAACACTCGTTTGCGGACGAGAAGCTCTCGCTGGTCCTGACGGTCTACCGGGCCAGGGATTTCGCCGACGCCAAGCGCATCGCCACGGATATCCTGCACGTCACCGGCCTCGGCCATTCCGTCGGCATCCACACGAAGGACATGGACCGCGCCCGCGATCTGGCGGAATCGACCGATGTCGTGCGGGTGCTGGTCAACCAGGCCCACACCTTCGGCAACGGCGGCAGCTTCGACAACGCCATGCCCTTCACCCTCTCGATGGGCGGCGGCACCTGGGCCGGCAACACCATCTCGGAAAACCTCAACTGGTCCCATTTCATCAACGTCACCCACCTCGTGACGACGATCCCGGAAGACCGTCCGGGCGAGGAAGAGATGTTCGGGAACCACTGGGCGAAATATGGGCGTTAGGCGCTGCTATCGCGGCAGGGAACGGTAGCGGGGCGCGACATGAATTTCGAAGAACATGCCGCCAAGGCGCTGTTGAAGGCCTGCGGCCTGCCGGTGCCGGACGGCATCGTGGCGGGGAGTCCGGAAGCGGCGGCCGACGCGGCGCGCGCGCTCGGCGGGCCGTGCGTCGTCAAGGCCCAGGCGCCGACCGGCAAGCGCGGCAAGGCCGGCGGCATCCGGCTTGCGGGGTCGCCGGAAGAGGCCCGCGCGGCAGCAGCGGACATTCTCGGCATGACCATCGGCGGGCACCGGATCGAGCGCCTCCTTGTCGAGGAGCAGGTGCCGATCGCCGCCGAATTCTATACCGCGGTGCTGAACGACCCGGCGAGCCGCGGCCCGGTCGTGCTGTTCTCGGCGATGGGCGGCATGGAGGTCGAGGAAATGGCGGCGGCCGATCCGGAGGCGATGCGCCGGATCGAGGTGGATGTCGCCGCGGGCCTGACTGCCGGACAGGCGGCCGCCACGCTGGAAGGCCTCGACCTGAACGGGCAGGCCGGTGCAGTCGCGGACTTGCTGGCGGGCCTTTACGCCAGCTACCGGGCGCTCGATGCCGAATTGCTGGAAATCAACCCGCTGGCGCTCACCGGGGACGGGCGGATCGTCTGCCTGGACTGCAAGTACACGCTGGACGATGCGTCGGCCGCCCGGCAGGCGGTGGCCGCTCAAACCGGATCGCCAGACCCCATGACGGCGCTGGAGGCCGAAGCCCACGCGGCGGGCCTGAAATACATCGAGCTCGACGGCAGCGTTGGCGTGCTGGCCAACGGCGCCGGGCTCACGATGGCGACCATGGACGCGATCGAACATTTCGGCGGCCGGCCGGCCAATTTCCTCGAGATCGGCGGCGAGGCCTATACGAAGGCCGAAACCGCGCTGACCATCCTGCTCGGGAACCCCAGCATCCGCTCCCTGCTGGTCAATTTCTGCGGCGCCTTTGCGCGCACCGACGTGATGGCGGAGGGCGTGGTCCGGGCGTGGCAGAAGCTCGATCCCGGTATCCCGGTCTTCTTCACCATCCACGGCACCGGGGAGGACGAGGCGATCGCGCTGGTCGAGCGCGAATTGGGCCACCGGCCCTTCGATCTGATGGACGACGCGGTGCGGGCGGCGGTTGGCGCGGCTATCGGCGGCGCGGCGCAGGAGGCGGCGCCATGATCCTGCGCAAGAGCCACCGCATCCTCGTCCAGGGCGTGACCGGCAAACAGGGCACCTTCTGGACCCGGGCGATGATCGGCTACGGCGCGGCCGTGGTCGGCGGCGTCAACCCGCGCAAGGCGGGGACGGTCCATCTCGGCCTGCCGGTTTACGCCTCGGCCGCGGAAGCCGCCCGCGAAGCGCCGTTCGACGTGGCGCTGATGTTCATTCCGCCGGCCATGGCGAAGGACGCGGCCTTCGACGCCTGCGAGGCCGGCGCCAGGCTGCTGGTCTGCCTGACCGAACACATCCCGGCCCACGACGTGATGGAGATGATGGCGGCGGGCCGGGCGAACGGCACGAGGATCGTCGGCCCGAACACCGCCGGCCTGGTCACGCCCGGCGAGACCTTCGCCGGCATCCTGCCGGCCTTCAACCCGCAGGTGTTCCGGCCCGGCGGCATCGGTGTGATTTCCCGCTCCGGCAGCCTGGGCACCCTGCTCAGCCTGGTGCTGACCCAGAACGGCTTCGGCCAGTCGGTGGTCTACGGCGTCGGCGGCGATCCGATTATCGGCACGACGACGCGCGAGGCGCTCGAAATCCTCGACGCCGACGCCAGGACCGAGGCGGTGGTCATCTGCGGCGAAATCGGCGGCAGCGCCGAGGAGGACGCTGCGGACTACGCCGCCGGGATGGCCAAGCCCGCCGTCGCCTTCGTCGCCGGCCGGGCCGCGCCGCCGGGAAAGAAGATGGGCCATGCCGGCGCCATTGTTTCCGGCGGCAAAGGCGATTACCAATCGAAGCGAAAGGCGCTGGAAGCGGCGGGCGTCGCCGTCGCCGACGTGCCGAGCGACATTCCGAAACTGCTGTCGGCGCGCCTCAGGGCGGCGGCCTGACGGAAGCGCATTCTGCGAGGACAGACCGATGAAGATGACGACCGAAGAAGCCTTTGTGAAAGTGCTCCAGATGCACGGCATCGAGCACGCTTTCGGCATTATCGGCTCGGCCATGATGCCGATCTCGGACCTGTTCCCGAAGGCCGGCATCGCCTTCTGGGACTGCGCCCACGAATGCAATGCCGGGATGATGGCCGACGGCTACTCCCGCGCGACCGGCAAGATGAGCATGGCGGTCGCCCAGAACGGCCCCGGCATCACCAATTTCGTGACCCCGATCAAGACGGCCTACTGGAACCACACGCCGATGCTGCTGGTGACGCCCCAGGCGGCCAACCGGACGATCGGCCAGGGCGGCTTCCAGGAAATCGAGCAGATGGCCGTGTTCGAGGACATGGTCTGCTACCAGGAGGAGGTGCGCGATCCGGTGCGCATCGCCGAGGTGCTGAACCGGGTGATCGAGAAGGCCTGGCGCGGCAGCGCGCCGGCGCAGATCAACGTGCCGCGCGATTACTGGACCCAGGTGATAGATATCGAGCTGCCCCAGATCGTGCGGCTGGAGCGCTCGCCCGGCGGCCGGGCCGCCATCGAGGCCGCCGCGGCGCTGCTCTCGGAGGCCCGCTTCCCGGTCATCCTGAACGGCGCCGGCGTGGTGCTGAGCGGCGCCATCGACGCCTCGCGGCAGCTGGCCGAGCGGCTGGGCGCGCCGGTCTGCTGCAACTACCAGCACAACGACGCCTTCCCCGGTAGCCATCCGCTCTCCGTCGGGCCGCTCGGCTACAACGGCTCGCGCGCGGCGATGGAACTGATCTCCCAAGCCGATGTCGTCCTCGCGCTCGGCACGAGGCTCAATCCCTTCTCGACCCTGCCGGGCTACGGCATCGACTACTGGCCGAAGGCGGCGAAGCTCATCCAGGTCGATATCAACCCGGACCGCATCGGCCTGACCAAGCCGGTGGCCGTCGGCATCGCCGGCGACGCGAAGCTGGTCGCCGAACAGATTCTGGAAACGCTCGCCTCGGACGCCGGCGACGCCGACCGGGAGACCCGGCTGTCGACGATCCACCACACCCGCTCGGCCTGGCTCCAGGCGCTGAGCGGCATGGACCACGAGGACGACGATCCCGGCACGACCTGGAACGAGCGCGCGCGCGCCCGCGAGCCGGAGCGGATGAGCCCGCGCATGGCCTGGCGCGCCATCCAGTCGGCGCTGCCGGCCGACGCGATCATCTCGTCGGACATCGGCAACAACTGCGCCATCGGCAACGCCTACCCGACCTTCGAGCAGGGCCGGAAGTATCTCGCGCCCGGCCTGTTCGGGCCGTGCGGCTACGGCTTCCCGGCGATCGTCGGCGCCAAGATCGGCTGCCCGGACACGCCGGTGATCGGCTTCGCCGGCGACGGCGCCTTCGGCATCTCGATGAACGAGATGACCGCCTGCGGCCGGGAGGAATGGCCGGCGATCACCATGGTGATCTTCCGCAACTTCCAGTGGGGCGCCGAGAAGCGCAACACGACCCTGTGGTTCGACGACAATTTCGTCGGCACCGAGCTCGACCTCGACGTGCATTATGCGCGGATCGCCGAAGCCTGCGGCCTGAAGGGTGTGCAGGTGGCGACTATGGACGAGCTCACGGCGGAATTGCAGAAGGCGGTGGACGCCCAGATGAAAGAGGGCGTGACCACCTTCATCGAGGTGCTGCTCAACCAGGAGCTGGGCGAACCGTTCCGCCGCGACGCCATGAAGAGACCGGTCGAGGTCGCCGGCATCGACCCCGCCGACATGCGCCCGCAACAGGCGGCTTGAAGATGGCGAAGCGTTATTCGGACAAGGCGCAGCCCTATCTGGATGCCATTGCCAATGCCGTCTTTTCGGAACAGTCGGCGCGGGACTGGCTGGTAGCGAGGACCCATCATACGCCTGCCTATAACGGTGCCAGATCCCTTCACCGCGAACAGCACGCGCTACGCCCGAAGACGAAGCAGCCATTCTACTGCAACTATTGGTGCGGAAAGGACGCACGTTGCACATGCCGGATCGCCGGCAGCAAGAGCCTCGAAACCGATGCGATGTTCTTTCTGGAGGCGGGTTCCGGGCGCAGGTTGGCCGCGCATGTCGAGTTCAAGCATCCCGGAGAGCCGTTACGGCTTGGTCAGGCGGAGGGCTATCCGCTGCGGGCGGCGTGTTGGGCTGATCGCGACCGGTGTCCCGGGACCGTGTTGCCCCATGACGATTGGTTGACGGTGATCTTTTGCGGCGACACGGAAATAGACGACCGGTCGGTAGATCCGTTCGATCGCCGCATCGGGCATAGCGAGGCGCGCGCGACGATTCCCGGTTATCCCGAATTTATTGAGCGGACAGGTTGATTGGGCGCCATTTCCAATTCCAGCTTGCCACCCCGGACGGAGCGAAGCGACGATCCGGGGACCAGAGTCGTCCGGCACGGCCTCGGCTCGTGGCCCTGGACCCCGGATTAAATCCGGGGCGGCATCGCTAGACTTGGGGCATCAACGAACGAGCGGCCATGCACGCGCTCGCCCGCCGGCTTCTTCGCCACGCTGAAATCCTGACGGCGCTGGGGCTCGTCTTCGTGGCGGGCTGGGCGTTCGTCATCTGGATGACGGTCGACATGTCCCATCCGGCCGTCCGGCTGGCGATGCCGCTCGATGCCGCCTGGTCCGTGGCGACGGCGGCTGCCGTGGTCGTCATGTGGGCGGGCATGATGGTGGCGATGATGCTGCCGTCGGCCGCCCCGATGATCCTGACCTTCGACGCCCTGGAACGCCGCAACGCGCCGGC
This sequence comes from Rhodospirillaceae bacterium, assembly GCA_009840595.1. GTDB lineage: Bacteria > Pseudomonadota > Alphaproteobacteria > Bin65 > Bin65 > Bin65. The sequence goes on along the minus strand of VXNK01000080.1, from coordinate 91,470 downwards.
TGGGCGGGCGACGCCGCGCTCGCTCGCCTTCGCCGGCGCCTATCTGCTGGTGTGGATCGGTTTCTCCGTGCTCGCCGCCGGCACGCAGTGGGCTTTGCAGGCCGGCGGCATGCTGACGCCGATGATCGTCAGCCGTTCCGAAGCGCTGACCGCGGGCCTGCTGATCCTCGCCGGCCTGTACCAGCTGACGCCGCTGAAGCAGGCCTGCCTGAAATACTGCCGGACGCCGGAGGGCTTCCTGCTGGCGGAATGGCGCGACGGCACGGGCGGCGCCTTCGCGATGGGCCTCAGGCACGGGCTTTATTGCGCCGGATGCTGCTGGGCGCTCATGCTCCTGCTGTTCGCCGCCGGCGTCATGAACCCGGTCTGGATCGCCTTCCTCACCGTCGCCGTGGCGCTCGAAAAATGGCCGCAGCTGCCGGGCTGGCTGACCTGGGTCTACAGCGCGGCCCTGCTTGCCGCCGGCGCCGCGATTGCGTTTTGACCGCTTGCGCCGAAGGGCTACGGGCCGGTCCAGTCGAACGGGATGTGCTTGGAGGAGTTGACGTCCCAAGAGAATTTGAAGCCGAACGCGTCGACATTGCACGCGGTCGACTTCCCCCAGGTGACCAGTTGCGGGCCGGGCCCGGTTTCCGACCCCGGCGCGTTGGCGAGCCGCGGATATTCGCCCGGATTGCTGGTCGGCCCGGTGAGCGCCTCCGCCCAGGCCTTGACCTTGCCGGCGATGTCGACGCCCCAGCGCGACTGGTTCGGCGTAATCTCGAAGGAGATTTTCGCGCGCTCGACGCCGATGACCTTGCGGCCGCCGGTGAACAGGGCGTTCACCTGGCCGGGGAAGCCGCCGACCCGGCCGCCGAAGATCGCCGCCAGCGCGTCGGCCTGCGCGTCGTCGGCGCGGTCGTCGATGAAGATGCCGGCCTGTCCCTTGACCCTGGCGCCCCAGAGGTCGCCGTCCCAGCGGCCGACCCGCACGAAGGCGAGATCGTCGAGGACGGTGTCCCCGTAGTGCCCCTTCGTGACGTGCCAGAAGAGCACCGATTCGCAGAATTCGTTGTCCGGCGGCTGCGCAAAGGTGCAGGGGCAGGCGACGGCGCAGCTGCAGTTGTCGAACCAGTCGCCGACGATGTGCCAGTTCGGCGTATCCGTCATGAGAGCCTCCGAAGCCGTCGCAATCTCCCTGCGGATAGTATTGAATAGCGGCCGGACTGCACAACAGGCTTTGCGGCGATACCGTGTCCGTTCTCGATACCCTTGCCGACCGCGCCCGGGCGCGCCGGCCGCATGTCGTGCTGCCGGAGGGCGGCGACCCGCGGATCGCCGGCGGCGCGGCGCGCGCTGCGGCCGACGGGCTGGCGCGGATCACGCTGCTGCGCGACGGCGGCGGCCGGGCCGGGGAGGGGGTCGAAACCGTCGATCCGGCGGAGTCGCCGGAAGCGGAGCGGCTGGCCGAAACCTACTGGACCCTGCGCAAGCATCGCGGCGTCGACCGGGATGCGGCGCGCGCGGCGGTGCGCAATCCACTCACTTTCGCCGCCCTGATGGTCCGGGACGGCCTGGCCGACGGCACCCTCGGCGGCGCCGTGGCGACCTCGTCCGACACCGTCCGCACGGCCTTGCAGGTCATCGGCAAGCATCCGGATTACGCCCTGGTCTCCAGCTTCTTCCTGATGGTCTGGCCCGACCGGGCGCTGATCTTCGCCGACTGCGGCCTCGTCGTCGCGCCGGACGAGGAGGAACTCGCCGCGATCGCAAGGGCATCGGCGCAAAGCTACCGGCAACTTGTCGGCGGCACGCCGCGGGTCGCCATGCTCTCCTTTTCCACCAAAGGCAGCGCCGCGCACGGCAAGGTCGCCGCCGTCCAGCGGGCGACCGCGCTGGTCCGGGAGCAGGAACCGGGCCTCGCCGTTGACGGCGACTTGCAGGTCGATGCGGCGCTGGTGCCCGATGTCGCCGCGTCCAAGGCGCCGGGATCGCCGGTCGCCGGGCAGGCCAACGTGCTGATCTTCCCGGACCTCAACGCCGGCAATATCGGCTACAAGATCGCCCAGCGGCTGGGCGGCGCGGTCGCCCTCGGCCCGACCCTGCAGGGCCTCGCCCGGCCGGCCAACGACCTGTCGCGGGGCTGTACAGAAGACGATGTCTATCACATGATCGCGGTCACGGCGGCGCAAGCGGCGGACGACACGACATGATGACCCTGGAAACGCTGGCGCAGCGATTGCGCGACTCGATGAAGGCCTCGCCGGTCCCGGACGGGGCGGCGGCCCTGTGCGGCATTCTCGGCGAGGCCCTGAAAGACCGCGCGTTCACGGCCGCCATGCTGCCCGACCGCAAGGACGGCGAAGCCGTGCGCGAGATCCTGTACGAGGACCCCGAACTCGGCTTCTGCATCTGCGGCCATGTCAACGCCGGCGCGTCGGTCGGCAAGCCCCACGACCACGGCACGACCTGGGCGATCTACGGCCAGGCCGAAGGCACGACGGAAATGACCGACTGGCGCATCGTCGACGAGGGCGGCGGCGGGAAGCCGATCCGCGTCGTGCCGGCGCGGACCTATACGATGAAGCCAGGCGACGCCCATTTCTACGGCGTCGGCGCGGTCCATTCGCCGAAGCGGACGCAGCCGACCCGGCTGATCCGCATCGAGGGCGCCAATCAGGCGTTCATCCCGCGGTCCGATATCGTGGCCGCCGAGGAGGCGCTTCAGCCCTCCGGATAGTAGCGCGCGACGTTGTCGGGATAGCTGCGCGCGAAATAGTTCCAGAGCTGCTCGCCGTAGGTGCCGGGATGGTGCCTGCTCTGCATGTCGCCGACTCCGGCCTCGGTCTCGTCGCGCTGGGCCATGAAGCCGGCATCGGCGTGGCGCGGGCTGCGGGCGACGGCCTCGGCGAAGCGCGGGTCGAGCGGCAGCGGGTCGAGCGCCATGTCGAGCGACGGCCCGTGGAAATAACCGGCCGACAGGCGCGGTTCGCGGGTCGTCACCCGATGCGGCGTGGCGACGAAATAGTTGCCGGTCATCTTCTGCAGGACTTCGCCCAGGTTGAGGACCAGGGAACCCGGCACGATGGGCACCGGAATCCAGTCGCCGTCGGCGTTCTCGATCTCCAGGCCCGGCGTCCTGCCCGGCGCGAGCAGGGTCAGGAAGCCGGCGTCGTGATGGGCGTTGACGCCGAACTGGCCGGGCGGCGTCTCCGGATAGCCGATCAGCTTGGTGAGCGACATGCGCTCGGCGCCGAACAGGGCGTCGAAATGGCCCTCCTTCAACTCCAGGCTGAGCGCGAGCAGGCGCAGCAGGTCGTCGGCCAGGTCCGACATCTCGGCGAACCAGCGGTCCAGCGCCGGCCTGAAGCCGGGCGCCACGCCTTCCGGCGGCCACTGGTTCGGCCCGAGCAGGCGCAGGTAGCGGGGCGTGACGTCGATCGGCCGGGCCGGATGGTCGGTCCACAGGTCGATCTGCTCGCGCATGTCCGGCCGGTTGTTGGTGTATTCGCTGCCGACCGGCTCCCAGCCGCGGAAATGGCGCGAATTGCGCTTGTCGATGCAGCGCTTGTCGGCCTCGGGCAGGGCGAAGAAGCGGGCGATCTGACCGAACACGTCGTCGATGACTTCGGGCGCAATGCCGTGGCCGGTGACCACGGCGAAACCGACATGGTGGCAGATGCCGCCCAGCCGGTCCGCCAGTTCCCGGCGCGCTGCGGCGCCCCGGGTCCGGCCGGCGATGTCCACGACCGGCACGGCCGTGAAGGCGGCGGTTTCGCCGGAAGCGGGCGCGGGCGCCACGGGAGGCGATGTCGCGAGGTTCATGGGTCCGGCCTCGATAAATCGGCGACGGAACGGCTCCGACGAGCCGTCGGTTGCCGCCGAGTATAGCGCCGGAACGCCGCCGGCTAAAGCCGCTGTTCCGGCTGCCGCTTCAACCGGAAAGGGCGAATTCTTCCGCGATCCACGCAACGAAGGTGCGCGCCGCCGGCGTTTCCTCGTGTTTCGGGGCGGCGAGCAGGAAATAGCCGTCCGGCATCTCCACGCTGTGTTCGCTAGGCCGCTCGAGCCGCCCGCCCGCCAGCAGGTCCCGCGCCAGCGTATCGTGTGCCATCGCCAGGCCGCCGCCGTTGAGGGCCGCGGTCATGGAAACGACGTAGGTCGAGGCGAGGGTGACGCTCCGGCCGCGCGGCAGGCCGAACCCCTGGCTCGAGAGCCACGCCTCCCAGTTTGCCGTTACGCCGGTGCAATCGAACAGCGGCGCCGTTTCCCAGTGTTTCGCCTCCGGCTCTGCATCCGGCGCGCAGACCGGATAGGCGCGTTCGACCGCCAGCCGCTGCGCCGTTCCGGGCATCAGCGCAGCCCGGCCGAACCGGATTTCCACTTCCGGGACGCCTTCGGCCTGCCGCTGATCCCAGATCGGCGTCGACAGGTTGAGCGACAGCCAGGGATGGGCTGCGAGCAGGGCGCCCAGGCGCGGCGCCAGCCAGAAGGTCGAAAAGGAGAGGTTGCAGGTCACCATCAGCCGCCGGCCCCGGTCGCCGCCGGTCAGCGCGCGGGTGCCGCCGGCCAGGATCGCGAAGGCCTCCTGAACGACGGGCAGATAGTTCGATCCGGCCTCGGTCAGTTGCAGCGCCCGGGTCTTGCGCACGAACAGGGTGAGGCCGAGCGCCGCCTCCAGGCTGCGCACATGCTGGGACACCGCGGACTGGGTGAGATTCAGTTCGGCCGCCGCCTGGGTGAAGGACAGATGCCGGGCCGCCGCTTCGAAAGCGCGCAGCCAGGAGAGGGGAGGCAGGCTCGCCATGGCGGACAATCCTTATGCGCAAACGTAGCATTAGATTTCTTAATGCTACAGCCGAAATTCTATCGTTTGTCAATCCTGAGCCGGCTGCGCAGGGTTGGACCGAAAGGCCCGACAACAGGCCGATGGCGATGCCGGACTGTGCCCCGATCAATGCGGCCCCAACCAACGCGGCATCCAGCGGCGTGACGCTCGACCGGAAAACGCTGAAGGCGCTGGCCCGGCGTTCCGACCGGCCGGGCCTGCTCTACCTCGCGCAATGGAGCGGCGGCCTGCTGGCGACCGGCGCCTTGGTCTGGCTGTCCCTCGGCACGGCCTGGATGTGGCCGGCCATGTTCGTCCACGGCGTTCTGCTGACCGTGCCGGCCTACGCGCTCAGCCACGAAACGGCCCACGGCACCGCCTTTCGCAGCCGCCGGCTGAACGAGACGGTGCTCTGGCTCACGTCGCTGATCTACATGGAAGAGCCGCTGCACCGGCGCTACACCCACACCAATCACCACACCTACACCTGGCATGTCGGCAAGGATTGCCAGATGCCGTTCGACACGCCGATCACGCTGGGCGGCTGGCTGGCGGAAGCCTCGGGGCTGGCCTTGCTGCGCTATCAGGCGACGGTCCTGCCGCGCCTGGCGGCCGGTCGCTACACCGGCGTCATGCGGACGGTGACGCCGGCCGGCGAACTGCCGAAGATGACGCGCAACGCGCGCCTCTTTCTCCTCGTCTATGCCGGTGCGGCCCTGTTTGCGGCGTTCGGCGCCTCGTGGCTGCTCTGGTCCCTTGTCCTGCCGCGCCTGCTCGGCATGCCGGTCATGATGCTGTTCACGCTGATCCAGCATGTCGAGATGCAGGAGAATTCGCCGTCGATCACGGAGAGCACGCGCTCGTTCCGGACCGACCGGCTCGGCGGGTTCCTTTATGCGAACATGAACTGGCATGTGGAGCACCATCTCTATCCCCAGGTGCCGTTCTTCGCCCTGCCGGCTTTGAGCCGGGCGGTCGCCGGTCAGGTTCCCGCGCCCGATCCCGGTTTCTTCCGCTCCAACCGGGAGGTGTTCGTCGTCGTCGTCCGGCGGACGCTAGGCCTGTCGACCGGGGCGCCGTCGATCCGCCAGGCGCCGCACATGATTTCCGACGGCGGCGCGTTCGAGCGCGTCGCCCGACGGACCATGTGATGCAAGAGCGTTTTGCAAGGGAGGTCCGGGTGTCGCGAGGGATCGGCAAAGTCTCCGACAAACTCACCGACAAACTCACCGACAAACTCCGGCCGGTGCTTCGGTGAACGACGCCGCGGATTACACGAAGAGCTTCGCCGCCCGGCCGCAGCCGCTGACGCTGGAGCAGGCGGCCCGGATGACACCGCCGACGCGGGCGACCGACACCGAGGCGCAGATCGACGTGCCGCGGATGCGGGCCTGGCGCCTCAACCGGCTGCGCGAGCAGATCGCCGCCCACGGCCTCGACGCCGTCATCCTGGCCGAGCCGCTGTCGATCCGATACGCGACGGGAGTGCGCAACTGCGCGCTGTTCCAGATGCACATCTTGGCCGGCTACCTGTTCGTGCCAGCCGGCGGCCCGGCCGTCTACTTCGACAGCGAGCCGGGGCGGAGCACCGGCAGCCAGCTCGAAACGATCGACGAGGTCCGCGGCGACCACCTGCCGCTGTCCTACATGTTCGCCGGCGCGCGGCAGCAGGAGATGGCGCGCAGATGGGCGGCGCAGATGGGCGATCTCCTGAAGGCGCATTGCGGCGGCGGCGCCAGGGTCGGCATCGACCGCATCGGCTTTTGCGCCAGACAGGCGCTGGCGGATGAGGGGGTCGTGCCGGTCGATGCAGCGCCGGTTCTCGCCCATGCCCGCAAGATCAAGAGCCCGGAGGAAATCCTGGCCATGAACCTGACGCTGGCGGCGGCCGAGGACGGCATGACCCGCATGCGCGAAGCCCTGCGGCCCGGCATTGCGGAACAGGAACTCTGGGCGCTGATGTGGCAGGCGACGATCGAGCATGGCGGCGAATGGCTCGAATACCGGCTGCTCGCCTCGGGCGACCGCACCAATCCGTGGCAGCAGGAAGCGTCGAGCCGGACGATCCGGGCCGGCGACCTCCTGGCGTTCGACTGCGGGACGATCGGCCCGTTCGGCTACGGCGCCGATGTCAGCCGCGTCTTTCATTGCGGGCCGGGCCGGCCGGGCGAGGAACAGAAGAAGCTCTACACGCTGGCCTGGAACGAGGTGACGCACAATACGCAGCTCCTGCGCGCCGGCGCGTCGTTCCGCGACGTCATCGCCGCCCGCTATGTCCAGGAACCCGGCTATGGCGACCAGCTCTATCCCTGTCTGATGCACGGCATCGGCATGGGCGACGAATGGCCGGTGCTTCACCATTCGCCGGAGCATGGCGAGCATTACGACGGCGCGTTCGAGGCCGGCATGACGATCTGCGTCGAGAGTTATGTCGGGAAAGTCGGCGGCGCCGAGGGCGTCAAGCTGGAGGACCAGGTTCTCATTACCGAATCGGGGCCGATCGTGCTGTCGCGCTATCCCTACGAGGACTCGCTCCTCAGCCGCGAGATCTGAGGCGGGGGGCCGGTCCGTGGGCGGGTGGATCGAGGTCTGCGCGGCGGACGCTATCGACGAGGAAGACCTGATTCGCTGGGACCGAGACGGCCGCAGCTTCGCGATCTACAACACGGAGCGGGGCTATTTCGCCACCGACGGCTATTGCACCCACGAGCGGCAGCATCTCGGGGAAGGCCTGGTCATCGGCACGGTGATCGAATGTCCGCTGCACCAGGGCCGTTTCGACATCGCCACCGGCAAGGCCCTGTCGGCGCCCGTGTGCGAGGACCTCGCGGCCTATCCCGTAAAGGTCGAGGGCGGCACCGTCTTCATCCGGCTCTGAAGCGCGGCGGCGGCCTGTGCCGCGGCCGGCACGCGCGCCCAATGGGCTTGACGTCGAGGCTCTAGAACATTATATGAACAAATGGCGCTCCATCGGGCGAGGCACGCCTTTCGGCCGGGACCGTTGCCGCAGCGCGACAAGGCCGGCGCCATATGACGGATCATGACAAATCATGACATTTCATGACGCATTCCGGGACCCTCATTCCGGGACCTTCATCCCGACCGGGCGCAAACCTCACCCGTCATTCCGACCGGAGCTCCGGATTAAATCCGGGGCGTAGTGGAGGAAGCTCGTCGCCGGCCTCCGGGTTCCCGTTGTCGGGATCGAGTCGGGATTCCTCCACTCGCTCCGCTCGGTCGGAATGACGGCGTGGGGTTTGCGGTTTCGGTGTCCGGTTCGGAGCGGCGGAAGTGGGCGGAGAAAGAGGCGGCCCATGACGGATCATGACATTTCATGACACATCATGACGTTTCCCGGCATCCCGCCCTGCGGTCAAATCCCCTCTTGCCCCCGGCTGATCGCGACCGCGCCGGTGCGGGCGACCTCGACGAGGCCGAGGGGCTTCATCAGGCCGATGAAGCGGTCGATCTTCTCGGTTTGCCCGTCGAGCCGGAAGATGAAGGATTCCAAGGTCGTATCGTCGACCTTGGCGCCGAAAATGTCGGCGATGCGCAGGGCCTCGACCCGCTTGTCGCCCTGGCCGGCGACCTTGAGCAGCGCCAGCTCGGTCTCGACATGCGGGCCCTCTTCCGTCAGGTCGCGGACCGAATGGACCGGCACCAGCCGGTCGAGCTGGTTCTTGATCTGCTCGATGATCATCGGCGTGCCGATGGTCACGACGTTGATGCGCGACAGGCCGGCCTCGGCGTCGACCTCGGAGACCGTCAGGCTCTCGATGTTGTAGCCGCGGCCGGAAAACAGGCCGATCACCCGGGCGAGCACGCCGGGTTCGTTATCCACCAGCACGGCGATGACGTGCCGTTCGGTCATGGCTTGTCCTGCCTCGGTCTTTGCGGGGAATTGTGCGGGGGTCTCTTTCCGGGGGCGGCGCCTAGACCAGCACCATGCCCTCTTCGGAGATCGGATTGTCGGCCTGGTCGTCCGGGCCGAGCAGCATCTTGTGGTGCGCCGCGCCGGACGGGATCATCGGGAAGCAGTTCTCCGCCTTGTCGACCAGGATGTCGGCGATCACCGCCTTGTCGACCGCGATCATCTCCTCGATCACGCCGTCCACGTCCGCAGGCTTCTCCGCGCGCAGGCCGACCGCGCCGAAGCTCTCGGCCAGCTTCACGAAATCGGGCAGCGAATCCATGTAGCTTTCCGAATAGCGCCCGCCGTGCAGCAGCTCCTGCCACTGGCGGACCATGCCCATATACTCGTTGTTGAGAATGAAGATCTTCACCGGCAGGCGGTACTGCGCGACCGTGCTCATCTCCTGGATGTTCATCAGGACGGAGGCTTCGCCGGCAACGTCGATCACCAGCGCGTCGGGGTGCGCGACCTGCACTCCCATCGCCGCCGGCAGGCCGTAGCCCATGGTGCCGAGGCCGCCCGAGGTCATCCAGTGGTTCGGCTTCTCGAAGGGCAGGAACTGGGCCGCCCACATCTGGTGCTGGCCGACCTCGGTGGTGATGAAGACGTCGTCCCGGCCTTTGGTCAGTTCGCGCAGCCGCTCCAGCGCGTATTGCGGTTTGATCAGCGTGTCCGACGACTGGTATTTCAGGCAATCCCGGCCCCGCCATTCGTCGATCTGCGCCCACCAGGCGTCCAGCTTCTTGCGGTCGGCGCGATACTGCCGGGCCTTCCAGACCTTGGTCAGATCCTCGATCACATGGGCGGCGTCGCCGACGATCGGAATATCGGCCCGGACATTCTTGTTGATCGAGGACGGGTCGATATCGACGTGGATCTTCTTCGAGTGGGGCGCGAATTCGTCGAGCTTGCCGGTCACCCGGTCGTCGAAGCGGGCGCCGATGTTGATCATCAGGTCGCAATGGTGCATGGCGAGATTGCTCTCGTAGGTGCCATGCATGCCGACCATGCCGAGGAACTGCTTGCTGGAGGCGGGCAGGGCGCCCAGGCCCATCAGCGTCAGCGTGCAGGGAAAGCCGGTCAGCTTGACCAGTTCGGTGAGCAGATGCGACGCCTTCGGTCCGGCGTTGATGACGCCGCCGCCGCAGTAGAACAGCGGGCGCTCGGCCTGGGCCATCGCCGCGGCGGCCTCTTCGATCCGGTCGATGTCGCCTTTCCTTTTCGGCTTGTACGACCGGTGGCCGTTGACCGACGGCGGCGTGTAGCTGCCCTTGCCTTGCAGGATGTCCTTGGGCAGGTCGATCACGACCGGGCCAGGCCGGCCGCTGCGCGCGACGTAGAAGGCCTCGTGGACCGTCCGCGCCAGGCCGTCGATGTCCTTCACCAGATAGTTGTGCTTGGTGCAGGGCCGGGTGATGCCGGTGGTGTCGGCCTCCTGGAAGGCGTCGTTGCCGATCAGATGGGTCGGCACCTGGCCGGTCAGGCAGACCACGGGCACGGAATCCATCAGCGCGTCGGTCAACCCGGTGACGGCATTGGTCGCGCCGGGGCCGGAGGTGACCAGAACGACCCCGACCTTGCCGGTCGAGCGCGCATAGCCTTCGGCGGCGTGGACCGCCCCGCCTTCCTGGCGCACCAGGATGTGCCGGATCGAGTTCTGGACGTGCAGGGCGTCGTAGATCGGCAGCACGGCGCCGCCGGGATAGCCGAATACCGTGTCGACGCCCTGGTCGACCAGGGCGCGCAGGACGATTTCCGATCCTGTCATCTCTTGCGACATCGATCCGTCTCCCGGGATTCGTCTCGCGGATTCGCCCCGCCGGATTTGTTCCGGGCCGGGCGGCTCCGGCCGACGGCAGCGCCGGCCGGCGGCGAAAAAAACCGCCGCTCGCGGCGGCGGGAATGGCAGTTGATCCGAAGCCGGGAAATACGGGCCGCGATTTAGCCCGTCAACCGGAATTGACGAATTTTATTAAACATTTCGTCGCGCATACTTTCCGAAAATTGCGCAAAACCGGCATCTGGCGAACGAAATTGACGCCGGAACCAGGTGAACTGCCGTTTGGCAAAGCGCCGGGTCGCGGTCTGGCCGTCCGCAATCATCGTCGCGCGGTCGGTCTCGCCGCGGAGATGGGCCAGGATCTGCGGCACGCCGACCGCCTTCATCGCCGGCAGCGAAGGATCGAGCCGCAACGCCTCCAGCCTGCGGACCTCGTCCAGGGCGCCGCGCTCGATCATCCGCGCGAACCGGTCGCCGATGCGGCGGTACAGCGTCTCGCGCGCGGGCAGCGCGGCGATCCTGAAGGCGCGCAAAGGCGGCGCGGCGCCGGTAGCGTTCGCCCAGGCGGAGAGCGGCCGGCCGGTCCGCTCGTAGACCGAAAGCGCCCGGATCACCCGCTGGCGGTCGAGCGCCGGCAGGCGCCGGGCGGTCGCCGGATCGACGGCGCGCAGCCGCGCGCGGCCGGCCTCGATCCCGGCCTCGTCCAGCCAGGCGGCAACGGCCTGCACCGCCGCTTCGGGAATGTCGGGAACCTCGGCGATGCCGTCCAGCAGGGCCTTGAGATACAGGCCGGTGCCGCCGACCACGACCGGGAGCAGCCCGGCCCGGCCGGCGGCGGCGATCTCGTCCAGCGCCATGCGCCGCCAGCGCCCGGCCGAGCAGCGCTCCCGCGCCGGCAGGATGCCGTACAGCCGGTGCGGCGCGGCCGACAACGCCGCGTCATCGGGCCGCGCGGTGACGATTCTGAGTTCCTGATACACCTGCATGCTGTCGGCATTGATCACCGCGCCGCCGAATTCCCGTGCGATATCGAGGGCGATTTCGGACTTGCCGCTGGCGGTCGGCCCGCCGACGACGACGACTTCCTCCGGCCGGGCCGGAAGGTCTGCCGGCCGGCTTTCCGTTGCGCTCAGGCCCATCCGTTTCCCGATTGCGCCGCAGGGAAATTTCCTACCGGCGCCATAATCTTCGCCCGCAATGAGTCACTTCGTGACGCTGATTGCCAACCCGGCGCTGCCGCGCCTGTCCGACGGAACCGTCACGTCGGCGCGCTGGGCGCTGGAAGACGCCGGCGCGGAGGGCGGCGAACCCGAATGGCTGGCGCCCCAGGTGGCCTGCGATATTCCGTTCGCCGGCGGCGACCCCGGCGCCGCGCAGGCGGCTGTCGCGCAGTCGGTCGGCCGGCTGCCGGTCGATGCGGTCGTGACCGGCGCGGACAACCGGCGCAAGCGGCTGCTGGTCGCCGACATGGAATCCACGGTGATCCGCAACGAGATGGTCGATGAACTGGCCGATCTTCTGGGCGTCGGCGAGACCGTGCGCCGGATCACCCGGCAGGCGATGAACGGCGAAATCCCGTTTCGCGAGGCGCTGGCCGTCCGGGTCGAAATGCTGGGCGGCCTGGAAAAGGAATTCCTGCAGGCCTTCTGCTACCGCATCGAATTCACGCCGGGCGCCCGGACCCTGGTGCGCACCATGCACAGGCACGGCGCCCTGACCGCCCTGGTATCGGGCGGCTTCCGGATCTATTCGGAATATGTCCGCGGCGAATGCGGGTTCGATATCGATGTCGCCAACGACGTCGTGCTCGACGGCGGCGTCCTGACCGGCCGGCTCGAGCAGCCCGTGCTCGGCGCCCAGGGCAAGCTCGAGGCTATGGATGCGTTTCTCGCCGGCCGCGGCCTGGCCCGGCAGGACGCGCTTGCGGTCGGCGACGGGGCCAACGACATTCCGATGCTGCAGGCGGCCGGCGCGGGGGTCGCGTATCGCGCGAAGCCGGCTGCCGCCGCGGCCGCCGGGCACCGGATCGAACATGGCGATCTCACCGCCCTCCTGTATCTTCAGGGGTACCGGCGCGACGAATTCGCGGCGCCGGAGTCGGGAACCTGACCGCCCGGCGCTGCGGGGCCCGGCCGTCGCTGCAACCGTCACCGCCCCTGTTGCAGCCTGAACTTGAGCACGACGAAGCGCCGGTCCTCGCCGCGCTGGATCAGCAGCAGGGCCGAGGTCTTGCGGGCCTTTTTCGCCTCGTCGACCAGTTTCCGGACCGCCTCGGGGGTCGCGACGGCGGTCTGCTCCATCTCCACGATCACGTCGCCGGGCGCCACGCCCTTGCGGTCGGCGTCGCCTTTCGGCTCCACGCCGAGCACGATCACGCCCTCCGGCGTCGCCGTCTTGTAGCGTTCGGCCAGTTCCGGCGTGATCTTGCCCAGGCGCAGGCCGAGTTCGGGGAACAGGTCCGGCCTGATCGCCTCCGCCGGCGTATCCTGGACGGCGCCGGCCTCCATCGCCTTTTCCAGTTCGCCCAGGACGATCGTGAGCGCGACGGTCTTGCCGTCCCGCAGCACGGACAGGGTCACGCGCTTGCCGACCGGCGCGGCGGCCACGATCTGCGACAGGCGCGACGGGTTGGGCACCGGCGTGCCGTCGAACCCGAGGATCACGTCTCCGGAGACGATGCCGCCCTCGGCCGCCGGGCCGCCGGCCACGACATTGGCCACCAGCGCCCCGGTCGGCGATTCCATGCCGAGCGACCGGGCAAGCTCGTCGTCGACCGGTTGGATATTCACGCCGAGCCAGCCGCGCCGGGTGCGGCCGTAGCGCCGCAGCTGTTCGACGATCGGCGCCGCCAGGTTCGAGGGCACGGCAAACGCGATGCCCGCGTTCACCTCGGCGCGCGAATAGATCGCGGTGTTGACGCCGATGACATCGCCGGCCCGGTTGAACAGGGGGCCGCCGCTGTTGCCCTTGTTGATGGCCGCGTCGGTTTGCAGGAAATCGACGAAGGAGCTGCCCGGAATGCCGCCGAAGTTCTGGAGATGGCGGCCGCGCGCCGAGAGGATGCCGGTCGTGACGGTCTGGCTGAGGCCGAACGGGTTGCCGATGGCGACGACGTCCTGGCCGATGCGGATGGAGTCGGAATCGCCCCAACGCACATGGGGCAGGGGCGATTTGGGCCGGATCTTGAGCACCGCCAGATCGGCCCGGGGGTCGCGCCCGACGACCCTGGCGTCGAGCTGGCGGCCGCCGTCCAGGATCACGCGCACCGCCGCCGCCTTGTCGATGACGTGGTTGTTGGTCACGACGTAGCCGTCGGCGCTGATGATGAAGCCGCTGCCCATGGCCGAACCGCGCTGGCGGCTCCGGCGTTTTTCGAAATAGTCCTTGAAATACCGCTCGAAGGGCGAGCCCTCCGGCGCCTTCCCGTGCTGCGCCGGCCCGCTGCCCTGGACCGTCGTGATGCTGACGACGGACGGCAGCAGGCGGGCGACGAGGTCGGGCAGGGCGGCGTGTCCGGCCTGCGCCGCACCCGGTGCTGCGGCGGGCGAAGTGCCGGTCTCGGCCCTCGCGGCGGTAACCGCACCCGTCGCCGGGGCGGCGAATAGTGCCAGGACGATGAGCGTGGCCGGGAGGTTCCGGTCGGGAAACGGTGAAGTCGAACGGTTCATCGGGGTCTTCCGTGTTGCGGCGGCCGATGCCGCCTCTGCCGGGGCCGCGGGCCATCTACCCGTTATCGATTATACCCGAAATTGGGCAACATTCTGCCGGGAATCGCCCGAATCGTCACGCCGGCTGGCGGCCTACCAGCGGAAAGCGGCTGCCGCCCAGGTCGGACGCTGCCCGTAGCGGGCGTAGAGCGGCGCCAGCGCGCCGGCCGGCGGCTCGCCGAACGGGGCGATGCCCAGCTCTTCGGCCAGCAGTCCGCCGGTCACGAACAGCGAATCGATACCGACCGCGTTGGCGCCGGCAATGTCGGTGCGCAGCGAATCGCCGACCGCCAGGATACGCGCGGGCGGGATGCCAGGAAGCTGCCCGAAGCTCAGCGTGTAGATCGGCCGGTGCGGCTTGCCGTGATAGCCGACGTCGCCGCCGATCGCGGCATAGCGCGCCGCGATGGCGCCGGCGCAGATTTCGCGGTTCGGCCCGCGCAGCACTTCGAGATCGGGATTGACGCACAGCATCGGAAGCCGCAGCGCCCGCGCTTCGGCCAGCAGGCCGGCGTAATCCTCCACCGTGTCGGTCCGCCGGAAGGCCCCGATGCACAGTAGGAACGTCGCCCGTTCCAGGGAATCGACCTCTTCGACGGCCTGGTCCTGGAGAACCGATTCGTCGCCGGCTTCGCCGATGAGAAAGGCGCGGTCGCCGAGCCCGGCGTGCCACGGATCGGCGCGCGCGCGCAGGGCCAGCCAGCCGGCCTCGCCGGACGACAGGACCGGGCCGTAGCAATCCCTCGGAATGCCGACCGCATCCATCCGGGCGACGACGGCGCCGGCGCGCCGGGGCGCATTGGACAGAATCAGGACGGCCTTGCCCCGCTGCGCCAGGGCGCGCAGGCAGTCGACGGCGCCCGGCAGCGGCTCGACGCCGTTGTGGATCGTGCCCCAGAGATCGAGGATATAGCCGTCGTACCGCCCGGCGATCGCCGACAGGCCCGGAATCACATGGGGAATCACATGGTTGGTTTCCGCCATGGGCGCCCTGTTGTACCGCTGCGGCGAGGCCCGGAACCGCCGCCGGGCAATCCTTCGGAGCAATCCTCCGGGACAATCCTCCGGATCGCGGGAGCGCCATAGCATCCAGCGGTCCGGCGCGCCGTCCGACAGTCCGCCGCATCGCTCCGGTTATGCCCTTTCCGAAGTCTTGCCGGTCCCTTGCGCCGCCCGTATAGTCCCGGCCGCTTCGTCTCCGAACTGCCCGAACCGCCCGAATCGCCAGAACCCAAGGTGGCGCAATGAGCCGGACCTGGCCGGACGTCCCCGGATCGTATCGTCCCAGCACGGACGAGCCGTTCATGAATCCGGTCATGGCCGCCTATTTCCGGCGCAAACTGGAGCGCTGGCGCGACCAGCTCCTGGGCGATGCCGAAGACACCATCCACGCCATGCAGGAAGACAGCCTGAACGAGGCCGACATGGCCGACCGGGCGGCCCTGGAATCGGATTGGGGCCGGGAACTGCGCACACGCGACCGGCAGCGCAAGCTGATCGCCAAGATCGACGCCGCCATGCAGCGGATCGAGGACGGCACCTACGGCTTTTGCGAGGAGACCGCCGAGCCGATCGGGGTCGACCGGCTGGACGCCCGGCCGATCGCCACGCTCAGCATCGAAGCCCAGGAACGCCACGAACGCCGCGAACGGACCCAGCGCGGGGATTGAGGGGGCGGGCGTTAAGCTGGTATCGCCGCGCGTAGAAGCGGGCATGAAGATCACCTATGCCCTAGATTGCGATGCCGGTTTCCTAAGTCTTCCCTCCGCGTGCAGAACCTGAGTGTCGTCGCCGGACCATCGCTCAACGAGTTTGCGAACACCCCAGTAGAACGGATCCACCAACAAGACACTCTCTTCCTGCGTCACGGAGAGACAGGGCTCCGTGTACGGTTTTTCTTCCAAACGTTCTAAAGCCTCAATACTGTTTTCAGGATCATCTGTTCCTCGAAAAAGTTGCCCAATTCGGACAGTCGGCATTCCAGCTTTGGTAAATCCAAGTGCATGAACTAGGGGATTTCGAAAAACATCATATAGAATCTCTACAGCTTCTTCGGGAAAAACGCCCTTTGGAGGATCGATGTCCCACGGAAAATACCCTTTGAGGCATTCCACGAATTGTATACGGTCTTTGTACCGCACTTGATCAAATTCTGTTGGTAGGTGAAACAGTATTTTCGATATTCCCGCCACAGTCGCCAGTAGCACGAGCGCAATAGGCTGCTGTAGCCGGCGAGGCGGCGCGTCGTCGGTAGGACTTCGAATAACCGTTCCAAGCATCGAGTGAACGTCTTGCAGCTGTGGCTCAACGCCAATCCTAATTGCAGTGCGGACAGATTCTGGAAGGGAGTCCGGTAAAGTCAGTGGAACGTAAACCATCTTTGTATTTTCACCCCTTATCTTTCACTTCGTTCTGCGCACCACGCTGTGTGCTTCAAGAAGTGTCTCCGAACTTGCCAAGGCAGGCGTTGACGCCTCGGCAGAGCATCGTCTCTGCGATATAGCTAAGCTAGAGCTGCATTCAATCAGCAATTGCGGTGCTAAGCTCCTACCTCGACCGCGAGATAGCAAAAAAGGCCACGACCCTTCCCTTCGTGATTGTAGTAGGTGCGCCAAGATATCGGGTAGGAGCCCCTGAGAGTGATCGGTGAGTGGCTCTTCTTTATCTTGGCGCTGGCGGATTCCGCCACATTCCGCTGCCCAGCCAACGGCGGCTGGTTTTCATGCAGGCGAAACGCATCGAAAATTGCGGGACGGTTTCGTTTAGGCGGAGTCCAGATATTCGGCTCGTTGCTTAACAATATCGCAAATCCTGTGTCTATTTCACCATCATTCCTTAATTTTTCGAGACGTTTGATGTCTCGCACGAAGCCGTAAGCGGTAACGTCCCACGCGCCTTTGCGCAGCTCATATTTTTCCCCTTCATAGTTGGTCTCGAAGTTGTCTTTGGCGAACTTCAATTCAACGGCGATTCGGCTATCGGGAAGCCATAGGTCAACGAAAGAGTTCTTGCCGATACGCGTTTCCGCAATTATGCCGAAACGAGCTTCGAGGCGTACCCGGCAACCCGGATCCAAGGTGTGAATGTGCCACGCCAAGGCATGCTGGAAATCGGCCTCGCTATGAAAGACTGAGTGCTCTGACGCTAGACCCGACATAAGTTTGTGGATGTTCCAATCGTTCATAGAATTCTCATTTCCTCATTCATGTAGTTTTAGACCTCACACTGACATGGGCTCCCCCAAGCTGATCTGCCGGAACCATCGAGCGCGCTAGCCGTCCTCTTGGAGAAGAAACCGGGCAAAGCGGAGGCCCAGTGGCGTGAGTGTCACCGGATAGTTTTCATAGTGTCCCAATTCAATCATAGGAGTGTTACCGCGATGGAGAAGATTCGCCCCATGCAACTCTGCAACTAGACCTAACAACAGTTCCGGCGAGTGTTGAGGAAGTCGCTTGTGGATATCGCCGAAGTTCATTCTAAGAAGTTTTGCCGCCGCTTTCTGGCGTCTTTCTAAACTAGCCCCCTGTACAACAGTCGCGAGCACCTCGACTGCGCCGCTGGAAAGCGTCTCTACGCATCGGGAAAAATGATCTAATTCCGTGTAGGTGAGTTTGTCCGGGTCACCTTCTCGCAAGAGGAGATTCGCGAGTATCGCGGTAGCCGCCCTCAACTTCTCGTCACGATGACTTCGCACGATGGACAGATAGCAAGACTTGAACAACTCTGCGAATTCGTCTTTGTCGACCGCTTCAACGTCAATACGCTCTCCAAGCTCATTGAGGCGCTTGCGAAGAAGTTCGGTCGCGCGAGCTCGGGATTTCTCGGTAGCGGTCGGGATGTAGTCGCTTACCAGGCTCGCCAGCGCTCCGCCCACTCCCGGAACAAGCGACAATCCTGCCTTTATAGCTGCGAGAGCATGTTCGGACGGATCCTTTCGCATCCAGACATCACCTTTTTTGTTGAAGATGTACCCGCCGCCAAGCGAGTCGGCCCATCCGCCGCGATCATGGCGAGCCGCGTTTCTGTGACATGTCACAGTTATTCACCGCGACTACAGGTGGAATAGTTCGGCTAAGTCTTTGAAAACATTGGTGGGCGCGGCTGGGTTCGAACCAGCGACCCCTGCCGTGTGAAGACAGTGCTCTCCCGCTGAGCTACGCGCCCTGTTTTGCCGGCCCGCTGCGCCGCCTGCGCGGGTGACCGGGATTCCGCCGGCGAACGCCAGCGGCCCGGCATTGCCCGCCAGCATCGCCCGCCGGAGGCGCTATGTATGGAACGCGCCGCGCGGCTGTCAAGACGGCGGCGGCCGGCAGCCGGCCGGCGCGCCCGCGCCGGATGCGAATGGCCGGACGCGAACGCGCTTGCATGGCACGGCGGGCCGGCTAATGTTGCGCGGTTCCCGCAGAGGGCCCGGCCTGCGGCGCGGCGCCGGGCCCGCCCTATAATACGCCGAATCGGAGGAGCGACAGCCGCCATGGCCGGATTTGCAGAGTCGCCTTCCGGCGGCACGGCCCGGAGCGTCACGCCCCGGGGCGGCCGGCCGGCGCCGCGCTAGGCCATGTATCACGTCGCCTATTTCCTCGATCAGCTGATCAACGGCGTCACGCTGGGCGCAATCTACGGCCTGGTCGCCATCGGCTACACGATGGTCTACGGCATCATCGGCATGATCAATTTCGCCCACGGCGAAATCTTCATGATCGGCTCCTTCGTTTCGCTCATCGTCTTCCTGCTGCTCGGCCTCGCCGGCGGCGTCTGGCTGCCGCTGGCGATCCTGCTCGTGCTGCTCGCGGCGATGATGTTCACCGCGGTCTACGGCTGGACCCTGGAGCGGGTCGCCTACCGGCGGCTGCGCGCCTCGCCGCGTCTGGCGGCGCTGATCACCGCCATCGGCATGTCGATCTTCCTGCAGAACTACGTCCAGCTCCTGCAGGGCGCGCGCAACAAGCCGCTGCCGCCGCAGATCACCGGCGGCGTCGAGGTCGTCAACACCACCAACCAGGCCGGGCAGGCCTATGCGGTCTCGCTCAGCTACCTGCAAATGCTGATCATCGTGCTGACGATCGTCCTCATGGTCGTCTTCACGGTCCTGATCACCCGCACCGCGCTCGGCCGGGCGCAGCGCGCCTGCGAGCAGGACCGGGGCATGGCGGCGCTGCTCGGCATCAACGTCGACCGCACCATAGCGCTGACCTTCGTGATCGGTGCGTCGCTCGCCGCCGTCGCCGGCCTGATCTTCATGCTGCGCTACGGCGCGACCGATTTCTTCGTCGGCTTCCTGACCGGCCTGAAGGCGTTTACCGCGGCGGTGCTGGGCGGCATCGGCTCGCTGCCCGGCGCCATGCTCGGCGGCCTGCTGATCGGCATGATCGAGGTCTTCTTCGCCGGGTATTTCAACCTGGAATACAAAGATGTGGCGACGTTCACGGTCCTCGTCCTGGTGCTGATCTTCCGGCCGACCGGCCTGCTCGGCAAGCCGGATATCGAGAAGGTCTGAGGCGGTGGCGGCCACCATTCCGCACGCCGGCCGCCCTGTCGACCGCAGGGGCATCCTGATCGAACTGGGCGGCACCGCGCTGGTCGTGTTCGCGCTCACCGTCTCGCTGGTCGGCTTCCACATCAAGGACATCTCCGGCGGCATTGCCCTCGACCTGCGGTTCGTCGACGTCGCCTCGGCGGTCGCCATCGCGATCGTCGTCCGCGGCTGGCTGATCCTGATGCGCCACGGCCACCACCGCGTCGTGGCGGCCTCGGCAGCCGCGGTCGCCGCCGTGCTGGTCGTTTCGCTGCTGTTCGGCGGCGCCGGCGTGCAGCCCTGGCTGCCGTTCAAGGCGCAGTTGCTGCAATGGCTGCTGGCCGTCCTGTCGGCCGGATTCGCCATCGGTTCGGCCGTGCGGATGGCGCGCGAGCGCCGGCCCGTTCTGTCCGGGGCCGGTGCCGCGCAAGACGGGGCGCAAGACGGGGCGGCCCCGGACGAGCAGGCTGCCCTGATGGACCGGGTGAGCGCCCAGGTGCAGCGCAACGCCCTGTGGATCGGCGCCGTCCTGTTCCTCGCCGCCGCGGCGTTCCCGTTCATGCCCGGCGTCAACCTGCAATATCTCGATATCGCCGTGCTGGTGCTGACCTACATCATGCTCGGCTGGGGCCTGAACATCGTGGTCGGGCTCGCCGGGCTGCTCGACCTCGGCTACGTCGCCTTCTACGCGGTCGGCGCCTATTCCTTTGCGCTCTTCGCCTCGCCGGATTCGCCGCTGCTCCAGGATCTGGGCTGGACCGAAGGCGTCAGTTTCTGGCTCTGCCTGCCCTTCGCAGGGCTGATGGCGGCGCTCGCCGGCGTCGCGCTCGGCTTCCCGGTGCTGCGCCTGCGCGGCGACTATCTCGCCATCGTCACCCTCGGCTTCGGCGAGATGATCCGGGTGACGCTGCTGAATTTCTACAGCCTGACCAAGGGCCCGGACGGCATTTCCAACATTCCGCCGCCCTCCCTGCTCGGCTACTCGACCCAGTCGAAGATGGACGAGGAGACGCTCGAGAACACGACCGAGTTCCACACGGCGATGGGCTGGGAATTCGACCAGGCGGACACGACGATCCTGCTCTATTTCGTCATCCTGGCGATGGCGCTGGCGACCAACTTCTTCACCGTGCGCGTGCGCAAGCTGCCGGTCGGCCGGGCGTGGGAAGCGTTGCGGGAGGACGAGATCGCCTGCCGCTCGCTCGGCATCAACCCGACCAACACCAAGCTGACGGCCTTCGGCTTCGGTGCCATGTTCGGCGGTTTCGCCGGTTCCTTCTTCGCCACGCGCCAGACCTTCGTCAGCCCGGAGAGTTTCACCTTCATCGAATCGGCGGTGATTCTCGCCATCGTGGTCCTCGGCGGCTTCGGCAGCCAGATCGGCGTGGTCGTCGCGGCCTTCCTGCTGATCGGCCTGCCGGAAATCTTCCGGGAATTGCAGGAATACCGGATGCTGTTCTTCGGCGGTTCGATGGTGCTGATCATGCTGTGGCGGCCGGCCGGTCTGCTGGCGCATCGCGAGCCGACGATCCGCATGCACGGCCGCCGGGCGCGCGCCAGCACGGGCAGCGGCGGATGACGGCGCCGGAGAGAATGGAACTTCCCGGCGATACTGCCGTGAACGGCAGCACGGGTAACGGCAACGCAGGCGGAGCGCCTTTGCTGACCGTCGAGCATCTGACCATGCGCTTCGGCGGCCTGGTGGCGATCGACGACGTCTCTTTCCGGGCGGAGGACCGGAAAATCACGGCGATCATCGGCCCGAACGGCGCCGGCAAGACAACCGTGTTCAACTGCCTGACCGGCTTTTACAAGCCCACGGTGGGCCGTCTGACCCTGCAGCGCGAGGGCCGCGCGCCCGCCTATCTGGAGCGCATGGAAGGCTTCCGCATCGCCGGCGAGGCCCGTGTCGCGCGCACCTTCCAGAACATCCGCCTGTTCCCGAAGATGACCCTGCTGGAAAACCTGGTGGTCGCCCAGCACAACAAGCTGATGCGGGCGTCCGGCTACACGGTGCGCGGGCTGTTCGGCTTCGGTTACGGGCGCGAAGAGCAGAAGGCGGTCGAGCAGGCGCGCTACTGGCTGGAGCAGATCGGCCTGGTCGACCGGGCCGACGACGATGCCGACAGCCTGCCCTACGGCGACCAGCGGCGGCTCGAGATCGCGCGCGCCATGTGCACCGAGCCGGTCCTGCTGTGCCTCGACGAGCCGGCGGCCGGCCTCAACCCGCGGGAGAGCGCCGATCTCAACGCGTTGCTCACCTTTATCCGGAACGAGCACCGGATCGGCATTCTGCTGATCGAGCACGACATGAGCGTGGTCATGCAGATTTCCGACCATATCGTCGTGCTCGATTACGGCCGCAAGATTTCCGACGGTGACCCGGAGTTCGTGCGCCAGGACCCGGCGGTGATCCGCGCCTATCTGGGCGAGGAGGAGGAAGAGGACCTGCCCGACATCGTCAGGCAGGATCTGTCCGCCGACGACGCCGGCGGAGCGGGAGCGCCGTCATGACTGAAGCTGCCGGCGCGGAAACCCGATCTGGCCGGGATGTCATGCTCGATATCAGGGGCGTCGAGACCTTCTACGGCCGCATCCAGGCGCTGCGCGGCGTCGATATCGAAGTCTGCCGCGGCGAGATCGTGACGCTGATCGGGGCCAACGGCGCGGGAAAGTCGACCCTGCTGATGACGGTCTGCGGCGATCCGCGGGCCGCGGCCGGCCGGATTACGCTGGACGGCGTGGACATCACCTACAAGGCAACCTTCGAAATCGTACGGATGGGGCTGGCGCAGGCGCCGGAGGGCCGGCGCATCTTTCCGCGGATGACGGTGCGGGAGAATTTGCAACTCGGGGCGACCACCGGCGACGAGGAGCATTTCGACGGGGACCTGGAACGGGTCTACGACCTGTTCCCGATCCTGCGAAACCGGGCCGACCAGCGCGGCGGCACGCTGTCCGGCGGCGAGCAGCAGATGCTGGCGATCGGCAGGGCGCTGATGAGTCGGCCGCGCCTTCTGCTGCTCGACGAACCGTCGCTCGGCCTGGCGCCGATGATCGTCAAGCAGATTTTCGAAGTCGTGGCCGAGATCAACAATGCGGGGACGACGGTCTTTCTGGTCGAGCAGAACGCCTATCACGCGCTGCGTCTGGCCGACCGCGGCTACGTCATGGCGAACGGCCGGATCATCCTGAGCGGGACCGGGGAGGAGCTGCTGGCCAATGCCGAGGTCCGCGCCGCCTATCTGGAAGGGGGGCACTGATGGCGGCGCTGTTCGGGGTTCCCGACCTTCTGGTCACCCTGTTCGTCACGGCGATCATTGTCGGTTTCGCCGCCTTCATGACCGGGCAGGCGCTGGCCAACACCTGGCGGCCGGCCTGGCAGATGCTGCCCTACGGCCTGATGCTCGGTTTTGCCGACCGTTTCCTGGTCTGGGGCCTGTTCGGCGGCGACGGCCTGTCGGTCTCCGGCTATGTCATCGATACGGCGTACCTGATCGCCGTCGGCTTCGCGGCCTACCGGCTCACCCGGGCGCGCCGGATGGTAACGCAGTATCCGTGGCTCTACGAGCGCGCCGGGCCGTTCGGCTGGCGCGACAGGCGGTAGCCTCCCGCGAGGCGGGCGGACCGGCCCGGGGGCAGCGCTCTTTCGCGATATTGTGAGCCGCCCGTTATTCGGCTTCCGCGTTGCGAAGCATGACCGTCTTGATAGAATACCGTCTTCGCTGCTGCCGTTTCCGATCGGCAATCGACAGTCTGGAGGGGCCGTGCGCCGCCTCGCCGATCGGAGCCGGCAACCATGTCTTCGACGAACAGGGAGGAGTTCCGTAATGACCCGTTTGAAGTTTTCGTTTGCAGCAGCGGCCGCAGCGTCGGTGCTGGCCTTCTCGCCGGCGCAGGCCGAGCTCGTGATCGCTACGGTTGGGCCGATGACCGGTCAGTATGCCTCCTTCGGCGAGCAGATGCGCCGCGGCGCCGAGCAGGCGGTCAAGGATCTGAACGCCGCCGGCGGCGTGCTGGGCCAGAAGGTCAAGCTGGAAATCGGCGACGACGCCTGCGATCCGAAGCAGGCCGTGGCCGTGGCAAAGAAGCTGGTCAGCCAGAAGGTCGTGTTCGTGGGCGGCCATTTCTGCTCCGGCTCGTCGATCCCGGCCTCCAAGGTCTACACGGCCGGCCGCGTGTTGCAGATCTCGCCGGCTTCGACCAATCCGAAGCTGACCGACGAAGGCGGCCCGAACGTGTTCCGCGTCTGCGGTCGCGACGACCAGCAGGGCGTTGTGGCGGGCACCTTTCTGCACAAGAACTATCCGGGCAAGAAGGTCGCCTTCCTGCACGACAAGACGGCCTACGGCAAAGGCCTGATGGACGCGACGCTGGAGAACTACCAGAAGGCCGGCGGCAAGGCCGCGATGGTCGAGGCCTATACGGCGGGCGAAAAGGACTATACCGCGCTGGTTTCCAAAATGAAGGCGGCGGGTATCGACGTCTTCTATCTCGGCGGCTACCACACCGAGGGCGCGCTGATGATCCGCCAGGCCCATGAGATGGGCTACAAGCCGCAGCTCGTTTCCGGCGACGCGCTCGTTACCGACGAGTTCTGGAAGATCGCCGGCAATGCGGGCGAGGGCGTCCTGATGACCTTCTCGCCGGATCCGCGCAAGAACGCCGTGGCCGCCCCGGTGGTCGCCAAGTTCAAGGCGCAGAAATACGAGCCCGAGGGCTACACCCTCTATACCTACGGGGCGATCCAGGCTTGGGCCGCCGCCGTGACCAAGGCCGGCTCGACCGACTTGGCCAAGGTTGTGAAGGTGCTGCGCTCCGAGCAGTTCGACACGGTGCTCGGCAAGATCGGCTTCGACAAGAAGGGCGACGTGACCGCGCCCGGCTACGTCTGGTACGTCTGGAGCAAGGGCACCTACGACTACGCGAAATAGCCGTAGCCCGCTCCGGCAACGGAGCCTCGGAAGAAAAAGCCCGGCGGGAAACCGCCGGGCTTTTTCAATGCCGGATCAGTTCGTCACCCGGGCTTCCGGCTGTCCGCCGCGCCCCCGGCGGCCGAGTCCGATGCGCTTGGCGAATTCCGAACGGCGCTTGGCGTAGTTCGGCGCGACCATCGGATAATCCGCCGGCAACCCCCATTTCTGGCGGTAGTCGTCCGGCGACATGTCGTAGGTCGTCCGCAGATAGCGCTTCAGCATCTTCAGCTTTTTGCCGTCTTCCAGGCAGACGAGATATTCCGGCGTCAGCGAACGGCGCACCGGCACGGCCGGTTTCGGCGCCGCCTCGGCCACCTGCGCTTCGCCCAATGCGTTGAGCGAACCGTGGACGGTCTTGATCAGGTCCGGAAGCTGGTTCGTCGCGGTCGCGTTGTTGCCAACATAAGCCGAGACGACATCAGTGGTCATCCGGAGCATCTCCTCACGGGAGATACGCTCCGTGTGCTCGTTACTCATACCCCGCGTCCTTTTTTCTTGCGCTTGGTTATTCCGACAGGCTCGCCTTTTTCGGCGTTAACCTACCGGCACGCATTTCACTCTATTGCACAGTATTGATCGCGAGTCAATTCTCCTAAATCCCGTTTCTTTTCATCGAATCAAATTGTTATTCGATCTTCTTAAAGCGATATTCACGCACGTCTGTTTTCCGGTGCGGTTTAGTTGCGTCCAATTTATTCCATCTTGCCCATGGCCCGGCCGCCACTCCGGCAGCATTGAGGGATATGTTGCGACAGCGGGAAGGGCCGGCGGGGACCGGCGCGGAATTGCCTTCAGTCTGCGAAAGGGATATACGAGATCGTGTCGTTGCACCGGCGCGATCCGCGATATCTGGTGGTTCGGGCGGGAATTTGCGTCGCCGGCCGGAAGGCGGAGAAGCCGAAGCCGGCTATCGAAGGAACGGCGATTGACTGCGAAAACCGTAGCCGTTGCATCGGATCATGCCGGCTTCGTTCTCAAGTCCGCCCTGGCCGACGACCTGAGGTCCTCGGGCCACAGGGTTCTGGATCTGGGGCCGGCCTCCGACGAGCCGGTCGACTATCCGGATTTCGGCCATGCGCTGGCCCGGTCGGTTGCAACGGGCGAGGCGGAGTTGGGCGTGGCCGTCTGCGGCTCCGGAATCGGCATCAGCATCGCGCTCAACCGCCACCGCGGCATCCGCGCTGCGCTGTGTCACGATAGCCTCTCGGCGCGCCTGTCGCGGCAGCATAATAACGCCAATGTGCTGGCGCTGGGCGGGCGGCTGATCGGTGTGGAGACGGCCCGCGACGCGCTGCACGCTTTCCTCGACACGCCATTCGACGGCGGGCGGCATGCGGCGCGGGTTGACAAGATCGACAGCGGCGCCGGCTGACCGGCCGTTGATCGCCCAACGGAAGCTTCCGCGATGACAAACCCCGGTGCCGCAACGGTCCTGCCCTTCGACAACGGCTTCTTCGCCGCCTCGCTGCACCAGTCCGATCCGGAACTGTTCGACAGCATCCGGGCCGAGCTGGGCCGGCAGCAGGACCAGATCGAACTGATCGCGTCCGAGAACATCGTCTCCCGCGCCGTGCTGGAGGCCCAGGGCTCCGTGCTCACCAACAAATATGCCGAAGGCTATCCGGCACGCCGCTACTATGCCGGCTGCGACCATGTCGATGTCGCCGAAAGCCTGGCGATCGAGCGGGCGAAACGGCTGTTCGGCTGCGCATTCGCCAATGTGCAGCCCCATTCCGGTGCCCAGGCCAACACCGCGGTGATGATGGCGCTGCTCAAGCCGGGCGACACGATCCTCGGCCTGTCGCTGGCCGCCGGCGGCCATCTCACCCACGGCGCGGCGCCTGCGCTCTCGGGCAAGTGGTTCAACGCGGTCCAGTACGGCGTGCGCGAGGACGACCAACTGATCGACTACGACCAGGTCGCGGCGCTGGCCGAGGAACACAGGCCGAAGCTCATCATCGCCGGCGGTTCGGCCTATCCGCGCTTCATCGATTTCGACCGCTTCCGGGAGATTGCCGACAGCGTCGGCGCGACGCTGGTGGTGGACATGGCGCATTTCGCCGGACTGGTGGCGGCCGGCGTGCATCCCAGCCCGGTGCCGGTCGCCGACATCACGACGACGACGACCCACAAGACCCTGCGCGGCGCCCGCGGCGGCATGATCCTGACCAACGACGAAGCGCTCGCGAAGAAGATCAACTCCGCGGTGTTTCCCGGCTCCCAGGGTGGGCCGCTGATGCACCAGATCGCCGGCAAGGCGGCCGCCTTCAAGGAAGCGCTGACGCCGGAATTCCGGACCTACTGCGAGGCCATCGTCGCGAATGCCAAGGCGCTGTCGGCGCGCCTGGTCGAGCGCGGTTTCGCCATGGTGGCCGGCGGCACCGATACCCACCTGATGCTGGTCGATCTGCGGCCCAAGGGGGTGACCGGCAACATTGCCGACGAAAGCCTGGAGCGGGCCGGGATCACCTGCAACAAGAACGCGATCCCGTTCGATCCCGAGAAGCCGACCGTAACCTCCGGCATTCGTCTCGGCTCGCCGGCCGCAACGACCCGCGGTTTCGGCGTCGCGGAATTCGAGCAGGTCGGCGACCTGATCGCCGATGTGCTCGAAGGGCTGGCCGCGCATCCGGAGGACAATTCGGCAGCCGAAGCGGCGGCCCGGGAACGTGTCCTCGCGTTGTGCCGGCGCTTTCCGGTCTATCCGGGGATGTAGGTGCCCGGCGTGACAGCAGCCCTGCCGGCGGCGCTGCGTTTGGGGTCGAGGACGTTGGGGGTCGAAAAGGAGAGGGGCCATGCGCTGTCCGTTCTGCGGAGGTGACGACACCCAGGTCAAGGATTCGCGGCCGACCGAGGACGGCTCGTCGATCCGGCGCCGCCGGTTCTGCGCGTCCTGCGGCTCGCGATTCACGACGTTCGAGCGGGTGCAGCTCCGCGATCTCGTGGTGGTCAAGAAGAACGGACAGCGCGTGCCGTTCGATCGCGACAAGCTGTTCCGCTCGCTCTCCATCGCTCTGCGCAAGCGGCCGATCGAGGAAGACCGGATCGACCGGATCGTCAATTCGATCACCCGCCGGCTGGAGAGTTCCGGCGAATCGGACATTCCCGCCAAGCATATCGGCGAGCTTGTGATGGAGGCGCTCGCCGGCCTCGACCAGGTCGCTTACGTCCGCTTCGCCTCGGTCTACAAGAACTTCCGCGAAGCCAGGGATTTCGAGCAGTTCCTCGGCAGCCTGGGCGAGCGGGAAGAGGAACCGGCGGTCGAAGATTGAGCGACGGCGCCGCAGACCGCCGCTGGATGAAGACGGCGCTGGCCTTGGGCCGGCGAGGCCTCGGCACGACCGCGCCCAATCCATCGGTCGGTTGCGTCCTGGTCAAGGACGGCTGCGTCGTCGGGCGCGGCTGGACGCAGCCGGGCGGACGGCCGCATGCGGAAACCGAAGCGCTGCGCCGGGCCGGTGCTGCGGCTCGAGGAGCCACCGCCTATGTCACCCTGGAGCCCTGCGCCCATAGCGGCCGCACACCGCCCTGCGCCGACGCCCTGATCGAGGCCGGCGTTGCGCGTGTCGTGACCGCACTGGGCGATCCGGACAGCCGCGTCGCCGGACAGGGATTGGCCCTGCTCAAGCAGAGCGAAATCGCAGTAACGAATGGCATTTGTGCAGAAGAAGCCGCCGAGAATCTCGGCGGCTATCTCATGCGTCAGCGGGCAGGGCGCCCGCGTTTCTCGCTCAAGCTGGCAACCGGCCTGGACGGGCGCATCGCGACGGCTGGCGGCGACAGCCAGTGGATCACCGGCCCGTTGGCCCGGGCGCGCGGGCACGCACTGCGCGCGGTGCACGACGCCGTCATAATCGGCATCGGCACCGCGCTGGCAGACGATCCGCTGCTCACCTGCCGCCTGCCCGGCGTCACGCGGCAAACCCGTCGCATCGTCCTCGATTCGCAGGCCCGGCTGCCAGCGGACTGCCGCTTGGTCCAAACCGCGGCCGAACACCCCGTTTGGCAGTTTTCGACCGCTGGGCAAGCGCCGGCGGCAACGCCGGTCCGCCGGTTTTCCGTTGTTGCCGACAGCACGGGCCGGCCCGATCCGAATATCGTTGCCGCCGCGCTCGGCGGTGAGGGGTTGAACGATGTGTTGGTCGAAGGCGGCGGGCAGGTGGCCGCAAGCCTGATGTGTACCAGTCTCGTCGACCGGCTTTACTGGTTTCGCGCTGGCGCAGTGCTGGGCAGCGACGCCCGGCCGGCGGTCGGCGAACTCGGCCTCGATCGCCTGACCGACGCCGCCGCATGGCGCTTGCATTCCCGCGAGGCCTGCGGCGACGATCTGCTGGAAATCTGGCATCGCGACGGGCATGCGTGCGGCGACCTGGCGAAGGACGGCCCATGTTCACCGGAATCGTAACCGATATCGGCCGCATCCGCCGCCGCACGCGGCCGGCCGGCGGTGACACGCGGTTCGAGATCGGCACGGCGTACGACACGACCGGTGTCGCCATCGGCGCCTCGATCGCGTGCAGCGGCGTCTGCCTGACAGTGGTTGAAACCGGGCCGGACTGGTTTGCCGTGCAGGCGTCGGACGAAACCCTCTCCTGCACCACCCTGGGCGACTGGCGCGAAGGCCGGCGCATCAACCTGGAGCGGGCCCTGCGCGCGCAAGACGAACTGGGCGGGCATATCGTTGCCGGCCACGTCGATACGGTCGGCCGGGTGGAGTCGCGCGAACCGGCATCGGGCAGCGAGGTCTTCGGTTTCGCCGTCGACCGGGCGGTCAGCCGCTACATTGCACCGAAGGGCTCGGTCGCCGTGGACGGCGTCTCGCTGACGGTCAATGCGGTGAAAGACGGCGCCGACACGCGGTTTTTCGTAAACCTGATTCCGCACACGCTGACCGTGACGACCTTGGGCGATTTGCAGCAGGGCGGCGCGATCAATCTGGAAGTGGACCTGATGGCGCGCTACGTTCAGCGCATGTTGGCCTTTGAATCGGCGAGCGGGGAGTCTTCGGCGTGAGCGTTCGCGACCGTCTGAGCGTGGTTTCGAAGCAGGACGTGCGCCGCGCGGCCGACGACCTCGCCTTTCTGTCGCCGATCGAGGAGATCATCGAAGACGCGCGCAAGGGCAAGATGTTCATCCTGGTCGACGACGAGGACCGGGAGAACGAAGGCGACCTGGTCATCCCGGCGGAGAAGGCGACGCCGGAGACGATCAATTTCATGGCCAAGTTCGGCCGCGGCCTGATCTGCCTCGCCATGACCGGCGAACGGGCGGCCCATCTCGGCCTCCAGTTGATGCCCCAGAAGAACAACAGCCGGTTCTCGACGGCGTTTACCGTTTCGATCGAAGCGCGGGAAGGGGTGACGACCGGCATCTCCGCCCATGACCGGGCGCACACCATCGCGGTCGCGATCGACGAGGCGTCGGACGCCAGCGCGATCACGACGCCCGGCCATGTGTTCCCGCTGGTCGCGCGCGACGGCGGCGTGCTGGTGCGGACCGGGCATACCGAAGCGGCGGTCGATCTGGCGCGGCTGGCCGGCCTGCACGCGTCCGGCGTGATCTGCGAGATCATGGATGAGGACGGCTCAATGGCGCGGCTGCCCCAACTGGTCGCCTTCGCGCAATTCCACGGCCTGAAAATCGGATCGATCGAGCATCTGATCGCCTATCGCCGACGCTTCGACAAGATCGTCGAGCGGGTGGAAGAAGGCGATTTCACATCGGATTTCGGCGGCACTTTCCGCGCCATCATTTACCGCAACCGGATTTCCGGCACCGAGCATATCGCACTGGTCAAGGGCGATGTCGCGGACGGCGCGCCGGTCATGGTCCGGATGCATGCGCTCAACGTATTCAGCGATCTCCTGTACCAGGCCGGCACGGGCAAGTCGGGCGAACTTCAGCGCGCCATGGGCATGATCGGTAATGCCGGCCGCGGCGCCGCCGTGCTGATCCGTGAGCCTTTGTCGCTGGCAACATCGGGCCATCTGGGAAACCGCGCATCGGTTGGCGACAAGGCTGACGGACCGCAGGGCGAGTTGCGCAACTACGGCGTCGGTGCACAGATACTGACGGATCTCGGCATCCGCGACATGATCCTCCTGACCAACAGCAACCGCACCGTGATCGGTCTGGACGGTTACGATCTTTCGATCGGCGAACGCCGGCCGATCCCGGCCGACTAGAACCGGGCGCCCGCATGAATTCCCGTCCGCCCCACATTCTCATCGTCGAGGCGCGGTTTTACACCGATATCGCCGACCTGCTGGTGCTGGGCGCCGAAGCGGCGCTGACCGAGGTGGGCGCAACCTGGGAACGGATCGACGTGCCGGGCACGTTCGAAATTCCGGCGACGATCAATTTCGCTCTCGACCGGTTCGACGGTTTCGTGGCTCTGGGTTGCGTGATTCGCGGCGAAACCACCCACTACGACTATGTCTGCTCCGAAAGCGCGCGCGGCCTGCAGGAACTGGCGTTGCACAAGCGCGCACCGATCGGCTACGGCATCCTCACGACGGAAAACCGGGAACAGGCTGTCGTCCGGGCCGATCCGAAGCAAAAGAACAAGGGCCGCGACGCCGTTGTCGCCTGCTTGCGCATGATCGAGGTGAAGCGCCGCTTCACCGGCACCTGAGGCCATGGCGGCGGCCCCGGCAGGGACCAGCGACGCTCGTCCCGAGGCCGGGTCCGGCCGCCCGGCTGCCCGCCAGCACGACCGGCGACACGATCGACGGACGCAAGCCCGGATTGCAGCCGTGCAGGCGCTGTATCAACTCAGCGCCACGGATGCCGCGCCGGACGACGTCGTCGACGAATTCCATCTGCACCGGATGCGCGAGGCGGGCCCGGCCGCCGTCGCCGACAAGGCGCTGTTCGAGGAAATCGTTCGCGGCGCCTGCGGCGACCGGGCGGCGCTCAACCGGATGATCGGGGAGTCGCTGTCCGAAAACTGGTCGCTGGAGCGGATGGACCGCGTCCTCGTCGCGGTGCTCAATGCCGGCGCCTGGGAACTGCTCGGCCGGGTGGAAACGCCGGCCCGCGTCGTCATCGCCGAATATGTCGATGTCGCCAGGGGTTTCTTCGACAAGCGCGAGCCCGCCTTTGTAAACGGCGTGCTCGATCGCCTGGCCCGGACCCTGAGATCCGGGGAGTTTGGCGAAGAACCCGAAGCGTCGGAAGCCATGGATATCCGGAATTCCGCTCCGACGGCAGGCAAGGCCGGGCCGGAGGCCTGAGGCCGTGGCGGCGCGAAGCGCCCGGTCGGGCGAGTTTGACCTCATAGCCCGCCATTTTGCGCCCCTGGCGACCAGCCGGTCCGGCGCGTTCGGACTGACCGACGATGCCGCCCTGTTCGGCGTCTCCGACGGCGCGGACCGCATCGTCACGACCGACGCTCTTGTCGAGGGAACGCACTTCCGGCCGGACGATCCGCCCGACCGGGTCGCGCAAAAGGCGCTGCGGGTGAACCTGTCCGATCTGGCGGCGATGGGCGCGACGCCGGAGGTCTACACCCTGGCGCTCCGGATTCCGGAAGACCGGAACGACGAATGGGTCGCCGCCATGGCGCGGGGGCTGGCGGCGGACCAGGCGCGCTACGGCGTCACTCTGATCGGCGGCGATACGGTCGGCGGCGCCGGGCCGGCTATGCTCGCGGTCACCGCAATCGGCCGCCTCGCGCACGGCCCGCCACTGCGTCGCGGCGGCGCGGCGGCCGGCGATGATGTCTGGGTCACGGGAACGATCGGCGACGGCGGCCTCGGCCTGCAGGTCTGCCGCGGCGAGGCGACCGGACTCGATGCCGCTCAGCGCCGGTTTGCCGTCGACCGCTACCGGCTTCCCGAACCCCGGGTCGAACTCGGTCCGGCCCTGGTCGGCACCGCGACCGCGTGCCTGGACGTGTCCGACGGGCTGGTTGCGGATCTCGGCCATCTGGCCCGGGCGTCGGGCCTTGCGGCCGAAATTCTGCTGGCGGACGTGCCGCGGTCCGATGCCGCCGAGGCATCCTCCTTTCCCGAGACCGAGCGGATCGTGGCGGGTGACGACTACGAACTTGCATTTACGGCGCCGCCGGATCGGCGGGACGCGGTCAGGGGGACCGCCCGGAAAACGGAAACGCCCGTCACCCGAATCGGCAGAATGAGGGCGGGCTCAGGCATACAGGTGCTCGACCGGGACGGGGCGCCCGTTCCGGTCGCGCGAACCGGATGGCGGCACCGCTAGGCCGCCCGTGCAGGCTTGCGCCGCAAACTTGTCACATTGCTCGCCCTTGATCGTTTCGGCATTGTCCGGCCGCGTCGCCGTGCGCGCCGAGGCGCGTCGGAGATCGATCCGCCGGCCATGCGCCCGGCAATGACCGGCAACGGGGCCGGGCTTCATCGGAAGCCGCATATGGTGGAGTCCCGGCGTTGGCCGGGCCTCCGAACGGACTCCGCGAAGAGAATCTTGGGAAGAGGACATTCCTGAAATGGATTGGGTACCGTATTTCGCGCTCGTCTGCGCGCTGCTTGCGGTCGTCTACGGCATTGTCACCAGTCGCATGGTGCTGTCGGCCGGGGCGGGCAACGAGAGGATGCAGGAAATCGCCGCCGCCGTTCAGGAAGGCGCGCGGGCCTATCTCAACCGCCAGTATCTGACGATCGCCGTGGCCGGCGTCGCAATCGCGATCATCGTGGCCCTGCTGCTCGGCGTGTGGGTTGCCGTCGGTTTCGCAATTGGCGCCATCCTGTCCGGCGCAGCCGGCTATATCGGCATGAATGTGTCGGTCCGGGCCAATGTCCGAACGGCCGAAGCGGCGCGCCAGGGGCTTGCCCAGGGGCTGAAGATCGCTTTCCAGGCGGGCGCGGTTACGGGGATGCTGGTGGCCGGCCTCGCCCTGCTGGCGGTCGCCGGATACCTGCTCGTCCTGAACGCTTTGGGCATGGACCAGCGCGGCCTGGTCGACGCGCTGGTGGCGCTCGGCTTCGGCGCTTCCCTGATCTCGATTTTCGCCCGTCTCGGCGGCGGCATCTTCACCAAGGGCGCCGATGTCGGCGCCGATCTGGTCGGCAAGGTCGAAGCCGGCATTCCGGAAGACGATCCGCGCAACCCGGCCGTGATCGCCGACAATGTCGGCGACAATGTCGGCGACTGCGCCGGCATGGCGGCCGACCTGTTCGAGACCTACGCCGTGACCGTCGTCGCCACCATGGTGCTGGCGCTGATCTTCGGCATGCAGGCGGGACTGATCTATCCGCTCGCGATCGGCGGCGTCTGCATCATCGCCTCGATCGTCGGCACCTACTTCGTCCGGCTCGGCGCGTCCGGCAGCATCATGGGTGCGCTCTACAAGGGCTTCATCGCGGCAGCCGTCCTGTCGCTTGTCGGCATCGCCATCGTCACCGAACTCGTCCTCGGCTTCGATACGGCCTTCGAGGCCGGCGGCACCGCCTTCACCGGCATGGACCTGTTCGTCTGCGCCGTGATCGGTCTGGTCGTCACCGGCCTGATCATCTGGGTGACGGAATACTACACCGGCACGGATTACCGGCCGGTTCGCTCGGTCGCCAAATCTTCGGAGACCGGGCATGCCACGAACGTGATCCAGGGCCTCGCCATCTCGATGGAAGCCACGGCCCTGCCGGCGATCATCATCTGCGTGGCCATTCTGGCGACCTATCTGGTGGCCGGTTTGTTCGGCATCGCCATTGCCGTTACCGCAATGCTGGCGCTCGCCGGCATGGTCGTGGCGCTCGACGCCTACGGCCCGGTCACCGACAATGCCGGCGGCATCGCCGAAATGGCGGAATTGGAAGAAGAGGTGCGCAACACAACCGACGCGCTGGACGCCGTGGGCAACACCACCAAGGCGGTAACCAAGGGCTATGCCATCGGTTCGGCCGGCCTCGGCGCGCTGGTCCTGTTCGCCGCCTACACGCAGGACATCGCCTACTTCAAGACGGCGGAGGTGCCTTTCTTCAAGGACGTGACGGTGAACTTTGCGCTGTCCAATCCGTACGTCGTGGTCGGCCTGATCGTCGGCGGCCTGCTGCCCTACCTGTTCGGCGCGCTCGGCATGACGGCAGTCGGCCGGGCCGCCGGAGCGGTCGTCATGGAGGTGCGCCGCCAGTTCCGCGAGATCGACGGCATCATGGAAGGCACCGGCAAGCCGGAATACGGCCGTTGCGTCGACCTGCTCACCAAGGCCGCGATCAAGGAGATGATCGTGCCGTCGATGCTACCGGTCCTCTCCCCGATCGTGTTGTTCCTGGTGATCTGGGGGATCGGCGGCAAGTCGGCGGCCCTGTCCTGCGTCGGCGCCATGCTGCTGGGTGTGATCGCGACCGGCCTGTTCGTCGCCCTGTCGATGACCGCCGGCGGCGGCGCCTGGGACAATGCCAAGAAATACATCGAGGACGGCAACCATGGCGGCAAGGGCAGCGAGGCCCACAAGGCCGCCGTGACGGGCGATACCGTCGGCGATCCCTACAAGGACACCGCTGGGCCTGCGGTCAACCCGATGATCAAGATCACCAACATCGTTGCGCTGCTCATGCTAGCGGTGCTGGCGCATTAGGTGCGTGTTCGGGTCGGCCGGCCCGCGCCGCTTCGCTGCGGTGACGATGCTGTCGGAGGCTTGACCGCCGACCCGCGGTATCCAGCGGCCGGGGCGGAATCCTGAACCGAATGCGAGGGCGTTCGGTGCGCCGCCGCGTGTTATTGAACCAGCGGCGACTCCGCGGCGGCGATGTCGAAGCCGGTGATGCGGGCGTCGCCGGCGAGCAGCTGGACATACTGCCGGAAGGCGCGGCGCCAGGACGCCTCCTGCAGATAGTCGGCCACCTTGCCGGCGACCGCCTCGTAGGGCAGCGCCCGGCCGGCCACGCGCTTGTCGACGCGCACGACATGGACGCCGTAGCGAGTCCTGACCGGGACCGGCGAGATCTGCCCCTCCTCCAGGTTGAACAGGAAAGTCTCCATCTCCGGCACCGTATCGCCGCGCGACAGCTGGCCGAGCCGGCCGTCATTGTGCCGCGAATCGCAGGCTGAATGCGCCTGCGCCAGCTCGCCGAAGCGCTCCGGCGCGGCGGCCAGCCGGTCGATCAGCTCCGCGGCCTGCGCCTCGGCTTTGGCGCGCCCGTCCGCGTCGTCGGGCGCGGCGGCCAGCAGGATGTGCGCCGCCTCGACCAGGTCGGCACTGCGGAAGCGCGCCGGGTTGTTGTCGTAGTAGCGGCGGCATTCGGCCTCGGCCGGCGCCGGCACGTCGACCTCGCGCTCGATCACGGCCTGGACCGCCGCCGCCTCGTCCGCCCCGTCGTCCGCCGAGTCGAGGCCGAGGGCGCGCGCCCGGTCCAGCAGCAGGGCCCGGATGACCAGCCATTCGGCCGCGGCATGGCGGGCGGCGGCGACATTCTCCGCCGGGTGATACTGCATCTCGCGCAGGATCGCATCCTCGTCGATGCAGCGATCATTGACGCGGATCGCGGCTGCCGGCGGACCGGGCGTTGTCGGATCGGCCGCGGGCGGATCGGGCGGGTTCGGATCGGGCATGGTCGGAGCGGGTCTGTCCGGATCAGGCATATTCGATTCAGGCCGGGCGGCGGCCTTCCCGGGTGCGCACCACCTGATAGCCGCGCCGCCCGAGATAGCCGACCGGCGCGCTCCAGATATGGACCAGGCGGCTGAACGGGAAGACCAGGAAGACGGTGACGCCGAGGAAGATGTGCAGCTGGTAGACCCAGTGGACGTCGGCGACATAGTCCGCCGCGTCGGCCTGGAAGGTGACGATCTTCTGCGCCCACAGCGACAGGGCGACCATGACCTCGCCGCCCTCCCGGTGCGCCCAGGAGAAGGGGATGGTCGCCATGCCGAGCACGAGCTGGACCCACAGCAGGGCCAGGATCGCGATGTCCATGACGCTCGACGTGCGGCGGATGCGCGGGTCGGCGAGGCGCCGGTGCAGCAGCATGGAAAGGCCGATGAAGCAGACGATGCCGAAGATGCCGCCGGCGACGATCGCCAGCATCTGCTTGGCACCGGAGCTGAGGCCGACGGCGTGGTAGATCTCCTTGGGCGTCAGCAGGCCGACGAGATGGCCGAGGAACAGCATCAGGATGCCGACATGGAACAGCACGCTGCCCATGATGAGCTGCCGGCGCCGCAGCAGCTGGCTCGACCCGCTGCGCCAGGTGTATTGCTCGCGGTCGAAGCGGATCAGGCTGCCGGCCAGGAACACCGTGGCCGCGAAATAGGGGTAGTAGCCGAAGACGAGGATATGGAACCAGTCGCCCATGATCATGCTCCGTCCTGCCGGGGCGGGCCGTTTCCGTGCGGGCCCTGTCCGTGCTCGTGGGGGGCCGCCGCAAGCTCCGCCATGCGGTTGAGGGTGTCGCGCGCCGCCGCGCAGCCGCCGTCCGGGGTTCCTGCCGGGGCGCCGTCGAAGGCCGGCGCCTCCTCCCATTCCTTGTCGAGGTCGGCCGCTTCGTCTTCCGGCGCCCGGTCCCGTTCCAGGAGGCTGTCGACGGCGGCCCGGTCGGGTTTCCTGGCGGCCAGTTCCTCGAGCGCCCGGAAGACCCCGGCATAGTCGCTGCCGCGCTGCTCCAGCCGAATGCGGATCGCGGCGAGAATGTGGGCCACGTCGGCCAGCAGATCCGCCGCCTCGCGCGGCTCGACCAGGGAGAGAAATTCGAGAAACAGCGGCAGATAGTCGGGCAGTTCGTTCGAGTCGATGCTGTAACCGTGGGCCTCGTAATGGGCCGCCAGGTTGACCATCGCCTGGCCGCGGTCGCGGGATTCGCCGTGGATATGCTCGAACAGGTGCAGGGACAGGCTGCGCGACCGGTCGAACAGGCCGACATAGGCCTCCTGCGCGCTCAGCAGGTCGCCGAGGGTCAGCTGGGCCGCCAGCCGGTCGAGCGCCGCCGCGGCCTGCCGGGACAGGCGCGCCTCCGCCTTGACCAGGGCGGCGACCTCGCCCGCCGCCTCGGCCAGTTCGGCAGAGGGATAGTGCAGCAGGGCCGCCAGGGCCCGGTAGGTCTTCATCGGCCGGTCTTCATCATCGGGTCTTCATCGGGGCGCGCCGACCCGGTCCGCCCGGCCGCCGGCGCTCGGCCCGACCCGGACCTCGTGGCTGAACAGGTCGAGCTTGCCGCTGCCGCCGCTGCAGCCGTCGCCGAAGCTGAAGCCGCACTCGCCGCGCAGGTCGAAGGCCTCTTCGGCATATTCGCGGTGCGTGGTCGGGATCACGAACCGGTCCTCGAAGTTCGCGATCGCCATGGTCTGGTACATGTCCTCGATATCGGTTTCGGTGAGCCC
This sequence comes from Rhodospirillaceae bacterium, assembly GCA_009840595.1. GTDB lineage: Bacteria > Pseudomonadota > Alphaproteobacteria > Bin65 > Bin65 > Bin65. The sequence continues at coordinate 53,482 of VXNK01000080.1, read as the reverse complement.
GACCTGCTCGAGGACGCGTATTTCGCGCGTGCCGTCGACATGCTTGGCCCGCATGTAGGCCCGCATGGCGAGCATCCGCTCCAGGGCCAGTTTGACCGGCGCCTCGTCGCCCGCCGTCAGCATGTTGGCTAGGTAGCGGAGCGGGATGCGCAGTTGCGACACGTCCGGGATGGCGCCGTTCAGGCCCAATGCGCCCGCCTCGGCCGCCGACTGGATCGGCGAGAGCGGCGGCACGTACCAGACCATCGGCAGGGTGCGGTATTCCGGATGGAGCGGGAAGGCGACCTTCCAGTCCATCGCCATGCGCCAGACCGGCGAGCGCTGCGCCGCGTCGATCCAGGCCTGGGGTACCCCGTCTTCCAGCGCCTGCCGGATCACGGCGGGGTCGAACGGGTCGAGGAAGATGTCGAGCTGCGCCTGGTACAGGTCCTGGGGATCTTCCGCCGCCGCGGCCTCCTCGATCCGGTCGGCGTCGTACATCAGCACGCCGAGATAGCGGATGCGCCCGACGCAGGTTTCCGAACAGACCGTCGGCTGCCCCGCCTCGATGCGCGGATAGCAGAAGATGCACTTCTCCGACTTCCCGGACCGCCAGTTGTAATAGATCTTCTTGTAGGGGCAGGCCGAGACGCACATGCGCCAGCCGCGGCACTTGTCCTGGTCGATCAGGACGATGCCGTCCTCCTCGCGCTTGTAGATCGCCCCCGACGGGCAGGCCGCGACGCAGCTCGGGTTCAGGCAGTGCTCGCACAGCCGCGGCAGGTACATCATGAAGGTGTTCTCGAACTGGCCGTAGATGTCCTTTTCGAGCGCCTCGAAATTCACGTCCTTGCTGCGTTTGGAGAATTCGCCGCCGAGGATTTCCTCCCAGTTCGGGCCCCATTTCACCTTGTCCATGCGCTCGCCGCTGATCAGCGAGCGCGGCCGCGCCGTCGGCGGCGCTTGGGATTCGGGCGCGTTGTGCAGATGCTCGTAGTCGAAGGTGAAGGGCTCGTAATAGTCGTCGATCTGCGGCATGTCCGGATTGGCGAAGATCTTCGCCAGGATGCGCAGCTTGCCGCCCATCTTCGGCACGATGCGGCCGTTCTTCTTGCGGACCCAGCCGCCGTTCCAGACCTCCTGGTTCTCCCACTCCTTGGGATAGCCGACGCCGGGCTTGGTCTCGACATTGTTGAACCAGGCGTATTCCATGCCTTCGCGGCTGGTCCAGACATTCTTGCAGGTCACCGAGCAGGTGTGGCAGCCGATGCACTTGTCGAGGTTCAGGACCTTGCCGATCTGCGCGCGAATCTTCATTCCGCCGCCTCCGTCGCCGCGTTCATTTCGGGGGCCCGATAGGGACCTTCCATCCAGTCGACCGTCTGCATCTTGCGCACGATCACGAACTCGTCGCGGTTCGAGCCGACGGTGCCGTAGTAGTTGAAGCCGTAGGACTGCTGCGCGTAGCCGCCGACCATGTGGGTCGGCTTGACCGTCGCGCGGGTGACCGAATTGTGGATGCCGCCGCGCGATCCGGTCACTTCGCTGCCCGGCACGTTCACGATCTTCTCCTGGGCGTGGTACATCAGCGTCATGCCCTCCGGCACCCGCTGGCTGACGACAGCGCGGGCGACCAGGGCCCCGTTGGCGTTGTAGGCCTCGATCCAGTCATTGTCCTCGATGCCGGCCTTGCGGGCGTCGACTTCGCTGATCCACACGATCGGCCCGCCGCGCGACAGCGTGAGCATCAGGAGGTTGTCGGTGTAGGTGCTGTGAATGCCCCATTTCTGGTGCGGCGTGATGAAATTCAGCACGACCTGCGGACTGCCGTTGTCCTTGTCGTCGATGATCGGCCGGATCGTTTTCGTATCGACCGGCGGCTTGTACACGCACAGCTGTTCGCCGAAGGCGCGCATCCACAGATGATCCTGATAGAGCTGTTGCCGCCCGCTGAGCGTGCGCCACGGGATCAGTTCGTGGACGTTGGTGTAGCCGGCGGTGTAGGTGACGTTTTCCGCCTCGACGCCAGACCAGGTCGGCGAGGAGATGATCTTGCGCGGCTGCGCCTGCAGATCGCGGAAGCGCAACTTGTCCTCCTCGCGCGCCGCCGCCAGGTGCTCGTGCTCGCGGCCGGTGGCCTTGCCCAGCGCCGCCCACGCCTTGACCGCAACATGGCCGTTGGTCTCCGGCGCCAGCGCCAGGACGACCTCGGTCGCGTCGATATCGGTATCGATCTTCGGCAGGCCCTTCGAGACGCCGTCCTCGCGGACTTCGCCGTTCAGCTGCTTCAGGAAGGCGACTTCGTCCTCGGTGTTCCAGCTGATGCCCTTGCCGCCGTTGCCGGCCTTCGCCATCAGCGGACCGAGCGCGGTGAATTTCTTGTAGGTGCTCGGATAGTCGCGCTCGACGACGACCATGTTCGGCATGGTTTTGCCCGGAACGGCGTCGCACTCGCCCTTCTTCCAGTCCGTGACACCGGTCGCCTGCGCCAGTTCCATTGGAGTGTCATGCAGGGTCGGCACCAGCACGAGGTCGCGCTCCGTGCCCAGTTCCCCTTCGGCGACCTCGGAGAATTTCTTCGCGATGCCCTTGAAGATCTCCCAGTCGCTGCGCGTCTCCCACACCGGATCGACCGCCGCGGACAGCGGGTGGATGAAGGGGTGCATGTCCGACGTGTTGAGATCGTTCTTCTCGTACCAGGTCGCCGTCGGCAGCACGATGTCCGAGTAGAGGCAGGTCGTCGACATGCGGAAGTCGAGCGTGACCAGCAGGTCGAGCTTGCCTTCCGGCGCGGCGTCGTGCCAGGCGACCTCGACCGGTTTCCGGCCGCCCGATTCGCCGAGTTCCTTGCCCTGCACGCCGTGCTGGGTGCCCAGCAGATGCTTCAGGAAATACTCATGCCCCTTGCCGCTCGACCCGAGAAGGTTGGACCGCCAGACGAACAGGTTGCGCGGCCAGTTTTTCGGATTGTCCGGATCTTCGCAGGACAGGCGCAGGGTGCCTGCCTTGAGCCCGTCGACCGCCGCCGCCACCGGATCGCCGTCGCCGGCGGCCCGGGCGACCTCCAGTGGATTTGTCTCCAGTTGCGGGGCGGAGGGCAACCAGCCCATGCGTTCCGAACGGACGTTGAAGTCGATGAGGCTCAGGTCCTCCCATTCGCCTTCCGGAGCCAGCGGCGAGACGATTTCGTCGACCGCCAGCTTCTCGTAGCGCCACTGGTCGGTGTGGTTGTACCAGAACGAGGTGCTGTTCATCTGCCGCGGCGGGCGGTTCCAATCGAGGGCGAAGGCGAGCGGCAGCCAGCCGGTCTGCGGCCGCAGCTTCTCCTGTCCGACATAATGCGACCAGCCCCCGCCGGGTTTGCCGACGCACCCGCACATCACCAGCATGTTGATGATGCCGCGGTAGATCATGTCCATGTGGTACCAGTGGTTGAGCGCCGCTCCGACGATGACCATCGAGCGGCCCTCGGTCTTGTGCGCGTTCTCCGCGAACTGGCGTGCCACGGAGATCACCTTGTCACGGGCGACCCCGGTGATGCGCTCCTGCCATGCCGGAGTGTAGGGCACGTCGTCGTCGTAGGATTCGGCGACATTCCCGCCGCCGAGCCCGCGATCAAGCCCGTAATTCGCGACGAACAGATCGTAGACCGAAGCGACCGGCACAGGGCCGTTCTGCGTCTCGACGGTTTTCACCGGCACGTTGCGCCACAGCACGTCGTCATGGTCGGTGCCGGCGAAATGATCGTGCTTCGCATTGCCGAAATAGGGGAAACCGACCGGAGCGATATCGTCCCTGATGTCGATCAGGCTCAGACGCAGTTTCGTCTCCGCTCCGTCTGCGCCGTCCTTTTCCTCGATGTTCCACTTGCCGGTTTCGCCCCAGCGGAAGCCGATCGAGCCGACCGGGCAGACCAGCGCATCGCTCCGGGCCTGGTCGACCGCGACGGTCTTCCACTCGGGATTGTTGGATTGCCCGAGCGCGCCGGGCAGGTCGGAAGCGCGCAGCATGCGGTCCGGCACATAGCCGTCGCCGGTCTTCCGCAGGGTCACCAGGAACGGCATGTCGGTATAGCGCCGGCAATAGTCCTCGAAATACGCGCTCTTGCCGGTGAGATGCCATTCCCTGAGGATCACATGGCCCATCGCCAGCGCGAGCGCGGCGTCTGTGCCCTGCTTGGGATTGAGCCAGATGTCGGCGAATTTCGACGCCTCGCTGTAGTCCGGCGTGACCGTCACCGTGGTCGCGCCCTTGTAGCGGACCTCGGTCATGAAATGGGCGTCGGGCGTGCGCGTCTGCGGCACGTTCGAGCCCCACATCATCAGGAAGGTGGAGTTGTACCAGTCCGCGCTTTCCGGCACGTCGGTCTGCTCGCCCCAGGTCTGCGGACTCGACGGCGGCAGGTCGCAATACCAGTCGTAGAAGCTCATGCACACGCCGCCGATCAGCGACAGGTAACGCGAACCTGCGGCGTAGGACACCATCGACATCGCCGGGATCGGCGAGAAGCCGATCACCCGATCCGGCCCGTGGGTCTTGACCGTGTAGACGTTGGCTGCCGCGACGATCTCGTTGACCTCGTTCCAGTCCGAGCGCACGAACCCGCCCAGTCCGCGCACGCGCTGGTAGTCGTTGCGCTTGGCTGGGTCTTCGACGATCGACGCCCACGCCGCGACCGGCGCCATGGTCTTGCGCGCCTCGCGCCAGTGCCGGACCAGCCGGCTGCGCACCAGTGGATATTTCAGCCTGTTGGCGCTGTAGATGTACCAGGAATAGCTGGCGCCCCGCGAACAGCCGCGAGGTTCGTGGTTCGGCAGGTCCGGCCGGGTCCTCGGATAGTCGGTCTGCTGCGTTTCCCAGGTGATGATCCCGCCCTTGACGTAAATCTTCCAGCTGCACGAGCCGGTGCAGTTCACGCCGTGGGTCGAGCGCACGATTTTGTCGTGCTGCCAGCGCGCCCGGTAGGAATCCTCCCAGTCCCGGTCCTCGTTGGTGACGATGCCGTGTCCGTCGGAAAAAGTGTCGACGGTCTTCCTGAAGAAGGTCAGCCGATCCAGAAAATGGCTCATCCGGTTCGCCTCCTCACGGGTTTTTCACATACGCGTTCTTGCGCAGATAGAACCACCAGTTGATGCCGATACAAACCAAATAGAAGGCTGCGAAGCCATAAAGGGCGTATTCCGGCGTGGTCGCCTTGATTTGCTCGCCGAACACCTTCGGGATGATGAAGGCGCCGTAGGCGGCGACCGCCGACGTCCAGCCCAGAACCGGGCCGGCCTGCACCTTGTCGAAAACGATGGCGATGGTGCGGAAAGTGGAGCCGTTGCCGATGCCCGTTGCGGCGAACAGGATCAGGAACAGGATCAGGAACGGTGTGAAGTATTCTTCCGGTGTCGGCGAGGCGTACGCCAACGACAGGAAATACGCGACGCCCAGGGCACAGACGACCATGACGACCGAGATGATCTGCGTGACCAGCGCGCCGCCCAGACGGTCCGAGATCATGCCGCCGATCGGGCGGATCAACGCGCCGATGAAGGGCCCGGTCCAGGCATACATCAGCGCGCTCGGCCCGTTTGGGTTCACCGTGGTGTGAGTCATCACGCCGTCGACTTCGATATGCTGGAAGCCGAACACGACCTTGATCGCCAGGCCGAAGGCGGCGGCGTAGCCGATGAAGGAACCGAAGGTCATCGTGTAGATGACCGTCATCGCCCAGGTGTGCTTGTTCCGGAAGATCGAGTATTGCTGGTCGAGGCTCTGGCGGATCGTGCCGGGGATGAGCCGCAGGGCAAAAACCGTGGCGGCGATCACAAGAGGCAACACAAGCCACTTGCTGAGCTCCAGTCCCGAACCGCCGGCCTTCTCCGGCAGCAGCAGCCACAGCCCGATCGCCGCCATGACGAGGCCGATTGCAAGCATGCCGAGAATCTTGCCGAACGCGGTAAAGGTGGAGCCAAGCCCCGGCGAAACGTGGCTCGCGGTGATGTTGTTCATGCCGAACCAGGCGGCGATGACCAGCGGAATCAGGATGGCGACCCAGATATAGCCGGCATTGTGAATATAGGTCTCGGTTCCGGCGGGGATCTTGCCGACCAGCGTCCCCGAACTGTTCTCGAGAATCAGGGCGGAGCCGCCGAAGACGCCCACTGTCATGACCAGCGGCACGAGAATCTGCATCGTGGTGACGCCGAAATTGCCGAGGCCGGCATTCATGCCGAGCGAGTAGCCCTGGACCTTCTTCGGATAGAAGAACGAGATGTTCGACATGGAGGAGGCGAAGTTGCCGCCGCCGAAGCCCGACAGCAGCGCCATGATCTGGAACTGCCACAGCGGCGTCGTCGGATCCTGCAGCAAGAAGCCGGTTCCGGCCGCCGGGAGGATCAACAGCGCCGTCGTCAGGAAAATCGTGTTGCGGCCGCCTGCGATGCGGATAAAGAAGGAGGAGGGGATGCGCAGGGTCGCGCCGCTCAATCCGGCGATCGCGGCAAGGGTGAACAGTTCCGCCTGGGAGAAGGGGAACTTGAGATTGATCATCTGAACCGTGATGATCCCCCAGTACAGCCACACCGCGAAGCCGCACAGCAGGCAGGGAATCGAGATCCACAGGTTCCGGGTTGCGACGCGCTTGCCTTCGGCTTGCCAGAAGGAGTCGTCCTCCGGATCCCAGGTCGCCAGGTTCTTGGCCATCAAATTCCCTCTCTTTGGACCGTTCCGGCGGAAACCGCCGGGCGGCGCTGCGCCTTACTGTGCGGAGGCGGGCGCCGGCTCCGGCGCGTTGGGCACGTCGCTGAGATAGCGCTCTTCGGCGAGCCCCGGATGGCGGCGGCGCTCCATGAGACGGATGGCGACGTGCATCCAGACCGTGCTCACCAGCACGATTGCGAACATCAGCATGAAGGAACTGGTCCAGACGCCGAACCAGTCGTTGAGAATGCCGAACGTGATCGGCAGGACGAAGCCGCCGAGGCCGCCGATCATGCCGACCAGCCCGCCGACGGAGCCGACATGGTGCGGGTAGTAGACCGGGATATGTTTGTAGACGGCAGCCTTGCCGAGCGACATCACGAAACCGAGCAGCACGCTGAGGATGACGAAGACCGTCAGGCTGACTCCGAAGGTGAATTCGATCGGCCCTTCGATTCCTTGCACCGTATACTGGGTGCTCGGGTAACTCATGATGAACAGGCAGATCAGCGACACGATGAAGGTCAGGTACATCACGAAGCGCGCGCCCCACTTGTCGGACATCCATCCGCCAAGCGCGCGGAACACCGAACCGGGCATCGAGTAAGCCGCCGCCAGCATCCCGGCAGTCGCGAGCGACAGGTCGTAGGCGCCGACATAGAAGCGCGGCAGGTAGGAGGCGAGCGCGACGAAGCCGCCGAACACGAAGAAGTAATAGGTGGCGAAGCGCCAGACCTGCATGTTCCTGAGTGGTGCCAACTGGTCTTTGGTGGAAACCGGTTTGCGGCCCTCGCGCTTGCGCGCCACCTCCGACGGATCCGGCTTGGCCAGGAAGTAAAACGCGACGGCGGTCAGCGCGAGCAGGACGGCGTAGATCTGGGCGGTTTGTTCCCAGCCGAATGCCAGTACCAGGAACGGCGCGCCGAAATTGGTGACCGCGGCGCCGACATTGCCGACGCCGAAAATGCCCAGCGCCGTGCCCTGATGCTGCTTCTCGAACCATTGCGAGGTGTAGGCGATGCCGACGATGAACGACCCACCGGCCAGTCCGACGCCGAGGGCCGCGATCAGGAACACCTCGTAGGTGCGGACCTCGGAAAGCAGCCAGCAGGCCACCGCGGTGGCGAGCATCTGGATGGTGAAGACAAGGCGCCCGCCATACTGCTCGGTCCATACGCCCAGGAATATCCGGCTGACGGATCCGGTGAGGACCGGCGTTGCCACGAGGATGCCGAATTCGGTCTCCGACAGGCCGAGATCCTGTTTGATCTTGACGCCGATGATCGAAAAGATCGTCCAGACGGCGAAACAGACGGTGAAGGCAAAAGTGCTCAGACCGAGCGCACGGTACCGGTCACTCCCGGTGACCTCCGTCAGGTCGTGCATGGATCGCGGCCTCCGAACCACAAGTATTTGCCCAGCGTATCGGGCGCGACCCTCTCACAAAATGACTTAGATCAAGTTCTTCGTTCGTTGCATTTGATATTTTTATGCCTTCCGGCCGAAGAGCCAGTCTCACTTGGCGGTTCTGCTTTGAATGGCGAGATTAGCAGTCGACTTGGCTCGCTTGGGCCCCTGACCGGTATTTCGCGCGAAACGCTGGACAATTTAACCCGCGGCGCTTCGATTCGTCGTTATCCCGCCGGCACACAGATCGCGGAACAGGGCGCCGCCCCGGAATTTCTCAACGTGCTGCTGGAAGGAAGCGTCGAATTAATCGGCAAGGGGCGGGACGAGCGCGAGTCCGTCGTTCGGTGTTGCGAACCGATAGATTTCTTCTTTCTTGCCGCCGTTCTCACCGACAGGCCCTGTCTGCTGGGGGCACTGGCGGTCGAGCCGGTAAAGGTGCTGACGATCTCATCGCAGACCGTCCGCGAAGGCGTCGCGTCCGACCATCGCCTCGCCCTGAATTTGATGGGCGCGCAGGCGCGCCAGTTCCGTTCGATTGTCGGCCGGGTAAAAAATCTTAATTTGCGCACGGCAACGGAACGGCTCGGCTGTTATCTGATGCTCCAGCGCGAAAGGACCGGCAGTATTGCGTTTGCGCTGCCGGTTCCCAAACGGCAGCTTGCGGTCCGACTCGGCATGACGCCCGAAAGCGTATCCCGGGCATTCGCGTCACTGCGCGAGTATGGCGTTTCGGTATCCGGCCGCCAGGTAGTGCTTCGGGATCCGGAACTGGTGCGCGCCAGATGCGTGCCCGACCCGCTGATCGATCTCGACGACCGGGAACGGTCATTTCCCGGAGCCGATCCCTGATCCGCGAATCGCGCAACGGCAATGGCTTCGCGATGGTTCCGCGCTTGCGCCGGCACCGCCGCCGGGTCACCATGCGCCGCGATCTACCGGCCGATGGCCGCATTCCAGCACTGGAGAACCGATGCAGCTTGCATCCCGGCGTTACGATGTCGCCGACGTCATGGCGGCGCAGGAATTCTACCACGGCCGGGGCTGGACCGACGGGCTGCCGGTCGTGCCGCCGACCGAGGTCGCCGTCGAAGCGTGCTTGGAATGGGCGATGCTCGCACCGGACTATCTGGTCGGCATCGAGCCGGTACGCGCCCGTGCGCTGACCGCTGAAAAGCTGGCGGTCAACGCCGTCATGGCCGGTTGCCTGCCGATGCATTTTCCGGTTGTCGTGGCGGCCTTCACCGCGATGCTTCGGGAGCCCTTCCTGCTGCACGGCGCGACGGCCAGCACGGGCGGTTGCGCTGTGCTGCTCATCGTCAACGGGCCGATCGCCGCCGAGATCGGCATGGACCCGACCTTCAATGCGCTGGCCTCCAGCGACCGCGCCTCGACGGTCATCGGCCGGGCGCTTCGCCTGTGCCTGATCAACCTGCTCGATGTCCGGCCCGGCGATATCGACCGCTCATCGCTCGGCCATCCGGGCAAGATCAGCTACTGCCTCGCCGAGGACGAGGCCGGCTCGGAATGGCTGCCGCTTGCCGACGAACGCGGCATGCCGTCCGGTGCGTCCTGCGTCACGGTGATGGCGGCCGGCGCGCCGCGGCAACTGATGAACGAATGGACCACGGTTCCGGAAGAAATCCTCGATACCTATGCGGCCGAAATGCGCGCCAACATGCGCCATTATTCGATCTGGCCGGGCAACTACGCCATCGTCGTGCCGCCGCAGCTGCGAGCCCATTTCAACGCTGCCGGATGGTCCAAGGCCGATATCCGCGCCTGCATTTTCGAAAAAGCGCGCATCAAGCGGGCCGAGTGGGCCGAGTGCGGCAAGGGGGCAGTGGTACGCGACCGCGGTGACCGGGAATATGCCGCGCTGACCGCCCCGGAGGATTTGCTCGTGGTGGCGGCCGGTGGCCCGGCGGGCGGTTTCGGTGCGGTCATCCCGCCTTGGCTGGGCGGGAAAAGCCGGGCGGTGACGGTGGCGATCGGCGCCTGCGTCGATTGCGAGGTGCCGTAGCCGGGCGGTTCGGAGGGCGAAGACCAGATGCAGATACTCGATCCGTCGCACGAGGAGGGTGCCGAGGACTTCGTTCCGGCGGGCCGGCTCGATGCGCTGGAGGGCGCGACCGTCGGGGTGATCTCCAACGGCAAGGAAGGCACCTCGGGCTTCTTCGCCGCTTTCGAAAGGGAACTCCGGCAGCGCTACGGCGTCGCGCAGGTCGTGCTGCGCACCAAGTCCAACTACAGCGCGCCGGCGGACGCGGCACTGATGGACGAGGCGAAACGCTGGCATGCGCTGGTCGCCGGGGTGGGCGACTGAGGCAGTTGTTCGTCGTGCAGTTTGCACGATGCGGTTGCCGGTGAGCGCCTTGGGATCCCCTCCGCCGGCATCATGACGGAGACTTTCGTCAGCGCGGCCGAACTGATGGCCCGCGTGCTCGGCGCAGATGGCTATCCCTTCGCCGTTATCGAGCATCCGATCAGCAGTGCCGACGGGCCGGCCCTGGCCGCCCGGGCACAGCGCGCTGCTGCCGACTGCGCGCGGCTGCTCACCGGCGCGGACGGTTAGTCCCGGTCTCTCACCACAATTTGCCGCTCGCCAGCCGTGCGCCTTCCGCGAGCGCCCTGAACTTGGCCCAGATGACCGTCGGGTGGACCTCGGTATGGTAACAGGCCTGGGAGGAGAAGCCGCAGTCCGCTCCCGCGACCACGTTTTCCCGGCCGACCAGGCCGGCGAAGCGGACCAGCCATTCCGCGATCAGTTCCGGATGCTCGACGATATTGCTGGCGTGGGTAATCATGCCGGGCATGATTTTCCGGCCTTCGGGCAGCCTGACCGTTTCGAAGACATGATAGTCGTGCTCGTGGCGCGGGTTGGCCGCCTCAAAGGAGTAGATTGAGGCGTCGATCCGCAGAATGTGGCTGATCACGTCGCCGAGCTGCGGCTCGAAAATACGCGGGCCCTCGTTGATGCCGTAGCAGGTGTGGAAGCGGATTTTTTCTTGCGGCAGGCCGCGCAGGGCATGGTTGATGCTCTCGACATACATGTCCGCCTTTCGGACGCGTTCTCCGTCGTCGAGTTTCGGGTCGCCGAAAATGTCGGAGAGAAAGGGATCGTCGACCTGCAGGAAAAAACCGGCGTCGACGATTGCCTTGTATTCGGTGCGCATCGCGTCGGCGGCGGCGAAGAAAAATTCTTCTTCGGACCGGTAGTATTCGTTCCAGCCGATCCCGCTCGGCGCGGTGGCCGGCACGAAGGCGCCTGCGCAGTCCGTGGCGTCGAGGGCGGCGCGCAGATTGGCCAGATCGCACTCCAGCTCTTCCGTGCCGGCATATTCCAGCGGACCGACGCAATAGAGCGGCACGACCTTCGCGACATTGCCGCCCAACATGGCCCGGGCCATGTAGGCCTCGTAATATTCCGGGAAAGCCTCCCGTTCGGCGGTGTAGATTTCGTATTTGGCGTCCGGCCGCGGCTCGAGACCGGACAGCCGCTGTTCGGCATAGGCGAAAAATCCGGCCTTCGACATTTCGCCGTCCGACACGATATCAATGCCGCATTCGGCCTGCCGGTCGACGATATCCGCCACCGCTTCGGCGACGCGCGCGCGGTAGGCCGCTTCGTCCGGCAGGCTGCTTTCGCCGGTCAGCCGCGCCTTCATCATGTCCAGCAGGTCGTGCGGCCGCGGCAGGCTGCCGGCGTGGGTAACGGGGATGCGGCCTTCGGGCATGGACATGGTCAGCGCTCCCTTCTCGCGGTTACTGGCAACCGGCGTTACGACAGAGCGGGCCGGAACCGACACTCGGCCATTCCAGCAAGCAAGCCGCGCCGCGCTTGTCAACTGCCGGCAGATAAGGGATCAGATCCGGCACAATTCCAGCTGGCCGAAGAATTTCGTACCGGGAATAAAATGATCGGAAAGTTCTCGACTAACTTGTTTGGAATATACCGAAGAACCCCGCCGCTTGTAACGCCGGCGCCGGATAAGCGCGGGCGCGAAGTCAGACGGGGTTCGGCGCATTTTGCGCGTAACGGTCTCTCGGACCGGTAACGGCGGCTCTTTTTGATAAAGCCGCAGATGCTTTTTCAATTTTCCAGTGAAGCGGGCCGTCTTTTCCGTTGACCGGTTCGGGCGTCAGCGAATGGGACGGCCCGGTAAACTGTACGGCGGTTCGTTCGTCATACGGCGCCTCCTGAAAAGGGTGTCACCGCACTGCCTCATCGGCAGCTGGCGAATAGTGTTGATCCGCACCGGCAATATGTCAATTCACGATTTCGGGTTTTGCAGGGCGTTGTGCAGATCTTCGAGCGTTTCATACAAGGCGGCGGTCCGCTCCTTTCCGAACGCCTCTTCGATGGCGCGGTACTGGGCTTCCGAATAGGGAGCCCGCCGCTCCAGAAGTGCGCGGCCGGCCGGCGCGATGGCGACCAGGGTCCGGCGCTGGTCCGACGGCGCGGGGCGGCGCGCGACAAGGCCGGTCGCTTCCAGATGCTTCAGGATGCGGCTGAGGCTCGGCGTCAGCAGGCAGCACAGGCGGGCCAGCGTGCCGGTCTCGACCTCGCCGCGGTCGTACAGGGCGCGCAGCACCCGCCATTGCTGCTCGGTCACGCCGAAATCGCGCAGCGATGGCCGGAACCGGTCCATCACCGCTTCGCGCGCCCTGAGCAGCGCCATGGGCAGGGAGCGGGAGAAGTCTCGCATCGGCACGCCGGCGTCGTTCCCGTGGCTCACCCGTCGAACCGGGCAGCCGGAACCTCGTCGTCCGCTACCCTGTTCGAAAGGGTGCCGACGCCCGTCACCTCGACCTCGACCGTGTCGCCCGGCACCAGCCATTTCGGCGGGTCGAAGCGGATGCCGGCGCCGGTCGGCGTGCCGGTGGAAATCACATCGCCGGGCTTCAGCGCCGTAAAGGCCGAGACGTAGGCGATCAGATAGCGGAAACCGAAGATCATGTTGGCGGTGGTATCGTCCTGGCGGACCTCGCCGTTCACCTGTGTCGTGACGCGCAGATCGTCATACCCGTCGAATTCGTCGGCCGTCACCATCCAGGGGCCGGCGGCGCCGGACCGCTCGAAATTCTTGCCCTGGGTGATGTTGAACCTGCCGTGGCGCATCCAGTCGCGGACCGAGCCTTCGTTGAGGCAGGTCAGGCCGGCGATATGCTCTTCGGCCCGGTCCTGCGAAATGCGCCGGCCCGGCTTGCCGATGACGATGGCGATCTCGCCCTCATAGTCGAACTGTTCGGATTCAGGCGGCCGCAGGATCGGTTGCCGGTGTCCGGTCAGCGATCCCGGCGTGCGCATGAACACGTTCGGATATTTCGGCAGGTCCGAATTGTCTGCATATTCGTCGTTCCGGTTCGCATAATTCACGCCGATGCACAGATTCTTTTCCGGGTTGGGCACCGGGGGCAGAAACAGGATTTCTTCCAGGGCAAAATCGGCAACTGCGCCGCGGGCCGCTTGTGCAGCCTCAGCGAGCGCCTCGGCGCGCAACAGCGACAGGAGATCGGGATAGCGCCCCAGCCGGGCACCGAGATCGATCGCGCCGGCATCGTCGACGGCGCCCCAGCGGTCCTGCCCGTCGGCATGGAAGCTCAACAGTTTCAAGAGGCTGTTTCTCCCGTCTTGGGGGGATTCATGCGACCTGCACAAACCGGCGATCCGATTGACAGCAGGACCCGCAGGCAATATTACTTAACATGTTAATAGTCTGGCGGCGGCAGGTCAATCGGCGCCGCTGCGACGGGCGGGGATCCCTGTCATGCCCCATTTCAGAGTCGAGTATTCACGCAACCTGGAAGCGGCGCTGGACGTACCGGCGTTGTTGGACAGGCTGACCGAAGTCGCCGCCGGCACCGGCGTTTTTCCGCTGGCCGGTATCCGCTGCCGGGCGTTGCCGCGGGACTCGTACCGGATCGCAGACGGCCATCCGGACAACGGCTTCGTCCATGTCGAGTTGCGGGTCGGCGCCGGGCGGGACGTTCCGACATTGCGCCGCGCCGGCGAGGCGGTGTTCGCTGCACTCAGCGATCATATGGCAGGATTGTTGGCGTGCCGGCCGATTGCCCTTTCCTTCGAAATCGCCGAGATTCATCCGGACCTGAACTTCAAGGTCGGCAACATCCGGGACCATATGAGAGCGCGGGCGGAAACCGCAGAGGCGGCCGAATGACCGACATGTTGAACGAGCATCTGGCGAAGCTGGCGCCCTACCGGGAGCGTATCTGCGCGGGCATCCTGCCACACTATATCGGCGGCGCGCCGGATCCGGGCTCGTCGGGTCGGACGTTCGAGAACCTGACGCCGGTCGACAATTCCAAACTCTGCGACGTTGCCCGCGGAACGGCGGCGGAGATCGGCAAGGCCGCCGAAGCGGCCGAAGCGGCGTTCGCGGACTGGCGCAATGCCTCCGGTAAGGCGCGCAAGCAGATCCTGCACCGGATCGCCGACCTGATCGTGGCGCGCCGCGAGGAGATCGCGCTGCTCGAGTGCCTCGATACCGGCCAGACCATCCGCTTCATGAAGGCGGCGGCCGAGCGCTCGGCGGCCAACTACCGCTATTTCTCCGATCGCGCGCCGGAAGCCGCCGACGGTCTCGCGCTGCCGGCTGAAGAGCATTTGAACTACACGACCCGACAGCCGATCGGCCCAGTCGGCGTGATCACGCCATGGAATACGCCCTTCATGCTGTCGACCTGGAAGATCGCGCCCGCCCTGGCGGCGGGTTGCACGGTCGTCCACAAGCCGGCCGAATGGAGTCCTTTGACGGCGACGATCCTGGCCGAGATCAGCCAGGAAGCCGGCCTGCCGGCGGGCGCGCACAACCTGGTGCACGGGCTGGGCGAAGATGCCGGCGTCGCCCTCACCGAGCACGGCGCGATCAAGGCCATTGCTTTCGTCGGCGAATCGGCAACCGGTTCGAAAATCATGGCCCAAGGCGCACCGACCCTGAAGCGGGTGCATTTCGAACTGGGCGGCAAGAACCCGGTCATCGTCTTCGAGGATGCGGACCTCGACCGGGCGCTCGACGCCGCGGTGTTCATGATCTACTCGCTGAACGGCGAGCGCTGCACGTCGTCGAGCCGGCTCCTCGTCCAGAGCAGCATCCACGATGCCTTCGTGGAGAAGCTGGCGGCGCGGGTGCGCAATATCCGCGTCGGCCACCCGCTGAACCCGGAAACCGAGGTCGGCCCGCTGATTCATCCCGTCCATTTTGACAAGGTGATAAGCTACATGGACGTGGCGAAGGCGGACGGCGCGACCGTGGCCGCAGGGGGCGCGCGATCCGCTTTCTCGGATGCCGGCAATTTCGTCAGCGCCACCCTGTTCACCGGCGCGCGGACCGATATGCGCATCGCCCAGGAAGAGATTTTCGGCCCCGTACTGACCGTCATTCCCTTCGAGGACGAGGAGGAGGCCGTGCGCATCGGCAACGATGTGCGCTACGGCCTGGCCGGCTATCTTTGGACCGGCGATGTCTCCCGCGCCCACCGGGTTGCCCAGGCGCTCGACGCCGGCATGATCTGGGTCAACTCCCAGAATGTCCGGCACCTGCCGTCGCCTTTCGGCGGCACCAAGGCGAGCGGCATCGGCCGGGACGGCGGCGACTACAGCTTCGATTTCTACATGGAGACCAAGAATATCTGCGTCGCTTTGGGCGATCACCGGATTCCGCGAATGGGCGCCTAACGCGATGAGCCTCTACTATGTGCAGAAACTGATGTACCAGCTCAACCGCGATCCCCGGGTGCGCGAGCGCTTCGAGGCCGATCCGGAAAGCCTGCTGCAGGAATACGAGTTGACGGACGAGGAACTGGAGGCCATCCGCAAGCCGGATATCGGCCTGCTGTTCGTGCTCGGCGTCAACGGCCAACTCCTGATGCACTACGCGGCGATGCACCGGTATCCTTGGGCCGACTATATTCAGGCGATGCGTGACGGGGTCGAGGAGCACGGCAAGGTGCGCGAAGGCCTTTACGCCATGCTGGAGGAGTAGCGCGATGCCGCTGGTCTTCGCCGGCGTATGCAGCCATGCCCCCGGGATCACCGGCCGGGCGCATCTGGCCGATGCGGCGATCCGCGACGAGTTCTACAGCCATTATCACAGGCTGCGCGGCGCGCTGGAAGCAAGCCGGCCGGACGCCCTGGTGGTCGTCGGTGCTGAGCATTTCGCCAATTTCTTCTTCGATAACATGCCGGCCTATTGCATCGGCATGGCCGACTTCTACGAGGGCCCGATCGAGGACGAGGAATGGCTCGGCATCCAGCGCCGGCGAATTCCGGGTGCGCCGGATCTGTCGAAGCGGCTGATCGCCCGGGTCATGGACGATTGCGACGTCGCCTACGCCCAGGAGTGGAAATTCGATCACGGCATTTCGGTGCCGCTGCATTTCCTGACGCCGCGCTACGACCTGCCGGTGGTTCCGGTGAACATCAACTGCCAAGAGCCGCCGCTGACTCCGCTCCACCGCACCTGGGCGTTCGGCAAGGCGCTGCGCAAGGCCTGCGACGCCGCGCCGGAGCGTATCGCGCTCATCGGCACCGGCGGTATCTCGCACTGGCCCTGCACGCCGGACAGCGGCACGGTGAACGAGGCGTTCGACCGGGATTTTCTCGACAAGTTCGTCAATAACCGAAAAGACGACCTGCTCGCCTACACTGACGAGGAAGTCTATCGCGAGGCCGGCCACGGCGGTTTCGAGATCCGCACCTTCATCGCGATCGCCGCGGCGACGGAAGGCGCGACCGGCGAATTGTGGTTCTATGCGCCGATCCCGATCTTTGCTGTCGGCTGCACAGTGGCGACCATGGGCGTTCAATAAGGAGGCGATGATGGACGGTTCCGTAACGCTGGACGACCTGGCCGACCGGCCGTCGCACATCCACGAAGAAGAGTGGCTTATGCGCGTCGAGCTGGCGGCCTGCTACCGCATCTTCGACCATCTCGGCTGGATCGAGCTGATCTTCAACCACATCACCTCGCGGGTGCCGGAAAGCGCGAGCGGCGGGGAGGTCCACTTCCTGATCAACCCGTTCGGCCTGATGTACCGGGAGGTGACGGCGTCCAATCTGGTCAAGATCGATCTGGACGGAAACATCATCGGCGACAGCGCCTGGGGCATCAATCCGGCGGGCCTGCCGATCCACAGCGCCATTCACGGTCATCACCCCAACGCCCACTGCGTCATGCACACCCACACGACCGCCGGCATGGCGGTGGCGTGCAAGACGGCCGGGCTGGACTGGAACAATTTCTATTCGGCCCAGATCTACAACCAGGTCGCCTACCACGATTTCGAGGGCATCACGGTGAACCCCGGCGAGAAGGTCCGCCTGCTCGCCAGCCTGGGCGACAAGCGCCAGCTCATCCTGCGCAACCACGGCCTGCTGAGTTGGGGCGAAACCATCGCCGAGGCCTTCGCTCGCCTGTGGACCCTGAACCGGGCCTGCGAAATCCAGATGGCCGCCGAAGGGATACCGGGCCCGTCGATTCCGTTGTCCGAGGAAGTCCGCCAGCAGTGCGCCCGGGTCAACCTCCAGTTCGACCGGAAGTACGGCGGCGGCCAGAACGTGTTCGACGCGCTGCGCCGGACCGTCGACGCGGTCGATCCGTCCTACAGGGCGTAGCGTGAAGCTCTGCATCGTCGGCGCCGGGTCGATCGGCGGTTTCATCGCCGCCCTGATGGCCGAAGCCGGCCATGAGGTCTCCGTCGTCGCCCGCGGCGCCCATCTCGACGCCATACGCAGCGGCGGCCTTCGCCTCGATTTCGAGGGGCGCCGGATTACGGCCGCGGTCGAGGCTTCCGACGATCCGGCGAACCTCGGTCCGCAAGACTGTGTCATCGTTGCGGTGAAGGCGCCGTCCTTGCCGGGCGTTCTGCCGATGCTGAAACCGTTGCTGGGGTCCGAGACGCCGATCGTCACCGCCATGAACGGCATTCCCTGGTGGATGTTCGACGGTTTCGGCGAGCATGACGGCCTGACGCTCCGGACGGTCGACGGCGATGGCGCGCTCGCCCGGTTCGGCAACCGGGAGCGCCTGGTCGGCTGTGTCATCCATATCGCCTGCGATGTGCCGGAGCCGGGCCTGATCCGGCACAACAAACTGAACCGCTTCATCCTGGGCGAACCCGACGGCACGCTGAGTTCGCGGGTCACCGGCCTGGTCGACGCCATGACTGCTGCCGGAATCGGTGTCGAAGCGACGGCGCGTATTCAGCAGGAAGTATGGATCAAGTTGCTCGGCAATTTGCCTTTCGCGCCGATCAGCATGATTACCGGAGAGATCAACGACGTCATGGCCGGCACGCCGGATATTCGCCGACTCATGCTGGACATGTTCGAAGAGGCCGCCGCGGTCGGCCGGCATTTCGGCCTCGATCCCGGCATGACGGCGGAAGCGCGCATCGACCTCGGCGGCTCCCTGGCCGGTTTCAAGACGTCGACACGGCAGGATTTCGAGCAGGGCCGCCCGGTCGAGCTGGATGTCATCGTGAACGCGGTGCGCGAAATGGGCGACATCGCCGGGATCGACACGCCGACCATCGATATCGTCTACGCCCTGGCGGCGCAGAAGGCGGCAATCGCCGGGCTGTACCGCTATGACGGCGGTCCGTCGGAGGAAAACGAAGCAGCATGAGCCAGCGTACGACACCGCCGTTTCGCGCCGATCACGTCGGCAGCCTGCTCCGGCCGCCGGATTTGGCGGACGCCCGGCGGCGCTGGCAGGCCGGGGACATGCCCGAAGACGATTTCCGCGCTGTCGAAAGGGTGGCGCTTCGCGATGTCGTTGCGGGCCAGCGCGATGCCGGGCTGCAGGCGATCACGGACGGCGAATACCAGCGCGACTGGTGGCATCTCGACTTTCTCGCCGGGTTCGACGGCATGGAGATGTGGCGCACCGAGCTGGGCGGCGGCTTCAAGGTGGCCGAACAGCCGCCGCTCGTCCGTTGTATCGGGAAAATCGGCTGGCCGGACGGCGGCATCTTCGTCGACGCCTTCCGGCGGCTGACGGCGGCGATCGACGAAATCGCCCCCGGTGCGACGCCGAAGATCACGATTCCCGGTCCCGGCATGACGCAGCTGCGCGCCGGCAAAAAGGCCGTCGATCCCGCAGCCTATACCGACATGGATCTGTTCTGGTCCGATCTTGCGGCAGCCTACCGGCGGGAGATTGCCGCGCTGGCGGACGCCGGCTGCACCTACTTGCAGATCGACGATGTGAGCTTCGCCTACCTGTGCGACGACAGCCAGCGCGCTGGCTTCCGCGACCGCGGCGAGGACCCGGACGAGGTGCTGCGCCTCTATCGCGACGTCACCAACGAGGCGCTGCGCGACCGGCCGGCCGGCCTGACCGTCACGACCCATATGTGCCGCGGCAATTTCAAAAGCAGCTGGGTCGCCGAGGGCGGCTACGGCCGGGTGGCGGAAACCCTGTTCCCGACGCTGGGCGTCGACGGCCTGTTCCTGGAATACGATACAGACCGGGCCGGCGGTTTCGAGCCGCTCTCCTGCGCATCCGCCGACAAGCAGATCGTGCTCGGCCTGGTTACGAGCAAGACCGGCGCACTGGAAAACCGCGGCGACGTGCTCCGGCGCATCGAAGAGGCAGCGAAGTTCCTGCCGCTCGACCGGCTGTGCCTGAGCCCGCAATGCGGCTTCTCCAGCACGCACCACGGCAACGCACTCAGCCCCGGTGAGCAGTGGGCCAAGCTCGGCCTGATCGTCGATCTCTCGCGCGAGGTTTGGGGATAGAACCGTTTAGCGGGCGCCTGGCCGTTTACCGAACCGCCGGACCTGCCTCCTTCAGCCCGCCGCGGTAGCGCCGGGCATTCTCGATATAGTACTGCGCGCTCAACCGCAGGCCGTCGATCTGGTGCGCATCCAGTTGGCGGACCGCCTTGGCTGGCGCGCCGACGATCAACGAGCCTTCCGGAAAGGACTTGCCCTCGGTGACCAGCGCCCCGGCGCCGACCAGACAGTTCGGGCCGATGGTCGCGCCGTTCAGGACCGTTGCGCCAATCCCGATCAGCGCCCGGTCGCCGATCGTGCAACCGTGCAGGGTCACATGATGGCCGACGGTCACCTCCCGGCCGATGTCGAGCGGGAAACCGATGTCGGTGTGAAGCATCGCGAAATCCTGGACGTTGCTGCCTTCGCCGACGCTAATCGGCTCGTTGTCGCCGCGCAGCACCGCCTGCCACCAAACGCTGGAATCCTTCGCCAGCGAGACCCTGCCGATCAGGCTGGCGTCCGGCGCTATCCAGAGAGCATCGCGGCAGTCGGGCGTTATCCCGTCCAGGCTGTAAAGGGTCATACGGTAAAGGCTCCTTCGTCGGATTGCATGCGAACTATCCGGCAGTCGGCTATCCGGTCGCTGAATCGGACAGGCCCAGAGCGCCGTCCAGCATTGCGCCGTCGAACCGCGTTCCGACGAGGCCGGCATTGCCAAGCCGGGCTTCGTACAGATCGGCGCCGGCAAGCACGGCGCCGGCCAACTGCGCCCGCTCCAGGTTGGCGTGGTTGAGTTCGGCGCCGGCCAGGTTGGCGCCGGTAAGGTCGGTCTCGACCAGCAGCGCCCGGTGCATGAACGCTCCGGACAGGTCTGCGCCCTTCAGGTTGGCGCGGGACAGGTCGGCACGGATCAGTTCGGCGCCGCGCAGCGAGCAGCCCTCCATGTCCGCCCCCTCCAGCGTGTGGCCGTGGAGGTTGAGGCCATCGAGCGCTGCGCCACGGAAGTCGCCGCGCGCACCGGCCTTGCCGCCCGTAAGCAGCCAGGTCATGTGCCTCCGGAAAATCTCGTCGAATTCCGCGCGCGTCATCGCCGGCCGGGTCTCCTTTCCGAACGCGCCACACGGACCCCGGTCAGCCTCAAAGGTCAAGCTCTTTCGGGTGCGTGGAGTGCGGCCGGGCGAGGGCCTATGTTACCAGGTGCGCAGATCGGGAATTCGACACAATGGAAAAATTGGCGGAACTGGCGTAACTTGCCGCACGAAGCTGCGACGGACTCGTATCGGCGATTCGTTTTCCTATTTGTCGAACGCACGGCCGGTCAGCCGATTAACGGGTCGTTACTTGAGGAAAGTCGGCGCTCATGACAGTTGAGGAGCAACAAGAGGGTCCGCCGGCGCAGCCGTCCGGGGAAATTGGGACGGCTGCGGATGCTTCGCGGCCTGCCGGAAAGGGCGGATTCTTTCGCGCGGTCGGCCGCGGCATTGTACTGCTGTTCAAGGCGGCCGTCCCGGTGGCCGTCCTCGGCGGCGCGTTCCTGGTCTTCCAGTATATGATGGCCACCCGGCCGGAGGTCGTTCGCAAGCCGGTGGCGGAAAAGGTCTATTTCGTCGACACGGTCACGGGGTCCAAACGCACGATCGCGCCGCGGCTGGTGCTCTACGGCAATATCGTCGCCGGGCGCGAGGTCGAGTTACGTCCCCTGGTCTCCGGCCGCGTTGTCCGCGTCGCCAAATCCTTTTCCGACGGCGGCATCGTCAGGAAAGGCGACCTCCTGGTCGAGATCGACCTGTTCGACTACCGGATCGCGGTGACGGAACGCAAAGCCCAGCTTTCCGAGGCGCAAGCGCGCCTGACCGAGATCGAAGCAGACCTGAAGGGCGAAAGAGCCCTGATCCAGCACGAGCGGAACCAGATCGAACTGCGTCAGCGCGATCTTGCCCGGCGGCAATCGTTGCTCGAACGCGGGGCCGGCACCGTGAAGCTGCTCGACGATTCGAAGCTTGCCTTGAGCGGTCAGAGGCAGCGGCTGGACGAACGCATACGCCGCGCGACAACGCTGGAAGCGCGCCTGGTCCAGCAGAAAGCGGTTATCGCGCGAGCCGAATGGGCCCTTACCCGCGCCGAACGGAACTTGCGCGATACCCGGCTGGTTGCCCCGTTCGACGGATTTTTGAGCGATATCTCGACCGAGATCGGCAAGAAGGTCGGGGTTAACGACAAGATCGCGCGCCTGACCGACGCCGGACGCTTCGAAGCCGAGTTCCAGGTCAGCGACGCCCAGTACGGCCGACTGGTCCGCGAAGGGAGGGTGATCGGCAGGCCGGCATCCGTTGTCTGGCAGACGGGCGGCCGCAATTTCACATTTCCGGCTACCATCGCCCGCGTTTCCGGCCTGGTGTCAAGCGCAAGCGGCGGCGTCAACCTGTTTGCCCGCTTGCAGGCGACGGACACCACGACCCTGTTGCGGCCCGGGGTCTTCGTTGAGGTCAGGATGGCGGACACGACGTACCGGAACGTGTTCCGGCTGCCGGACGACGCGCTCGACGACGGGCGCTTCGTCTATGTCGTGGTTGACGGACGCCTAGTGCGGCGGCCGGTTACGATTGCCGGGCGGGTCGGCAACGACATTCTGGTGCGGGGCGAAATCGCGGATGGCGACCGGATCGTAGCGCGCACATTTCCTGAAATCGGGCCGGGCCTGAAGGTCAACGTGCCCTCTGCGTCTGCCCGCAATACCCAATGATTCCACGCCGATGAGCGTTTCGGCAGACCGTTCGGGAGTGCCGGGCAGTACCCGGTCCGATACCGGATACGGGCCGCGCAATATCCGCCGGAAGAACGATCTGATCGGCCTGTTCGCGCGTCACCGCACGGCGGCGAATTTGCTGATGGTGCTGATGCTGGTCGCCGGATTCTTCGGCCTGTACCGGATGACCACGCAGTTTTTTCCCGATTTCGGGATCGATGTCGTCCTGGTTTCCGTTTCGTGGCCCGGCGCAAGTGCCAGCGATGTCGACAGCAACATCGTTCAGGCCGTCGAACGGGAAGTCCGCTTCATCGACAGCGTGAAGGCGGTCAAATCCTCGGCTTTCGAAGGGCGGGCCTCGATCGCGGTCGAATTCGAAGCGGGCTCGGATATGCAGAGCGCGCTTTCGAATATCGAGACCGCAGTCGGCCAGGTGACCACCCTGCCGCAGGATGCCGAGACCCCGACCGTCCGGCGCATCGTGCGCTACGATACCCTGTCGCGCATCCTGGTGTCCGGGCCGTATTCGGAGGCCGCGCTCAAGGTCTACGCCAAGCAGATCCGCGACGGTCTGCTCCGTCGGGGCATCGACAAGATCGACATCGGCGGCGGCCGCAGCGAGGAAATCCTGGTCGAAATCAAGCCGGAAACGCTGCGCCGCCTCGAACTGACGCTGAACGAGGTTGCCCAGAAAATCCGCCAGATCACGCAGGATGTCCCGTCCGGCGATGTCGCGGGCCGGGCGGAGCGCCAACTGCGCAGCGTCGGCGACGTCAAATCGGCCCGGGAACTCGGCAGAATCGAAATCAAGTCGCTCGCCAGCGGCGAGAAAATCCTGCTGCGCGACATCGCGAATGTACGAGAGGCCTTCGACGACGACGGGCGGAGCTACTGGCGGGGCCGCAACCGCGCTATCGAACTGCACGCCAAGCGCACGCCGGCGGACGACGCCCTGATCCTGGCGGACGAGGTCGACCGGTATCTTGCGGAAATCGGCCCGACGCTGCCGCCCAACCTGAAACTGGAGCGTTTCGACGTCCAGGCGGAGCTGGTCCGCAGCCGCATCAACCTGCTGCTCGAGAACGGCGCGACCGGACTGCTGATCGTGCTGGTCGTCCTGTTTCTGTTCCTGAACGGCTGGGTGGCGTTCTGGGTGGCTGCCGGCATCCCGATCTCGCTGGCCGCGACGATGCTGGTGATGTGGCTGTCCGGCCAGTCGATCAACATGGTCAGCCTGTTCAGCATCATCATGGCCATCGGCATCATCGTCGACGACGCCATCGTCGTCGGCGAGCATTCCGAGGCGCTGCACCGGCAGGGCTACGACAACAAGCTGTCGGCCGAAGCGGGCGCCCGGCGCATGGCGACGCCGGTGATCTGCGCGGCGCTGACGACGATCGCGGCGTTTCTGCCGCTGCTGCTGATTACCGACATCATCGGTTCCATTATCCGGACCATCCCGCTGGTGGTGATCGCCGTGATTATCGCCAGCCTGATCGAATGCTTCCTGGTGCTGCCCGGCCATATGCGCCACGCGTTGGAACTCACCGCCCGGCGGCGCGGGCCGGCGCGCTGGTTTGCGCCCTTGTTCGGCATCCCGCTCGTCTGGCTCTGGCCCGCGATTCCCCTGGTTCTGGTTCTGCGCCTGCTTATCCGCATTCTGATGGCGTTCAAGCGCGGGTTCGACCGCGCGTTCGAATTTTTCCGCGAGCGGATTTTTCTCCCGATCGTCCGCACGACGATACGCTGGCGCTATACGACCGTCGCGCTGGCGCTCGCCGCCCTGATCGGCGCTGCGTCCATCGTCGCCGGCGGGCGCATGAATTTCGTCTTCTTCGCCAATCCCGAGGTCGACAACGTCTTCGCCACCGTCGAGTTTTCCGCCGGGACGCCGCGGGCGCACACAAAGGCAATGGTCGAAGAGATGGAACGGGCCATGCGCGCCGCGGAACGGCACCTGACCGGCGGCAAGAACGGCCTGGTCCGCTTCAGCTACAGCGTGATCGGCTATCCCTTGGGCACCCGGCCGAACGAATCGCCGGTCCGGGGCGGCCATGTCGGCGGCATGTTCGTGCAACTCGTTCCGGCCGACCGGCGCACGATCCTGTCCGATCAATTCATCGCGGCCTGGAAGGAGCGGATTCGCAGCATGCCCGGGCAGCAGCAGCTGAAGATCAAGTCGGCAACCGGCGGGCCGCCAGGCAGGGATGTCGATGTCCGCCTGACCGGCCCATCGACCCTCGAACTCAAGAAGGCGGCCGAGGAACTCAAGCTCGTCCTGCAGACGATCCCGGGCGTTCGGGCAACGGAAGACAATCTGCCCTACGGCAAGATCGAGACGATCCTCGAGTTGACCCCGCGTGGCCGGGCGCTTGGCTTCACGACGGAAAGCGTCGGCCGCCAGGTCCGCAACACGTTCGAGGGCGCAATCGCCAAACGGTTTGCGCGCGGCGACGAGGAAGTGGTCGTCCGGGTGCGTTTCCCGAAAGACCGGCTGACCTCCGAAGCGCTCCACAGCCTGCATCTTCGCGCGCCGAACGGCAGTTTCGTGCCGCTGGGCGCCGTTGTCAGCATCCGGGAAAAACAGGGATTTGCCCGGATCAAGAGCGAGGACGGGCTGCGCGAGGTCGCCGTGACCGCCGATTTGAACACCCGCGTGATGACGACCCAGCAGGCCGTCGCCGAAATGAAAAAGTCCGGACTGGACGACATCGCCCGGAAATACGGTGTCGAATACCGCTTCGAAGGGCGCGACAAGGAGCAGAGGCGCACTTTCAAGGACATGCAGATCGGCGCCGGCATCGGCCTCACCCTGATCTTCATTATTCTGGCCTGGGTGTTCGCCGGCTACCTGCGGCCGCTGGTCGTCATGTCGGTGATCCCGATGGGTTTCATCGGCGCGGTGCTCGGCCACTATCTGATGGGTTTCGACCTGAGCATCCTCAGCCTGATCGCGCTGATCGGCCTGTCGGGCATCGTGGTGAACAATTCGATCATCCTGGTGTCGGTGGTGAAGGAACGCATCGAATCCGGAGAGCCTGTCTACGATGCGATCGCCAACGGCGCGCGCGACCGCCTGCGCGCCATCATCCTGACCTCGGCGACGACCATCGGCGGTCTGACGCCGCTCCTGTTCGAGACCGACCTCCAGGCGCGGTTCCTGATCCCGATGGCGATTACGCTGGTCTTCGGCCTGATGGTCGCAACCCTTCTGGTCCTGTTCGTCGTGCCGTCGCTGATCGCCATCCAGGCCGATTTCGGGCGCGTTTTCCTGGGCCGCGATCCGCGCGCCGCCGGAGTGCCGGTTCCGGCCGAGTGACGCCGCCCGCCGGCTTTGCCCGTGGAAACCAGGACCGCGGTATAGTCCCCGGCGATTGCGACCGGTGTCCGTGCGGGCACATCTTTTGCCGGCCTCCGGCTCGTCGGAGACACCCTGTCGACGCGCCGCGGCATGGAAAGTCCGCGAAGCGATCGTGTTTGCCGGAGCGTCCCAAAGCCTTGGGAGCCGGCAGGTTGCAAGGGATTCTAAATCGTGGAATCATTCCGCCGGGTGGATGGAAATCGATGGTTTTGAAATGGCGTTTCGAATCGGCTTGCTGCTTTTTCCCGATATCATGCAACTCGATATGACCGGGCCGCATGAGGTCTTTTGCAATTTTCCCGACACCGAGGTGCTACTGGTCTCAAAGTCCCTCGACCCGGTGCGGTCAGGCGGCGGAATGCGGATTCTGCCGGATGTGACCTATGACGATTGTCCCCAGCTGGATCTCGTCTGTGTGCCGGGCGGCGCCGGCATGAACGCCCTGCTGACGGATACGGACACTCTGGATTTTCTTCGCCGGCAGGCCCAGGGCGCGCGCTACGTCACGTCGGTCTGCACGGGCTCTCTGGTCCTGGGAGCGGCGGGGCTCCTGAAGGGGCGGCGGGCCGCGTGCCATTGGATGTCTCGGGAAATGTTGTCGGCTTTCGGTTCGATTCCGGATCCGTCCCGGGTCGTCATAGACGGGAACATCATCTCGGGTGGCGGGGTGACGGCCGGGATCGATTTCGCCCTGACCGTTGCCGGCGAACTGTTCGGCCCGGATGTCGCGAAAAAGATACAGCTCGCCATAGAATACAATCCGCAGCCGCCCTTCGATGCCGGATCGCCGGAAGCAGCGGGCGCAGACATCGAGGCGGCAGCCCGTTCGGCGGCGAGCGAACGCCAGGCCCAGCGCGAGGCAGCGGTTCTCGCCGCGGTCCAGGCCGGATAGGGCCGGTTCAAACCGGATTTTCCGAAGCGGAGGACCTTTCGCGCGGCGATCGGGAACATCCTCGATCGCGCATTTTTTTCAAACCGGGGGACACTTAACCAATTGTATCTCACCCTGAACTCTCTCGCGGGCGCAATCGGAAGCGGGTTCCGGCATAGCGGAAAGCGATTCGGGTAAGCAGCCGGCCAATGGATCTTGTCATCGCCTTGGCCCTGAACGGCCTGGTCTGGGGATTGATCATTGCGCTGATCGCGCTCGGCCTGTCGATCATCTTCGGGCTGCTCGACATCATCAATCTGGCGCACGGCGATTTTTTCATGGTGGGGACGGTCCTCACCTGGTTCGTGCTCGAAGCGACCGGGAACTACTGGCTTGCGTTTCTGATCGTGCCGCTCCTGGGCTTCCTGCTGGGGGCTCTGGTGGAGCGTTCGGTCATTCAGCCGATCCGCGGCATGGCGGCGCTCTCCATCGTGGCGACGTTCGGTCTCTCGATCATCATTCAGGAAGTCGTGCGGGCGGGCTATGGCGCCGCTCCGAAACGCATCCTGCCGCCGATCGAGGGAACGATACCGCTCTTCGGCATAGAGTATGATTACTACCGGATCTTTGCGGCGGCGGTTTCCGTCATCGCGATCTTCGTGTTCTTCGCCTTCCTGCATCGCACGAAGCTGGGTACGTGGATGCGCGCCGTCCGCTTCGACCGCGACACCGCGCTCGCCATGGGGGTGCCGGCACGCACCGTCTACATGGTGACCTTCGCCCTCGGATTCTCGATGGCTGCGCTCGGCGGGGCGGTGGCCGCGCCGATCACAACGGTGGACTTCCAGACCGGCGTGGATGTGCTGCCCTTCTGCTTCATGGCGGTCATAATCGGGGGCCTGGGCAACCTGCCGGGAACGGTGGCCGCCGCGGTTCTTCTTGCCGTTACCGAAGGCGTGGTGACCAGCTTTACCGATCCGACGGTCGCGCGCATCGTATCGCTCTGCCTCATGAGCGCCGTTCTGATCGCACGGCCGCACGGCCTCTTTACCGGCGCAACGCGATGAAGGCGCGCATCGACCGCACCGTCCTGCTTGCCGTTGTGGCGCTTCTGATCGTGGCGCCCTGGATCCTGCAGGCGGTCGAGCACGAATTCTGGCTCGATATCTTGGCCGAAGTCCTGATCTGGTCCCTGTTCGCGGCAAGCGTCAATGTTCTGTTCGGCTATGCCGGGCTGCTGTCTTTCGGGCAGGCGCTGTTTTTCGGGATGGGCATGTTCGGCGTCGCGATCGGCATCGCGAAGCTCGGACTCGGATTCTGGCCGGCCCTGGGGCTGGGCATGGCGGTTGCCGTCGGAACGGCGGCGATCACCGGCGCGCTCGCGGTCCGGCTGACCTGGCATTATTTCGCGATCATCACCGTCGTCTTCTCGCTGATCTTCTACTTCATCGCATTGAGCGCAAAACCGCTGACCGGCGGCGACGACGGAACGAGTTTTGTCATGCCGGCCATGCTGGAGGCCGGCGAATTCGAACTCAGCCTCACAGACCAGACGGTGCAGTATTTCTTTATTCTCGCGGTCGTAGCAGCAGCCTATTTCGTGAAGTTCCTGATCGTCCGGAGCCCGTTCGGCATGGCGCTCATGGCGGTTCGGGAGAACGATGTTCGCGCATCCCTGATCGGCCTGAACGTCTACTTCCTGCGCTGGTCGGCCTTCGTGATCGCCGGCGCGTTCGCCGGGCTGGCGGGATGCCTGTTCGCCATGTT
The DNA here is from genome assembly GCA_009840595.1 of Rhodospirillaceae bacterium. GTDB lineage: Bacteria > Pseudomonadota > Alphaproteobacteria > Bin65 > Bin65 > Bin65. Next base: position 24,921 of record VXNK01000080.1, on the reverse strand, counting down.
CGGGCGTTATGCTTCGGCGACATACATGTTCTATCATGTGTCCGGAGAGGGCGTGGTCTGGACGATCATCGGCGGTGCGGGGACGCTGTTCGGCCCGGTGGTCGGCACCGCGCTCCTGATCGTCGTCCGCGAAGAACTTTCCAATATGTGGGAGCACTATCCCATTCTGGTCGGGATCGTCGTCATCCTGACGGTCATCTTCGCGCCCAAGGGGCTGATGGGTTTCTGGAATGCGCTGCTCGACCGCCTGAGCCAGCGGCCCGCGGATCGGGCGGCCGGAGAGGCGCCGCCGCAGGAAGAGGACGCCGCCGCCGCGCCGGTTCCCCGCGAGGGCCGCCCATGACCGCGCCCATGCTGGAGATCGACAACCTGACCAAGCGCTTCGGCGGCCTGGTGGCGCTGGATCATGTGACGCTCGACTTCGAACCGGACGTGCTGCACGCGATCATCGGTCCGAACGGGGCCGGCAAGACGACCTTGTTCAACACGATCTCCGGCATGCTCAAATCGGATTCCGGCACGGTGCGGTTTCGCGGCACGGATATATCGGGGATGGCGCCGCACCGGATCAGCCGTCTCGGCATGAGCCGGTCGCTGCAAATCAAGAGCGTGTTCGATTCGATGACCGTGGCCGAGAATCTGTGGATCGCGGCGCAGGCGAGGCAGGGCGTCATGCATCCCTTCGCCAGCCGCTCCCGCTTCGGCCGGACCGCCGAGCGCGTCGATGAAGTCCTGGAACAGACCGGCCTTTCCGGGCTGCGCAGCGTCCCGGCGGGCACACTGTCCTACGGCGACGTCGCCCTGCTGGAAATCGGCATTGCGCTCGCGACCGGGCCGTCCCTTCTCCTGCTCGACGAGCCGATTTGCGGGATGGGGCCGGCCGAAACCGCGGCGACGGTCGAGAAAATTCGCCATCTGGCCGAGTCGGTCGATATTATCGTCATCGAGCACGACATGCCGGTGGTGTTCGATCTCGCCGACAGGATCACGGTAATGGCGCAGGGCGGCATCCTGGCCCGGGGCGCTCCGGACGAGATCGCGAACAACGCCGCTGTGCGGGAAGCCTATCTCGGCGAGGAAGAGGACGACGAGGACGATCCCGATGCTTGAGGTGCGCGACCTTCACGCCAGTTACGGCAAGGTGGAAGTGCTCCAGGGCGTTTCGCTGGATGTCGCCGACGGCGAAATCGTCGGTCTGCTGGGCCGTAACGGCGTCGGCAAGACCACGACGCTGAAAGCGATCATGGGTCTGGTCCGTGCTTCGGCCGGGCGGGCGACGTTCGACGGCGTCGACCTTACCGGCCTTGCTGCGCACAGGGTGCCGGCTCACGGCATCGGCTATGTTCCCCAGGGGCGGGGGATTTTTCCGAATCTCTCCGTCGAGGAGAATCTGTTTCTCGGCCTCAGGAGCGAACCGTCGGCGCAGCAACGCGCCCTGATCTTCGATCGCTTCCCGCAGTTGCAGGAACGGCTGGCTCAAAAGGGCGGCACGCTGTCCGGCGGCGAGCAGCAACAGCTGGCGATCGCGCGCTGCCTCGTCATGCAGCCCAAACTGCTGATTCTCGATGAGCCGACCGAAGGAATCATGCCGATCCTGATCAGGGAAATCCGATCCGAAATCCGCAAGATCAACAAGACCGGCGTATCCATTCTCCTGGTCGAGCAGAATCTGGTGACAGCTTTCAAGATTTGCAGCGTCATCTACCTGATGGAAAAAGGGGCCATCGTTCATCGGTCGAGCGCTGCAGACCTCAAGACCCAGCCCGATGTCATTCATCGGTATCTCGGTATGGCCGCATAGTAACTTTAGGGAGAGAGGAAATGACCCGCAAAATCGAGAAAAGCAATCCGACTGCAAAGAAGGTTCGGGCGGAACTGCCGCGTCGGTCCTTCCTGCAGACGGCGCTCGCCGGCGGCGCGGTGGCGTCGACCGCCTATCTGTCGCTCACCCGCGATCTCGTCGCAAAGGAGAGCGGGCCCATCGTGATCGGGCATCAATGCGAACTGACGGGCGGATTTTCGTCCTGGGGCTACTGGCACGACAAATGCGCCAAGGCCGCCGCGACGCTGATCAACGAGGGCGGCGGCATCGCCGGCCGGAAGCTCGAAGTACCGGTAGTCGATACGGAATCGAATCCGGCAGCGGGCGCGCGCAAGCTGCGTTCCCTGATTCAGCGCTCGCGCGCGCGTTTCGTCGTCGGCTCCGTCCATTCCGGCATCATGCTCGCGTCGATTCCGATCGCGACCGAGCTGAAGACGCCCTATTTCTCCGCCGGGGAGGCGACCGAGGCAACGGGTTCCAGGGGCTCGCGCTACAGTTTCCGCACGGGCACCGACACCTATGCCCTGGCGGCGGCGGGTGCTCCCTGGGCCTTCAAGAATCTCGGCAAGAACTGGACGATGATCTTCCCCGACTATGCCTGGGGCCACAGTCATCACCAGGAACATCGCAAGCTGATCGAATCGATGGGCGGCAAGGTCAACGATCCGATTGCGGTGCCGCTCGGCACGAAGGACCTGGTGCCCTATCTCGCGAAGATTCCGGAAGAAACCGAAGTTCTGTTCTCGGTCTTTTTCGGCGCGTTGTCGGTCGCCTTCTATACCCAGTCGAAGGCAATGCGGCTCGACGAGAAGATGAAGATGTACTCCGTCAGCGGCACGATCGAGGCGATCCATCCGAAGGCGATCAACGGCGCCGCGGAAAACGTCTATTTCCTCGAGAACTTCCCGCGCCCGCTGGAGTACAAGAACGACGAGCACCACAAGAAATTCATCGAGATGATGAATATCGATCCGGTCCACGCCCAGGAAAACGGCTCCGACCGGGTTATGGCGAAAAGCCATGCCTGGCAGTCCTACGAGAACTTCTTCGTGCTGAAAAAGGCCATCGAAGCGTCGGGCTGGCAGCGCAAGAAGGACACGCCGGGCGCCATCCAGGCGCTGGAAGGCCTGGAGATGGACAATTCCCTGGCGCATCCGCAAGGCGCCAAGCTGCTGCGCGGCGAGGACCACAGCGGCATGATCGACTGCTACATGAGCCAGGTCCTGAACGACAAATTCGTCGTCAAACGGCGGATCCCGCGCGCGGAAATGGAATCGCTGCTGCCGCCGCGCTTCGACTTCCGCAAACAGAAGCTGTAGGCAACAGACGGCCTTGGGCGCTGCCCCTTCCGGGGGCGGCGTCCACCGGTCGCCCCCCGGCAATCCGGGCCGCCGGGACCGCCGCCTCCGATGCGGCGGGGCGGTAGGCCTGCGCCTCCCTGCATCAAGTTTTCCCGGCGCGCCGACTTTTCCGGTGACTGGCCGGGCCGTTCCGCTACAACCGGTCCGCGGCGAAACGATTTCCGGGGAGAAGGGCTGAGATGGCCGATGAAAAGGTTGCCGTGCTGACGGCGGCGGGCAGCGGCATGGGCGCCGCGGCGGCCCGCAGACTGGCGGAACTGGGCTACCGGATCGCCATCCTGTCCTCATCCGGCAAGGGCGAGGCGCTGGCAAAGGAGCTGGGCGGCGTCGGCGTGACCGGGTCCAACCGGTCGAACGACGACCTTCAGGCGCTGGTCGACAAGACGATGGCGGCCTGGGGCCGGATCGACGTGCTGGTCAACAGCGCCGGCCACGGCCCGCGCGCGCCGATCCTGGAGATCAGCGACGAGGACTGGCACACCGGCATGGAGGTCTATTTCCTCTGCGTCGCGCGCGCCGCCCGGCTGGTGACGCCGGTCATGCAGCGCCAGGGCGGCGGCGCCATCGTCAACATCTCGACCTACGCCGCCTACGAGCCGTCGCCGACCTACCCGACGTCGAGCGTGTTCCGCGCCGGCCTCGGCGCCTACACCAAGCTCTTCGCCGACAAATACGCCGCCGACAATATCCGGATGAACAACGTGCTGCCGGGCTATATCGACAGCTTCCCGCCGCAGGAGGAATTCCGCGCGCAGATCCCGATGCAGCGCTACGGCACGGTCGGGGAGATTGCCGACACCATCGCCTTTCTGGCCTCGCCGGGCGGCGCCTACATCACCGGCCAGAATATCCGCGTCGACGGCGGCATCACGCGTTCGGTGTAGCCGGGGTCAGGAGTCCCCGCCGCTGTCCCAGGGGCGGCGGTTGATCGCATAGCCGCCTCTGCCGCGCCGGAAAGGCTGGAGCAGCATTCGGTGCAGATGCAGTTCGCCGCTTTCGCGAAAGGTATCGAGACCGATCGTCATTCCCTCATGGCCGAGCGCGGGCTGCGCCCGGTAGGTGCCGAACAGCCGGTCCCACCACGGCAGGTTGAAGCCGAAATTACTGTTGGTCTCCGCCGGGATGTCGGAATGATGGACCCGGTGCATGTCCGGCGTCACGACGAACCAGCGCAGCGCCCGGTCGAGCCCCGCAGGCAGGCGCACGTTGCCGTGGTTGAACATCGAGGTGCCGTTCAGCAGCACTTCGAAGATCAGCACGGCGACGGCCGGCGGGCCGATCACGACGACGGCGGCCAGCTTGAGCAGGACCGACAGGATTATCTCGACCGGATGGAAGCGGGAGCCGGTCGTCACGTCGAAATCCAGATCGGCATGGTGCATACGGTGCAGCCGCCACAGCGCCGGCACGGCGTGGAACATGACGTGCTGGAGGTAGATGACCAGATCCAGCACGACGACCGCGAGCGCGACCTCGAGCCAGAAGGGCAGGGCGACCGCGTTGAGCAGGCCCCAGCCGCGCTCCGCCGCCAGCAGGGCCAGCCCGACGGGCGCCAGCGGGAAGATCAGCCGCACCAGGACGGTGTTGAGCGCCACGATGCCGATATTGCCGTACCAGCGCAGCCAGCGCGGCCGGGAGAGCGCCCGGCGCGGCGCGGCGATCTCCCACAGCGCGACCAGGGCGAAGATGCCGAAAAAGAAACCGAGCCTGATGGCCGGTTCGTTTGTGGCGACGATCTCCGACATGTCCCCTTTCCGTCCGCAGAATTCGCGCTTCCTTGCAGGGTATCACAGGCGTCGCCGCAGGAGTCGGGCCGGCCGATCGTGCCGGGACGACGCCCGGAATGCCGAGGACGTGGGGGAGGCGGCGGCAACGGGCGCCGGCCGCTTTGCCCCATGACAAACCGGGCGGAACAGGCCACTTTCCGGCCATGGCGCGGAACGACCGGCATGCCCACCGCCTCGTGGCCCAGAACCGCAAGGCGCGGCGCAACTATTTCATCGACGACTCCCTGGAGGCCGGGATCGTCCTGACCGGCACGGAGGTGAAATCCCTGCGCGCCGGCAAGGGCAATATTGCCGAAGCCTACGCCCGGGACGACCGGGGCGAGCTGTATCTCTTCAACAGCTATATCCCGGAATACGACGCCGGCAGCTACAACAACCACGAGCCGCGCCGGCCACGGAAGCTGCTGCTGCGCCGGCGGGAGATGGCGCGCCTCATCGCGGCGGTCCAGGAAAAGGGCATCGCGCTGGTGCCGCTGTCGGTCTATTTCAACGAGCGCGGCGTCGCCAAGCTCGATCTGGGCCTGGCGCGCGGCAAGAAACAACACGACAAGCGCGAGACCGACAAGCGGCGCGACTGGCAGCGCGAGAAGGCGCGGCTGATGCGCGAGAAGGGGTAGGGCGGGGCGGTCCCGTAGCGTCCGCCTCAGTCGAACATCGCGATACAGTCGATCTCGACATTCACGCCCTTGCGGTGGGGCGTGCCGCCGATGCAGGTGCGCGTCACCCGTTCGCCGGCCATGAATTCGGTGAAGGCCTCGTTGAATTTCGGAAAGTCCGCCGTGTCGCGCAGGCACACCCGCATGTTGACGACGTTGGCGAAGGTCGCCCCGGCCGCCGTCAATACGCCCTGAAGGTTGGTCAGCGTTTGGCGGGTCTGGACCTGGATGTCGTCGGACACGACCTCGCGGGTCGCCGGGTCCAGCGGCCCCTGGCCGGAGACGAACAGCATGTCGCCCCAGCGGATGCCCTGGGCGAGCGGCGAGGCGGTCTTGCGGTCGGTGAAGCCCGTGGTTGGCGCGGTGGCGGAGGTGACGAATTGCTTGGGCATGGCGGTTCCCCGGAAGCCTATTCGGCGGGCGCGGGCATGACGTGGCCGCAGGATGCGCAGGTGCGGTGCGCCTCGACGTCGAAGAAATTGGCGTAGGCCTTCGAGACCGGATCGAGGGCGTAGTCGGCGACCACGAATTCCTCCTCGTGCAGGAAGGCGTCGCATTCCGGGCAGAACCACTGGAAGCGGTCGATCTCGCCCGGCCGCCGCTTTCGTTCCTGGACCAGCAGGAAGGCGTCGGGCGGAAAGCGCGGCGAATGCGGGATCAGCGGCGCGGTGTAGACCGCCTCGCCCGCCTTGAGGACCTGGATGTCCTCCTTCCCGTCCGGGTCGCGATAATGCAGGTTCATCTCGCCCGAGATCATGTACATGACCTCGGAACTCGGATTGATGTGGAACTCGCTGCGGTATTCGCGGCCGCGGGCGACGAACAGCAGGGTTTCCGGCTCCTGCCACAGCACATGCACCCGCCGGCCGGTTTCGGCAAGCTCCCGGGAGATGGCGTGCAGGTCGCCGACTGGCATCGGTAACATATCGAGCCCTCCGTCCCGAATGTCCGGTCCCATCGTATGCAGCGGACCGGCGCCGGCGCAAAGAAATTCTCGCGCCGGCATGCGCCGGCGGCCGGTCAGCCGGCGAAGGGCAGGCCCGTATAATTCTCGGCGAGGGCCTGCTGCCCGGCGGCGCTGCCCAGCACATAATCCAGCTCCGCGCGCTGCACCCGGCCGTCGAACGCGCTCCGGTCGGGGAAACGGTGGAGCAGGGAGGTCATCCACCAGCTGAACCGCTGCGCCTTCCAGACCCGGTTGAGGCAGGTGGCGGAATAGGCGTCGAGGCCGTCGCGGCGGCCGGCGCGATAGAACGCGTCGAAGGCCTCCGCGAGGACGCGCACGTCGGCGACGGCGAGGTTGAGGCCCTTGGCGCCGGTCGGCGGCACGATGTGGGCGGCGTCGCCGGCCAGGAACAGGTTGCCCCAGCGCATCGGCTCGGCGACGAAGCTGCGCATCGGCGTGATACTCTTGTCGGTCGAAGGGCCGGTCTCCATGCCGGCCGAAGCCTCGGCGCCCAGCCGGCGCTGCAGCTCGGTCCAGATCCGGTCGTCCGGCCACTCGTTCAGGTCCTCGTCGGGCGTGCACTGGATGTAGAGCCGGCTGACCCGGGTCGAGCGCATGCTGAACAGCGCAAAGCCGCGGGCGCTGGAGGTGTAGATCAGTTCGTCCGAAACCGGCCGGGTATCGGCCAGGATGCCGAGCCAGGCGAACGGATAGACGCGCTCGAACAGCTCCAGGCGGTCGGCCGGGATGCTGGCCCGGCAGATGCCGTGAAACCCGTCGCAGCCGGCGATGAAGTCGCAATCGACGCGATGCTCGGCGCCGTCGCGCAGATAACGCAGGGACGGCCGGTCGCTCTCGACATCGTGGAGCGAGACCGGCGCAGCCTCGAAGACGATTTTGGCGTTGTCGGCGAGGCGCCGTTCGAACAGGTCCTTCTGGATCTGCGTCTGGCCGTAGACGGTAACGCAGCTTCCGCCGGTCAGGGCCTTCATGTCGATCCGGTGCCGGCGGCCGTCGAGCGCGATCTCGATGCCCCCGTGCACCAGGCCTTCGCGGTGCAGCCGCTCGCCGACGCCGGCGTCGGTCAGCAGGTCGACCGTGCTCTGTTCCAGCACGCCGGCCCGGATCCGGCCCTCGACATAGGCCCGGCTGTGGCGCTCCAGGACGACCGAGTCGATGCCGGCATTATGCAGCAGTTGCGACAGCAGCAGGCCGGCCGGTCCCGCGCCGACGATGCCGACCTGGGTGCGGACCGCTCCCAACGGTCAGGCGGCCGGGCCGGTCCAGGCCGGCGCCGTGGTGCGCCGCTTGCCGTCCAGGGTCCGCTTCACGCCGGGCTCGTCCAGTTCCTTGCGGTCCCACAGCTTGCAGGTCACCTGCTTGTGCTTCTGGTCGAGCCCTTCGCAATAGTTGGTGTATTCGCAGACCCGCACCTCGCTGCCGCAGCCGGCCCGCACCTTGAGGAAGAAGTCCGGATCGGCGAGCGCCTGCCGGGCGATGCCGACGATGTCCGCCTTGCCCTCCTGCAGGATGCGTTCGCCCTTTTCGAAGCCGTGGATGCCGCCGGTGACGATGACCGGCGTCTCGAACCCGGCGTCGCGCACCGCCTTGCGGATCGCCGCGCCCGGTTCGACGTTGCGGCCGAACGGCCCGCGCTCGTCCGAGATATAGGCCGGCATGCATTCGTAGCCCGACCGGCCGGTATAGGGGTAGGCCGCCTCGCCGACATTGGGCTGCTTGGCGTCCTCGAACCGGCCGCCGCGGGACAGGGACAGGAAATCCATGCCGGCGCGGGCGAATTCGGCGGCGTAGTAGCTGCTGTCCGGGACTTCCGAGCCGCCGTCGACGATATCCTCGGTCAGGAACCGGCAGCCGACCGGGTAATCCGCGCCGACGACCTCCCGCACCCGGGCGAACGCTTCCAGCGGCAGGCGGACCCGGTTCTCCCGCGAGCCGCCATAGCCATCGTCCCGGTCGTTGGTCCGGGACAGGAAGGAGGCCATCGTATAGGCGTGGGCATAGTGCAGCTCGACGCCGTCGATGCCGGCTTCCTGCGCCCGGCGGGCGGCGTCGGCGAACAGGTCCGGCAGCACCTTCGGCAGGTCGCGGATATGCGGCACATGGGTGTCGCCGACCCGTTCGCGGAAGCCCATGCGCAGCGATTCGAGCTGGCGCGCGTCGAGGACGCCGTCCAGGTCCGCGTCCGGCATCGCTTTCAGCGTTTCGCGGATGTCGGCCTCCGGCGCGTCTTCCATACCCAGGGCGGCCCGGATGTCGTCGGTCACGACGAGGAAGCGGTCGAGGAACTTCGCCGGGTCCGGCCGGCGCCGGATCGCCAGGAAGTCGATGCACTGGATGAACAGGCGGGTCTGGCCCTCGCTGGCGCGCTGCACGGTCTGGGCGATTTCCCGCAGGCCGGGGATGTAGCGGTCGTGCCCGATCCGCAGCAGCGGGCCTGAGGGGATGTCGCGAATCCCGGTCGCTTCGATGACCAGGCCGCCCGGCTTGCCGCGGGCGAACTGCTCGTACCAGTCGAGCACGTCGTCGGTGACCCAGCCGTCCTCGTTCGAGCGCCAGGGCACCATCGCCGGCACCCAGGTGCGGCTGGTGAGCGTCAGCGGCCCGATGCGGATCGGGCTGAACCACAGGGATTGCGAGGCCTGTTCGGCCGTCGGCCAGGCGCCCGGCTCGGGCGCATACTTGATCCGTTCCGGCGGTTTCCACATCGCTTTGCCATCCCGGCGGCGGTCCGGTCGGTCCGACGGCGCCGTCCCGCGGAAACCGGCCGCAAATAGTTTAGGTCTAAATATTTTATATATAAAATAATTGACCGCAAGCCGAAACCGGCCGCGCACATGAGTGCCTGGCAGGATTTATTCTGCCGGGGTTCGTTCGCGATGCGACCGCGCCGGCCCGTCCGGAACGGCGGGAGAGGGGATGGCCTATGTCATGAAATGTCATGTTCTGTCAGAAAGAAAGTTTCTTGCTTCATTTACAATGAGTTGGACAGGGACTGTATTTCTCGGTCTTCAATTCGCAAGCCGATTCAGTCAAACCCCCGGCCCTGCTTGTCCCCTGCAACCGCCCAATTGCGGCGACGTTTCCGATTCGGCGACGCCGACGGTAGCGCCGGACGGCGGATGCCGCAATGCGACTTCCCGCTTGCGGCCTGGCACACGTCCGCTACGGGTCCGGTCCCGCGGCCGGGGCTCCCCGCCACAGCTCCGGCACCTGGCGGGGCACGAGGTCGCGCCAGCCGCCCTCTGCCAGCGCCCTGGCCTTCGGGATCCAGCGCCGGACCTGCGCCCGCATCCAGCTTTCGGAACTCCACTCCGAGGCCACCCTCGCCTCGCCCCAGATGCGCTCGGCCATCCAGCGGTGCGACTTCTCCGCCGCTATCCCGTCGTCGGCGAGGAAGATGTGCGCGGTGTACGTCGGCGTGCCGGTGCCGCCGGCCACGGTCGCAGTCACCGCGGTCAGCTTGTAGCCGCCTGCGCTGCCGCCGGTGCCGAACGTCTGCGCAACGCTGTCAATTAGAAGATGCGAGTTTTGGTTGGTTGCCTGCCCGGAGTTGGACACCAGCGCCCCGACCGGCGGAGCGGCCGTCCCCACGCCAGTGGTGACCGAGGCCGACTCCGACCACGGCCCCGGCGCGCCGTGGCTCACGGCGCGCACCTGCACCCGGTAGGCGGTCGTGGCCCTGAGCCCGGTGATGGTCGCCGCCGTCGACGTGTCCGTCGTGAACCTGTCCGCGAGGCCGGTCGACTCGTCCTCCTCGATCCAGTCCGCCTCGTCCTGCGGGTCGGCGGTCCGGCAGGCCGGCCCTGCGCGCCATGCGCTTGAAGATGCGCGCCACCTGGCCCGGCGGCAGGGCGCCGAGGACCGTCCCGCCCTTGTCGAGGGAGCGGAACAGGTAGCCGTCCCCGACGCCGGCGCGCTTGCGCCAGCGTTTCACCAGCCTGAGGCTGTCCGGCCCGACCCAGACGATCTCGCCCTGGCCCTCTCCGTCGGTCTTGGAGCGGCGCACCAGCAGCGTGCCGTGGCCGCCGACCTCTTCGAGCAGGTCGGAGATCCGGCAAGGGCCACACCGTGGGCGCGCCGGCACCTGCGTCCATCGAGAGCCGCACCCGGCCGGACGAAACCGCGCAACGGGATGCGGCCCTCGACGGAGAGGCGCCCTGGGAGACCGTGCTCGTCCCGCGAGGCACGTCTCGGTGACGAGCGATCGGGAAAGCCGTCGACGCCGCGGGGCGCCTGCCCAACGATCGCCCCGAGACGTAATGCGGCGGGACGCGCCGGTTGTGAGTCAGGGGGTTGGTCAGCAACCCCGTCGGCGCAAAGACCGAACCGCACCGCACCGGAGGAGATTCGGTCTGCCCTTCGGGCACAGGACTGCCGCATTGCAGCGTCAACTGGCACATCCTCTGATAGCATGTCCCGTGTCGTGTTTTATTTTAGTTCGTCAGGATCGCGGCGCTTCTGGCCGAGGCGCGAAAAGACGCGCGTTTTCCGTGTGTTATGGTGGTGCGTAAACCGCCGGCCCGTACCCGGTCTTCATGCCGGAAGGGGTGAATTTCAACTGCTGGGCACGGCTGGGCTCGCATGGCCTTTTCGTAGGATTCTGAAAGCGCTCCCGGCACGGCGAATCCGGTCATTCTCTGCAATGGCTCCGCAGCCTTGCCAATCAATGCTGAAATTGGAACATTCAGCGAAGACCCAGCAGGAACACGCGTGCAATGACCAAGCAGAAAAAGCCAAAGAAAAGATGGAGATTTCGGAAGGTCGAAGTCCTCGAGCAGCTCCTGAAAACCGAAGACCCCGATAGCTACGGCCTGGTCTGCTGGCACTTGGCAAACAGGGGCACGGAAAGGTACCGAGCCGGGGACGTGATCAACCTGGGTGCGTGGGAGAAAGCCGGCGTTAACCGAAAGTTCCGACTGACCGATGAAAGCATCGAAAACATTAACCGGTGCCTGGGGATGCGCACCCATGCGGAGGCATCGTCACTCTTCGCGGAATTCGTACAGATAGAGGCCCACGGGGAATGCCCACGTGGACATCAGGATGCTGCCCTCGACTACATGATGTACGGCATCAAGCCCACCAGGCCGTGTCCTGAGTGCGGGGAAATACCGAAATTCGGCGACATGGTCACAAGCCTGGGCTTCGGATCCAGCGAACCGGTCAAGGGAATAGACGGAAATACGTACGAGGTGTGTCCCGACTGCGGCGACGACATGCTCCAGCTCCAGGGAACCGACCCGGTCGGATGGGGATGGAACATCGTCTGCACAAACTGCGGATGGCAGTTGAAACAGGCAGAAGAACTCGACATCCAGCAGTATTCCGACCTCATGGAGGAGATAAAGCTCAAGATCGAAGCCATCCAACGGCTTTTGGCGATGCCCGGAATAATCAACCAAACCCGGGTGGAGTCGGTTTGCCTTCAGCTCCGCATGGTCCTGGAATTGATTATTTTCGGATCCTTGGTTTCCAACAAGGACGCTTGGAGAAAGTCTCAGGACGAGCTCCGGAAGGCCTGGAACATCAAAAAGATCATGAAAGACTTGAGAGCAATACACGCCAAATACTACCCCGAGCCCAAGGAGAAAGTTGGAGACTTCCTGACGGAAGACAGGCTCGTCACTGTCTATGATCGATTGAACAAGATCATCCACGCGGAGAATCCTCTCGGAACCGGAATTGACCTCAGGCACTACATGGAGTCCATTCCCCAATGGCTTATGTGGATCTTGAAGCTGCTGACGGACCATAAGGTCTTCCTGTATCACCACCCCAACGTCGTTTACTGGATAAGGTTATTCGGAGGTCCGGAGGGAACCGTGTTGTGCACACCCATCAGGGTAGATTCCGACAATAAAGAGATTTGCATGTGGCCCGACTGCGTACAGCAGGAAAACAGGCAACACTGTGAGTACATCTATGACTCCTGGCAGAAGTGCCAGTTACGGGCACTCGAGCCGAACCAGACAGAGGCGAAAAGAATGGCAGAAGCCTATGACCGTTGAGAGGCAGCAATAAGATTGGGCCGCCCGCGCTGACCGGCAAATCAAATTATCGCAAATCCCCGTATCGACGATATTCCTTCCCAACCGAACCATGGACAAAGCCGATGCGGAAGCGGTCGCCGCTTGGCCAGGAGTCCGTGGTACTCTCTAGCTCAAAGCACACGCTATCGCGTTCGCCGCATGTCTACGACGGAAGGGTCGAAACCAAACATACTGTGAAACGCGCGCCGAGCGCCGCCTCGGTCTGACGAACCCGCTGGGGCCTTGCAGGAGCGAGTGCCTCGACCGGCTCTTCCGGTCCTCTTGCTGGCACTTTGGTGCTATCCGGACTTTGTCAAACCTTTCCGATAGTTTCCCGCGCCGCCGTTCTCTACCACTTCGCCATGCACCCTTGCCTTCGCGCTTTCGATTCACATCGCTATCGCCAATCACGAATTCTGCCGAATCCTAAACCGACACCGTCGGCGGGCGCTAGACAACCGCACGTCGCACGTCAAACCTTAACCTGAAATGTGAAGAGTTGTGCATCGCTTCCGACATCAACACAAGTTGCTGACACTAAGTCAGCGGTTGGAAGCTGGTTGTTGAAATATTGCAGGAATGTGTTTGCCAGGTAAACTGCTTGCTTTGCTGTAGGCACAGTGCCCGGAACATTCATTTCTACCTGTCCCTCGCGGTCGAAGCTTTCAGTCGGATCTTTGAACCGAAAATGAATTCGCGTTTTCATGATTGCCCCAGCATCCTTTGCCGCTTTGTTGTACCGCTCTACCAACGCATCATCAAACATGGGCTTCGCTGCTTCTACTGCAATTAAATTCGCCATAGCAAATGTCAATAAGCTCAAAGATTCAGCTTCTTCTTGCTGATCGGGTCGCCAAGGATTTTTTCGCCTAGCGTTGCCGTGAAAATAAAGTCCTCTCTTATCCACGATATGATCTATGACAGCTTCCACTTGAGCATTGGTAGACAGCAAACGTTCGGTGTCGCACTGTTTTCTATTTTTTGGCTTAATTCTATCGGATATAGCATCTGTAACAACTTTGACAAAATCCGGGTTTTCCTTTAGCTCTTGTTTCAGTTGACTCGACTTGAACTTTCCGCCTCCGTAAACCGACTCAATCAACAAGAATGAATATCTGAACGAGTCAATATAACGTTCCCGAAGCAATTCCGCGCGAGCCATGTGTAGAAAGCTTGACTCAAACGCTGGGCTTGGAGCCTTCTCTGCCGCCATGACAGCGCGGGCAAAAATGTCGAAGGGAACTATTTGATCAATGTCGCTTTTCCCTGTCTTAAAGCTCATCACTTGAATTTGTCGTTTTTCTTCCTCCGTTTCAGCTATGTATTCCGTTTCTACTTCATTTGAGATAATTTCGACATTAAAGTAACATTGTAGAAATGAAAAAGCTTCTTCAATTTGAAACTTCACAAACGGAAGTAGTTTGTCCCGCCCTACAATGTGCGCTTTAACCTCTGCTTCGGGTGTTTGATTCAGAGAAGGGGACAAATTTGGATCTTGCTTTTCGAATTCGACCAGGAAACCAGTTACCCTATTATTCTTCTTTAGTGCGCGAAGTCGACCACCCATAATCGGAATGGGCCAAAAATCTTCGAACATTATAGGATCGCGCAGCTTGAATGTGTACCTTATTAGCATTTTCTAACTTCTTTCATCCTTTAGAAAAGGCCATCCGCACATTCAAACAAGAGAGGTCTCTTGGCGTCTAGATCGGCACCTAGCTCCAACACCGATCAGTACCGCTAACAATCATTCATATCTTGTCGGGAACCGTCAAGATGGCGGGGTCAGTCGTGTGCATTTGCCGAAAACGCAGCAGAACATTGGGCCGCCCGTGATCGAACAGTGCACGCGGGGCGGGGCGCTGTTGACTTTGGGACGGCTAATGCGCCCGGATCGAGCCACAGCTCCAGTGTCCGGTTGCAAGAAAAGAGTTTCGGCGAACCGGCTCCGTCGGGGCCCGGCGAGTCGCCGGATCACAGGGTCGAGCTGGGCTCGGGCATCGACGCTCTTGAGCATGGATGTGCCGATCAGCGTCTACTTCGCTACCGCGTGGACACCGCCGCGGTCGATTGGCGCCGCAGAGCAGCCAGGTAGGTCTCTCCGGGTCCAGAGTTCACCACGACCACTGTTCAGTCACGTTCCGCGCCCTGTCTATTGCCGAGAACCTGCCGCCCAATTGGGAGCTTCCCGGGACAGCGCTTTCTGCGCTGGGCTTCAGGGCGTCGCTACTGCCGAGGCCGATCCGCCCGTGCTCTCTTAATGAGATCATCCACCCGGACGATCATGTCGCCGAGATCGTTGGGCTCCGGCTGCCCACCGGCGCGCGCTTCCGTATGACTATGCCCTTCTATGTAAGCAGACAATTCTTCATACGACGCGATGATGTCCGCAATCAGACCTTCATCCCAGTGCACCTTCTTGAGGCCGGTTACGATAATCCGATCCGTCCACCGGTTCACGACCTGTTTCAGCAGGTGATGCGGGACAATCTCCTCGATGGTACGCCGCAACTCTCCCATTCCACGCTGCACCAGTTTCACGCGCGTCGAGCCCGCTGCCTCCTTTGCCTCAGCCAGAGTCTTCCTCGCCTTCTGAGTGTTGCGGTATTGCGGAGTCGTGGCCGGGCAGTCGTCCAGGGAGATTTGACCGGGATTCCCGTGACCGTCTCGTTCGATCCAATGTGTCAACAATTCCACATTCTGATTTTCCGATGCACCGGCAACCATGGTCAGGAACACCAGGTCATGCGTGAAGATGATGACCTGCCGGTCCTTGGCTTCGGAAACCAGCCGGCGTGCGATCCGTTCCTTGCGTTCATGATCCTGAGAAGTCACAGGATCGTCCAGAACGATGCCGGCATTGGCGGGATTTAGCGAGACCTCGGTCAGAAAATCGGCCAGCGCCACCGCTCTCTGCTCCCCTTCGCTCAGTATTTCATCCGGCCGATGCCGGCCCTTGATGGTGAGCGAGCGCAACGTTTGGCCTCGCTGACCTTGCGTTCGGAATTCGACCGGCAGGCTGCAATTCAATTTCCTGCATTCATCGGAAAATCGTTCCTTGTAGTCCTGCGCAATTATGCTCGCAAAGAGCTCTTTTTCCTTGTTTGTGATCGGAAGCGGATTGAGGGTACGCCGCGGTTCCCCGGATGCCCTTCGTACCCATCCTTGATCGGAAACGTATCTTTCAGCCTCCGGCAGGATTTGATTCAGGACCTGTCGGTGGCGAAGCGCGATTCTCTCCGCTTCCAAAGCCTTGATCGCGTCTTCGACCTTCTCTTCTTCGAGAAGTCGGATATCTGCCTCGATTTGCGCAACAAGATCAGCGAGCTCGCTGGCGACACTCTCGAAGCCGGGAGATGGAATCTCGCCATCTCCTGCCTCCAGCACCGCTATAATTGCAGACCTGTCCTCGTCCATGGCCGCGACGACCTCGACGGCCTGCTTGGACAGCGCCGGATCCAACCGCGTGAGGTGAGCCCGCACGGTTGTATTTGCCGAAAGGAAATCCAGCCGGAGTTCCTTCAGATCCCGAACGGACCGATCGAGCCGGGCGCCGGCCTTTTCGGCGTCGCCGCGCGCCGCACTGGCCAGGAACCCCCAGAACCGCCTGATTAGAGCCACAGAGGCGGCATCAAGGGGTCTGTGGCACAACAGGCAATGATCGTCGTCCTGCGGATAATCCTCGCGTTCCTGTCGTGCCAATGCGCTCGCGGCCGCGAGAAATTGCTCCCATTCCGTTGTCCCGGTCGCCTTGAAGATATCCCGACCGAAAGCGCCCGCGCCTTCTGCCGCCATCACACGAGCCTTTTCACGAAACGTTGCAAGCTGGGTCCGATAGACCCCGCGCCTGTCTTCTGTCAGAAGGTCGCTGCTCTCAAGCAGATGCTTTTGCAGCCCGACGACATCCCGCTTAGCCTCTTGTAGTTGCTTGACCGTCTCTGCAACCGATTTGGATTGTAGGTCCTTGATCTGGCGCTGGACCTCTTCCAGTCTCGCCGCCTCTGTTTCTCCAAACACAGCCAACAGGCGCAGTTCTGCGAGATCCGTCTCGGCATCCAGTCCGGCCACGAATTTTGAAACAGAGCTCTCCGGCGCCACAAAGCTATGTATCAGGGTGTTTTCCCGGTCCCGTCGCTCTATCTCCGCAGCAAGGCGATTACCGAGTTCCGTGTAGACCCGGGCCATCTCAGGAAACACGTCGAACCCGGCCGGCTTGAAACCGAGAGGACTCTGCTCCACCAAATGCGTGCGGGCAACAGCCGTATCGAAAACGGCGATCCGCCTGAGTTCCGAATACTCGGTGGAGCCGTCAAACTCGAAAACCGTCTCCCGTTGGGTCCCGTCTGTTACGACAATCTTGGCGGCAGGCTCTCCCGGTGCATCGTCTTCATACACGTTCGGAAGGATGGGGTGTTGCGCGCGGCTGAAGCAGACGTTGGACAGAATCCGCGTGTAGCCGCTCTTGCCGACGCCATTTCCGCCATAGACAACTGTGAGGGCCGGCGAAAAGGTCAGCTCGCCGCCCGCGGGCAACGCGTTTACGGCGCGGAGGTCACCGACTCGCCGCAGCCAGATCGGCATGGGAACGGCCTCGGTCGGCCGGCCAGAGATCGCCGACAGCACCTCGATCGGGGGATCGGACGCTTCGGCTAGGCCGTGATCCTGCAGAAACACCTGGTATGCGCGGTCGATTTGTTCGTCCGTGAGGCGCCCGATACGGACGGCGTTGGCGAGCACAAACCGCTGCCACGGCTTGAACTCGTGCGCCCAGTCATCGAGTTGACTCCAAATCGTGGCCGGCGGGTTCTGCGCCCCTGATTCCCGTTTCTCCGCCATAATTCCCTTCTCACTGTTCCATCTCGCGACCACGCCGGCTCATTGACCGAAATTCGTCCTGGTTACCCCATCAATGCAGCCCCGTTTCCCGCCGAGACACCTTCCGTGGCAAAGCTAGTAACACACCGCTTGGGTCCTCTCGACATCCCCGCCAGTTGACCCAGCCGGTCCAAGGGCTCGCAGAAGCGCCCCGGTTCCTCCTTGGCGGTCGCGCCAGGAAGCCTGGCGCCGCGACAGCCCGACGCCACACGTCTTCTGCCCTGCGCCGATACGCGCCTGGGACTACGGATCATACAATCGTGCATCGCCTCGATCGGGTCGACCCGGCGTCTCCTGCGGAACATCATCATTCCGGCATCGTTGACTGCGCCGGTCCGACGAGAACGCGGAAACCCCGCTTGCGGCCTTGATCCCGCTAACCGCAGTCCTTGCAAATTTGTGGTCGGCACTCGACTGGACGACGGGCTTCCCTGTCACGGGGAGTCACGAATATGCCGCTTCCGTCAGGATCCGCGATTCGGACGGCAAGGGCTCGCTCAACTCGGCGGAATCGCGGAATTCCTCGGCCTGCGCGCAAAAACGGGTGCGAGTGCCCGTCATCGTGGCGGAAGCGGTTGCGTTCAAGCACCGGACTGCGTTTGGCCCTTCCTGAGGTCTCGCTGCTTGACGTCGGTCCCGACGGCACGGTCAAGGCTGCTGACGAAATCCTCATCCGCCCCCTCCGCTGAAACCGGCCCCGTCCCGCCTGTAGATCCGTGCTTTATGTTGATTCGTCAGGATTGCGGCGGCGCTTGCCGGGGCGGGAAAAGACGTTCTTATGCAGCAGGTTACGGCAGCGCGGGAGGCGCCGGCCCATGCCCCGTCTTCGTGTCGGAAGGGGGCGAATTCAACTGCTGGTTGCGGCTCGTCGTGAATGACCCTTTCGTCAGAATCAATCTAGTTCCTGACGCGACATGTCGCGTCACACACTGGCATCTCCCGCGATTTTCGAATCGCTCGGCCGGTTACCTGCATAGCCGATCAGGAACAATGCGGCTTGACTTAACGAATAGGTAAGAATATCTTACCTTATGTCGGATCAAGGAGGCACCCATGGATCCCGCCGCAGTTAAAGAGAATCTCATCCCCATCCTCAGCCAGATCCAGACGGACAGCGGCCTCGACTGCCCGCCGTTGACCGGCGTTACAACACCAGTCGAGGATCTGCCGGGGTTCGATAGCAAGGTCTGGCCCGCCGCAACCACAATCCTCGCGACCGAGATCGGCGCGACGATCCCGAACGACGTAAACATCTTCATCAACGAGACAACCAAACTTCCCCGCTCCATAGATGAAATGGCGATCTTCGTCTGCGACATACACAAGAAACACAGCGAGCAGGAAGCCGCTGCGGCATGACTAAGCTGGACTCCGCCAAGCGCACAGAGATTGCCGAGCGCCTGAAAGAGGCGCGCAAGCTCGCTGGTCTGTCGCAGGGCCATGTTGCCAGGATGCTCGGCCTTCATCGCCCTTCCGTCACCGAAATGGAGGCGGGCAAACGCCGCGTTTCGGCCGACGAGCTCGCCCTGCTTGCGGAGATATATGATGTCAGCGTGGCCTGGCTGCTCGGCGAGGCGCCCGAGACACTCGACGCTCAAGACCCCCGGCTTGAGCTCGCCGCGCGTGAACTTGTCAAACTCAAGCCCGACGACCTGGAACACTTGCTCAGGCTGTTGGCCGCCTTGCGCAGCGATTCCACCGCGACTGGAGGCGATCGCTGATGAGCGAAATGCGCATCATCAAACCCGGTTTCGACCGCCGCGTGCTCGCGACTCAAGCCATGCAGGCCGCTACGGCCACGCGGGCGAAGGCCAATCTCGACCAATCGGGGCCGATCTGCATATACGGCCTTTGCGAAACATTGGGCATCGTGGTGCGTTTCAATAACATCAACATGGAAGGGATGTATCAGCGCGGTATACCTCCGCGCATTCATCTTTCAGCGCGACGACCGCTGCCGCGGCGTGCCTATAATTGTGCGCATGAACTTGGCCATCACATTTTCGGCCATGGCTCCTCGATCGACGAACTGCGCGAAGATGCCAAGGCGCAACCCTGGGAAGACCCGAAGGAGTTCCTGGCCGATACTTTCGCTGGCTTCATCCTCATGCCGATCATTGGCCTGCGCCGCGCCTTTGCGGTCCGGGGTTGGACACCCGAAACTGCCACGCCGGCGCAGGTCTTCACGGTCGCCTGCGAATTCGGCGTTGGCTACGCGACGCTTCTAACCCACCTCTCGGCAGGCGTTCAGATGCTGTCGCGTGGCCGCACCGCCGCGCTCAGGCGCGTAACGCCCAAGTCTCTGCGCATGGAAATTCTGGGAGCGTTGACGCCCGAGCCGCTGATCGTCGCCGATCGTCATCGTACCGCGCCCACCTTGGACGCAGAGGTCAATACGCTGCTTCTGCTGCCTCCCGGCGCAAAGGTGGCTGGCGGCCAATTCGCATTTCAGCGCGACCTCCCGTCCGGACGCCTGTTCCGGGCAGTGAAGCCCGGGATATTCCAGGCAACCGCCGGCGACTGGGCAGTCTTTGTGCGCATTGCCCCGGTCCAGAGAAATGAACCGTACGGTTATGTCGGGCTCGCGCAATACCGACACTTGGAGGAGGACCCGGATGAGTAAGGCCAAGTCCTTGGTAGCACCGCCGCCCTTTCTGATCGACGACACCAACCTTTCGCGCGCTTGGGCGCGCCTGCTCCTCCAGGTACTTGACAACGCCGGCACGGAGGTCGCGCCATTGATCCTGAGCGTGACCGGCTTCGCCCAAGAGGGTACTGCCGTCGAAGATTCAGCGGTGCGCCAAGCTCTCGATGAGCTGCTCAAGCGCAATGGCCGATACTTGGTCGAGAACGTTGCGTTCACGATTTTCCCGCAACGGTACTGGGAGATGTCCCGTGGCGACCGAGACCGCTTGTTCGAACTATATCGCAAGACGTTCCCGCGCCTTAAGGCAGTGAATCGCAAGGCCAACAGCCGCGGCCTGTATTTCGAACGCATGATGATGTACGGGCGCGGGCCGTGCGACGGAAATCAGTTGGAGTGGATCTTGTCCCAGTACAAGTCACGGAAAGGCGTTCGCCGATCGATGCTTCAAGCGACCACCTTCGATCCTGGCCGCGATCATGTCACCAGCGCGCAACTCGGCTTTCCCTGCCTTCAACAGGTGAGCTTCGAGCCGACCTCAGAGGGACTCATCACCAACGCGTTCTACGCCACTCAGCAGATATTCGACAAAGCCTATGGCAACTATCTCGGCTTGGCCCAGCTCGGCGCCTTCATGGCCCATGAGATGGGCATACGGCTAGCGCGACTGAACGTCATGGTCGGAGTCGCCAAGCTTGAGCGAATCTCCAAGCGCGAGCTGAAACGTACCCAATTGGTCAAGGCTGCTCGGACACTCGAGTCACAAGCCACTGCCCCAGCGCCGCGCGCGCCTGTCGCCGCTGCGACCGCGGGAGCAGCGCTTTGAGTGCCGAGTCGCCCAAAGACCCGAAGAAACGACCGCGCGGCCGTCCCCGAAAGGCTCATTCCAGCGCACCTCGCCCAGCGCACCAGATGGAACTCGCCATAGCGGTTCGACCCGGGGTGCTATCGACGACACCTGCGCCGACTGTCCTGCGCCACTTGGCGCCGGCCAAAGCATCTGAGGTCTACGAAAGCTATTGGCGTTTCGCAGCCGAACGGCAGGCAATGTTCTTCCGCCGCGTGCGCGGTGAGAATGAGCCGTGGACGGAAAATCCGGTACTGGCGATCTACAAATTTACAAATGCCTACCGCGCATCCGACCGGGTCAGCCAATATCTCATCCGCCATGTCATCTATCGCGACGACCTGCCCAAGTCGCCTCCCGAAGTCTTTTTTCGCATCATGTTATTCAAGATTTTCAACAAGATAGAGACTTGGGAGCTCCTTGAACGCGCGATTGGCCCAATCACTTTCGACGACTATCACTTCGCCGCCTATGACGCCGTGCTCGCGGCGGCGCGGCAAGCTGGTCGTCGCATTTATTCCGCCGCCTACATCATGCCTCCTGGCCGCCATGCTTTCGGACGATCGGCAAAGCATCAGAACCATCTGTTACTGCTCGAACGAATGATGGCGGATCGGCTTGCCGAGCGGTTGGCCCAGACCCGCACGATGCAAGAGGGATTCGAGAAACTGCGTGCCTATCCAACTATCGGGGACTTCCTCGCCTATCAATTCATCACCGACATCAACTACAGCGAACTCACCGAATTTAGCGAGATGGACTTCGTCGTACCTGGTCCAGGGGCACGCGATGGTCTGCGCAAATGCTTCGTAGATTCGGGAGGTCTGAACGAGCCCGAGCTCATCCGGCTCATGGCCGACCTGCAAGAACGAGAGTTCGAACGCCTCGGCCTCCATTTCCAATCACTCTGGGGGCGCCGCCTCCAGTTGATCGACTGTCAGAACCTGTTTTGTGAGGTCGACAAATACGCGCGCGTCGTGCATCCGCAGGTCGCCGGGAAAACCGGCCGCGTCCGCATCAAACAGAAGTTCGTTCCCATATCGGAACCCATCGAGTTCTTCTACCCTCCCAAGTGGAAGCTCAACGACAAGATCCGCGTCGACCAGCCTCAACCCGTTGCCGCCCCTTGAGGCCGAAGGAGCCACGCATGGATTTCAACAGCTATCAGCAGGAAGCGCTGCGCACCGATCGCGTGCCAGAAGACGACGATGCAGCCTCGCTGATCGTCCCCATGCTCGGCCTCGCAGGCGAGACGGGGCAGCTGCTCAGCGAGTACAAGAAACACCTGCGCGACGGCGAGGCGCATCGTTTATTCAAGGAACGCGTGTCCGAGGAACTGGGTGACCTTCTTTGGTATATCGCGAACGTTGCCAGCAAATTCGATCTCTCGCTCTCCGAAATCGCTGGTGCCAATTTGGTCAAGGTCAGGCATCGCTGGACGAGCGAACGCGCCGAGCCCCTTGTCTTCGACGCCGAGCTTCCCGAAGGGGAGCGCCTTCCGCGACAGTTTGAAGTCGAGCTAGTCGACGCGGAGGAGAGGGAGGGGGAGAGCCAGCACGTTCAGATACTGATCGATGGCGAGCCATTCGGCTCGCAGCTTACCGACAACGCCTACGACCCCGATGGCTATCGATTTCATGACGTTTTTCACTTCGCCTACGCCGCCGTGCTTGGCTGGTCGCCGATTACTCGGGGGTTGCTCCGTCGTAAGCGCAAGAGCCGACCATTGGTCGACGAAGTCGAAGACGGCGGACGAGCGGCCGTTATTGAAGAGGGTGTCGTCGCACTCGCGTTCGACTATGCCCGTCGCCATCGTTTCCTCGACGGCGTGGCTGTTCTCGATTTTCAGTTGCTGCGCACAATCAAGGACATGACGTCCCATTTGGAAGTTTGCCAATGCACGACCGGTGAATGGGAGCAAGCCATTCTCCAGGGGTTCGAGGTGTGGCGCGCTGTACTGGCCTCGCGTGGCGGACGTATCGCTGTCGATCTGGACCTACGGAGCATTGCCTTTCTCGGTCCGCCCGCCAATCAGGAGCCACCTGTGTGATTCTTCGTGCTCAACGCAAGAGCGCTCGCCATCGCCATGCCGCCCGCGTGACTGATGCTGAGTTTCCAAGCGGTCACCCCCAGCGCTGTGGCGGCCTTCGCCGCGCCGCCCGAAAGTCGTACTTCCGGCACCGCGCCCGGCGACCGGCATATCATTACGTCGGTGAAGGCAACGCCTGCACCGAAGCCAATGCCGATTGCCTTGAGCACTGCCTCTTTGGCGGCGAACCGTCCCGCCAGCCGCTCAATCCGATTGACCCCGTCGCCGACCTCATCCAGTTCCGCCTGTACAAAGCAGCGTGGAATCAACGGGTCGCGCGGATCCTCGATCCAGCGCTGCATCTCGGCGACGCTCACCAAGTCAACGCCATGTCCTACAACAACGGTCAAAGGATTCGCCTTTCCTTAGGTCGACACATGACCGAACTCTCAACGCCAAGGAGCGCCGTGAATGAATAATGAAAAGCAGCAAAAAAACAATGCAACTGCCAAGCTCCCAGGCCTGTTCTGGAGCGGAGAAACACTACACGAGCGACTTGAAACGCTGATTGACCCGTTCTTGCCCGAGCGTATCGATTGCGCCGCTTACACGCTATCGATCGGTTCAGAAGTCTATGTTTCGCCCGACGATCAGACCGCAGATCCGAACACGGTCACGATCCGAAAGTTCAGCGATGGAGATGGCTTCACCATTCCTCCCGGCCAGTTCGCATTTCTGCACACCGAGGAGGTTGTCTCCGTCCCGGCTGATGCACTCGCCTTTATATCCATTCGAGCCAAGACCAAGTTCCGAGGTTTGGTCAATGTTTCCGGGTTTCATGTCGACCCCGGCTATCGTGGTCAGCTGACGTTCTCGGTTTTCAACGCCAGCCCGATGACGATCCACCTCAAGTGCGGACAACCGATATTTCTCATCTGGTACGCCAGCCTCGACCGGGAAACCGACTTCAAGAAGAACGGAGCGATCAACAAAGGAATCGACCCCGGATTAGTGAACCGTATCCCTGGCGAACTCCAATCCTTTGCCGGCCTATCCAAGAAAATTACTCAAGTCGACAAGGCACTTAGTGAACGAGTACACGCCATTGAAAAGGAGCAAGCATATTACCGTTTCTTTTCGGCAATCGCATTGGCGTTGTTTATCGTTCTGATGACCATCTGGTTCACCGATTTCATATCGTCCCGTTCAGATTTATCTAAGCAACCAGCGTCGGTTTCGCACGGAAACACGCCGTAGATCGCCCCACGTATTCTGCATAAATTCTGTCTTATCAGCTTTGCTGGCAAAGACCATAACGCGATTAATGATATCAACGCAAAGACCAGTATAGGATGCCCGAACTGATCCAGAAGCTCCTACAACTGTCGCTTACTGTATGAACCGATCCAGCCTTTCCGAACACAATTGATCAGATTCAACCAATAAATAGCCAGCCATCATTTGAAGAACACCAGGTTAAATCGCCGCCTCCAGCAATTACACTTTTCAACTCTGACTTTACCTGATCGAGGATCCAACCCATCGGCGAGGCATCGGCGAGCTCCGCCGAGATCGCAATCCTCTTCGGGACAATAGCCTAAAGCGCCTTCTGTCTTCACTTTCAATGATTGGCCTTAAAGAGACACTTCCAGTACCTATACGATAGCTGCTTTTTCGCAAAAAGTCGATTCAGTAGTGAATTTCTCGCCGTCGCTACGCACATAGGGCCCATGGCTCGTGGCGCATTGCCTCATTTGCCGCCTTTACTTGGTTCCGTCCCGGGCATGTCCCCGATGCTCGCGCAAAAGCCTTGTATCATACGGGCCAACCACCAGCTACGCATTTCCTTCGTAAGCGTCCGGTCTGACCGCCCGAGCGGGATCAGGCGTCAGCTTGCCGATCTT
>VXNK01000142.1 GCA_009840595.1 Rhodospirillaceae bacterium | reverse complement strand
CCCCCCCCCCCCCCCCCCCCCCCCCCCCCCCCCCCCCCCCCCCCCCCCCGGGTCTTCGAAATTGCGTCCGACGGTCATGGCGCGCCTCCGGTTTCCGGTATCGCCTGTGCGCCGGCCGGCAGGCGCAGCGCGTCGCCCGGATGGATCGGCCGCGCCGGGTCGAGGTCGTTCCATTCGCCGAGCTGCGGCAGCGTCAGGCCGTGCCGGGCGGCGATCGACCAGAGGGTGTCGCCGGGGCGCACCGCGTAGCGCCGGTGGCGCGCGCCGGGCAGGCCGGCGGATCCCGTTTCCGCGATCGGGCCGGGCGCCCACGCCTCGACATCGGCGATCCATTCGTCCTTGCCGATCAGGTTGCCGGGGCAGGATTTCCACGGTTCGCCGAGTTCGCGATGGAACTTGACGGCGTCGCCGGGCGTGAGGTCGAAGCGCCGGCAGACCAGGGCGCACAGGCCGACGGCGGCGGCGCGCTGGTCGGCGGTGAGCCGGTCGTGGGCCGCGTCCTCGACGGTCTCGAAATCGCCGATCATCTCGAACATGAAGGGATGGCGCCGGGGCGTGCCGTTATGGCCGCGCGAACTGGCCGGCGGCCGGCGCCAGTCGCGCCCGGACCAGACCGAGCCGTCCGGCCCGACAGATTCGTGCTGGGCGATGTCCGACCAGCCGAGCGCGCCGGTGTGGTAGCGGTGCATGCCCTGGACGCAGCGCCGGCCGCCGAGCCGCCGGAAGGCATCGTGGTCGGGCCGGTAGGTGTGATGGACATGGACGCCGGTGAGGCGGACATCGCTGAAATCGAAGACGCCGAGTTCGGCGGCAAATCCTCCGACGGTGCGGGAACGGAAGGGCGGGGGCATGGGGTCTCCTCATAAAATAGACAGAACGTTCTGTTTAGAGACAGAATTTGTGGGCGGGAGGATCGGACCTGTGTTCGATCCCGTCACAGCGCCGCCTTGCCCTGGAGGGCGACGACCAGCACGGCGGCGACCACGGCGGCGACGATCATCCAGCGGACCTTGCGGACGTCGCCGAGCGCGTCGGACGCCTCGGCGCGGGAGACGAAGCGCTTGTCCGCCCGTTCGTCGCGCGCTTTCAACTCGCCGGCGAGTCCGTCGATCTTGGCTTCGATGGCCTCGACCCGCTGTTCGACGGTGCGGTGGCGCTCCTCCATGCGGATCAGCCGTTCGCGGTCGCCGTTGCCGAGCAGGCCGAGCGCCCGGGCCTCGTCGCGTACGGCGTCGCGCACGGCGGCGCGCACCGCGTCGGCCATGTTGCTGCGGCCGGTCATCGCCGCATCCGGGGCCGGGCGGCGGCCGCGCGCGGCGCAGCCGGGGCCGGTACGGCCGGCAGGGCGGGGCGCTGCGGCAACAGGGCCGGGACGGGCGCATCGGCGCCGCAGTGGGCAAGGCCGGCGGTCAGCCCAATGGCGAACATCGCGGCGAAAACGGCGGCGGGGACGGCAGGCGCAAGCGTGCCCGCCGCCGGGAACGGGACAGGCGAAAGGGAAAGCACGGTCAAGAACGGTCTCCTGTCGGCCGCCGGCCGGCCTCCTCCCTCCGGACTTGGGGTCGGGCAGGGGCCGGCCGGCGGCGGTTGCGGGATGGCGGGCGGGTCAGTCGCTGTCGGACGCGCCGACCCGGAGCATGTCGCTGAGATCGACGCTGCCGGCCGACGCGCTGGCGACCAGGAACAGGCCGGCCTTGGCGGACCCGCCGGTTTCCGTGTTGGCGAGCACCATGTCGCCGGCGTGCAGCATGCCGGCCGCGTCGTCGAAATAGCCGGCGGTATCCACCGCGGCGGCTTCGTCCGGCGTCGTGTAGTGCCAGAGGGTGAAGCCGTTGGCGTAGGCGAGCACGCTCAGATTTTCCTTGGCATAGGCCATATCTTTCAGTCCTTTCTGTAGTTTGAAAAAACCCCCGGACCGGAGTCCGGGGCGGGGAAACGGGCCGGAAGGGCGCGTTGCACTATCGTCGGCCGACGTGCATCACCTTCCGGCCTTGCGCGGCCGCCGCCCTCAGCGAGGCAGCGGACGGCGGCGCGGGCGCGCGGTCGTGCCGGGGAAGCCGGGCGGACGGGTGGGCTATCCTTCCCCTGCTTCAGGGGATTTCTGTGCGAAAAAGGGCACTGACCGAATCCCCCTCCCCAAGGATTCCTCTGCGAAAGACCGCAGGTATCCGCCAACGGACGCTTTGTTTTCCCTCCCCCTCTTCAGAGGGGGAGGTCAGGTGGGGGTGCAGTAGCGTCAGGCACAGCCTTACAGGCGCGCAAACACCCCCATCGACCTCGCTGCGCTCGGCTACTTCCCCCTCTGAAGAGGGGGAAGGACAACTTCGCGGCGGGCTGGCCCCTGTCGCAGAGGAATCCCAGGGATTTGTGCATCGGGGCCGTCCGGCATGCCGGCCTCGCCGGGCGTCTCGAAGGCCGCCGGGACCCTGGCTTCGGTCAGGCTGACGGTCTTGCCGCTGGTTTCAGGTTTGGCGCGCTGAAGATTTCGGTCGGCGGAGGCGGTTCAGGGCGGAAACTATTGCCGAGTGAAAGATGCCGCCTTGGCACGATACATGCTTTCGAAAGGGGGGCGGCCCTTCAGCGCTGGCTCTCGTCCGGCAGGATGATCGGCTTGTAGGCCAGCGCGCGGTCGGCGATCTGCTCGGGCGTGAGTTCCGGCATTTCCCACCAATACATATAACTATGAATTTCCGGGTCGAGAACACCGGCCATCAGCGCATCGACAAGATCGTTCCTTTTCCTTTCTATTTCTCCTGTTTCATCGCTCGTTCCATCCAAGCGGTAAATTTCTTCGACCAGAGCGATGATTTCATCTCGGGTGAGCAAATTGTTCATTGTCGTCGGTCCGCTTGCATCGTTCGGCGGTCGCGCCGTCCCTATCGGTCTTGCATCCAGACTGCTCCCCCGGCACGACGCCGGTCACAGGTCAGCGAAGGCCTTGTCCAGCCAGGGATGGGCTTTGAGATGGTCGCCGAGCCAGGGTACGGTGCGAAGCGGCATCTCGACGAAGGGCGGCGTCCGGAAGAAGTCCAGAAAGGATTCGGGCGCGTCTTCGAATTCGGCGTTTACGCTGTATTCGAACGAAAAGAATTTCCCGACGGTCTCCGGACCCCCGACGGCTTCCAGAACCCGGTCCATCAGGGCCGGTTCGGCCGTCAGGTAGCTGATTTGCGCCATTCCCCAGGAGTGGATCGCCCAGGCCGCGGTTTCGTCGCACAGGCAGACATGGTCGCCCAGGTCGATGAGCCAGTTTCCGAAATCCAGCGGCAGGCCGCCGTCGATCCTGTCCTCGGCGGCGCGCCAGTCCTCGAGTTCCCAGGAGTCGGGCGGACGGTCGGCCGTTTCGAAACCTGCGGCGGCTATTTCGGCGCGGATTTCCGCGAAGCTGGACCAGTATTCCTGCGCTTCCCCCCCGCAGCCGCCGATCCATCTTCCCTTCGGCTCGAACAGGGCCGCCCGCCCGGGCCCGTGGCCCGCCACGACTTCGATCATGGGCGCCCATAGCAGCCGCCGTACCTCCAGCCAGTAGAGCCAGAAATGGAGTTCCGGCAGAACCTCATCGTAAAACAGGTTGTCCCGGTTGTAACGGAGCCAGTGCTTCAGCTCGCGGGCTTCGTCGACATGCCGGCATGTATCGGCAACGCCGGGCAGCGGTATGACCGGCCAATCGAGCGGGCGCCGGAAAATCAGGTTGGGCCGGACGCCGGAAACGTAGGCCGGCTGATCGAAGTCGAACAGGCGCCGGGCGATGTCGCCGTAACGCGCTTCGAATTCGTCATGGGGCAGTCGGGCCATGATCGGTCTCCCTTGCCGGCCGATCGGGATAGCGGATCTTGATCATCCCCTTCTCCTCGCCGGGCCGGATTATACGTATCTCGTTTGTTCTCCCGTGTCCCCTGGAAACTTCGCGAAACATGATTTCCGTCCCGTCGCGCGCCGTGTAGTGCTGCCTGTCGTCAATTTGCTTGATGTCAGACCGGCTGGAGGGCGCGCGCGTCTTGGGACCGGTTCGGCCGGCGCGGACCGACCGGCTGCTTGAGCTTCGGCAGCGGCGCGAGGCCGTCGCCGGCATCGCTTTGTTTCGTGCCCCGCAGCGCGTCGCGGGTCGGGCCGTCCTTCAGGACCACGGCGTCCGGGGTGTTTGGGAGAAAGAGGGGAGGGGGGGCCCCCCCCCCCCCCCAGCGCGCCGCCCCCCACCACCCCACCCCCCCCCCCACACCACCAAAACAAACCCCACAACAAGAAACCCACCCCACAAAAAATA
>VXNK01000102.1 GCA_009840595.1 Rhodospirillaceae bacterium | reverse complement strand
GTCTGGGACCGCGACCTGCCCGGCTTCGGCGTCCGGGTCTACGCCTCGGGCCGCAAGGTCTGGTGCGTCCAGACGCGGGGGCCGGCCGGCGGGCCGAAGCGCGTCGCGCTCGGGCGTGCCGTCGACGTGCCGCCCGACGAGGCGCGGCGCAAGGCGGTGGACGTCATCGACCGCATCAAGCAGGGTCTCGATCCGGTCCCGCGCAGGCCCGCGCCGGAGCCGACGGTCGCCGATCTGGCCGAGCGCTACATGGAGGCGCATGTCAAGGTGAACTGCCGCCCGGCGACGGTCGAGAACTGGGAGCGGGTCCTGCGCCTCTACATCCTGCCCGAACTGGGCGGGCTGAAGCTGTCGGAGGTGGACCGCCCGCAGGTATCCGCTCTCCACCACAAGCTGCGGGACAAGCCGTACCAGGCGAACGCGACGGTGACGGTGCTGGCCAAGATGTTCCGCCTCGCCGAGGCCTGGGGCATGACGCCGCCGCGCCGCAACCCCTGCCGCTCGATCCGGCATTACAAGGAGACCCGCCGCGAGCGGTTCCTGACCCCGGAGGAATACCGCAGGCTCGGCCGCGTGCTCGACGAGGCGGAAGCGGACGGCTCGGTGTTCCCCTCCGCGATCCCGGCGCTCCGCCTGCTGCTGCTGACGGGCTGCCGCAAGAGCGAGATCGTGACGCTGAAGTGGGACGACGTGGACCGGACGGCGGGCGAGCTCAGGCTCCGCGACGGCAAGACGGGATGGCGCAGCGTGCCGCTGACCCCGGCGGTGGAGCACGTTCTCGCGTCCGTTCCCCGCATCGAGGGCAACCCGTGGGTGATCGCGGGCCAGAACCCCGGCGACCACCTGAAGAACCTCGACGCGATCTGGCTCCGGCTGCGCAAGCGCGCGAAGCTCAAGGACGTGCGGATTCACGACTGCCGGCATTCGTATGCCAGCAGGGCGCTGGCGCTCGGCGAGGGGCTGTCGATGATCGCCGCGCTCCTGGGCCACGCCAAGGTGATCACGACCGCGCGCTACGCCCATCTCGCGCGCGACACCGAGAAGGCGTCGGCCGCCAAGGTGGGCGGGAGCATCGGCGCCGACATCCTGCCCCGCGCCGACGCGGCCTGACGGGGAGGGATGCGGTCATGGCGAAGCTCACCACGACGACGATCTCGAAGCGCACGGTCGAGGCGCTCGCCGTCGAGAAGGACACGGTGTTCTGGGATTCCGAGCTCTCCGGCTTCGGCGTGCGGGTCTATCCCTCGGGGAGCAAGCACTACGTCGTCCAGACCCGCGCGGGCGGCAAGGCAGCCAAGCGGGTGACGGTGGGCCGGCACGGCATCGTCACGGCGGAGGAGGCGCGCCGCCGGGCGGCGCTTGTCATCGCGCGCATCAAGGCGGGCGAGGAGCCGGTGCCGGAGCCCCCGGCGCTGGCGCTCGCCGGCGGCCCCACGGTGGGCGAGCTGGCCCGGCGGTGGCTCGACGAGCATGTCGCGGTGCGCTGCAAGCCGAACACGGTCTCCATGTACAGGCTGATCGTCAACAAGCACCTGCTGCCCGCCTTCGGCAAGGTGCCGGCGCTGGCGCTCGACCATGCCAGGGTGACGGAACTGCATCATTCCCTGCGCAAGACTCCGTCGCAGGCGAACCGGACGGTGGACGTGCTCTCGCGCATCTGGAACGCGGCGGAGGACCGGGGGCAGCTGCCGGAGGCGAGCAACCCGTGCCGGCTGGTGGCGAAGAACCGGGAGCGCCCGCGCGAGCGGTTCCTGAGCGAGGAGGAGTTCCGCCGCCTCGGGCGGACGCTCGCCGAGGCGGAGACGCGCAAGGGCGTCTCGGTCCACGCCGTCGCGGCGATCCGGCTGCTGCTGCTCACCGGCTGCCGGCGCAACGAGATCCTGACGCTGAAGTGGACGGACGTGGACCTCGAAGCGCGCGAGCTGAAGCTCGAGGATTCGAAGACCGGTGCCCGCGTTGTGCCGATCTCGCCGGAGGCAGCGGACGTGCTCGCCAACATCCCCCGCGTCGAGGGCAACCCCTGGGTCATTCCGGGGAAGCTGAAGGGCAAGCGGATGCGCAACCTCAACGACCCCTGGGAGCTGATCTGCGAGCGCGCGGAGATCGAGGACATGCGGCTTCACGACTGCCGGCATTCGTTCGCGTCGAGAGCGCTGGCGCTCGGCGAGGGGCTGCCGATGATCGGCAGGCTGCTCGGTCACACCCAGGTGGAAACGACTGCCCGCTATGCGCATCTGGCGCAGCACTCGGTGCGCGGCTCCGCCGTCCGCGTGTCGGACAGCATCGCCGAAGACATTCTCGGCGACTACCGGGGCGGCGGGCAGGCTGAAACTGCCGCTCGTCGGTGGCAGGAGTCAGGCCAGCGCCGCCCGTCTGAAAGCGCCATGCGAAAGGATGCGCAGCATTGAAACGGCGGTCAGCCGCCGATATAAGGAATTCGGCATTCCCTGCCGCGGGAATGGCGGCCGGTTGGGCCGGATGGCGACATTGCGGGACGAAGCGATGAACACCGTTCTTGACGAGGTTACCAGCGAAAACATGGACGCGCAGCATGTGCGGCGGCGTGTCGAAGACTGGGAAGAACGTCTGAACGGCCTCTTCGGGGCGATCGACGAGTGGCTGCCGGACGGATGGGAAGCCCGGCGCGGTGCGCCGGTGGTCATGCACGAGAAGCTGATGCGGAAGTTCGGCGTGGATGCGAAGCCGATCCCCACGCTCGAACTGCTGGGCCATGCCGGCGAAATCGTCAGGTTCAGGCCGCACGCGCTGTGGATCGTCGGCAACAACGGCCGGGTCGATGTCAGCGCCAACGGACACCGCCATGTCATAGTCGACATGGCCGAGAACTTCGCGGAGCCGGACTGGCAGGTGGCGAGCGCCGATCGACGATGCGACCGCGAGTCCGTTACGGGCGACTGGCTGCGACGGCTGCTGCGGTGAAGGGTCTTCCGGCCATCGCGGCATCGCATGAGCGGATCGACGCCTTTCTCGGAAACCTGCGGGACAGCTGCGAGGCGGCCGGTGACGCCGAGGAGCGCGACCGGGTTGCACGCGAGCAGGAACTGAACGACCAGGCCTGGTTCGTTCTGGCCTGGGGACAGCTGGAGACGGAAATCGACGATGCCTGCCGGGACGCCATACAGTCGGGAAGGTCGCATCGGGAGTGGCGATATCGCCGGGCGTGGAGCCTGTTCGATCAGGACAACCCCAGGCTGAGCTTCAGGAACCGTCTCTCGCTGGTGCTGGACCGCAACAGCGACCTGTGGAGGAGAACCCTGGAGCTCTACGAGGTTCGCAATCAGGTTGCGCATGGCGAACTGCGCTCCGAAGGCATCGACGTCTCGACCGTGATCGAGGACTTCTACCGTATCCACGCGTCGTTGGTGCGGGATTGAGCCACGGGTGAGGCAGCGTTGCCGCTTCCGCGCTGGAAGAAGACGTCGGCAATGCCGATGGCGGCCGCTCCCCGGAACTGAACCGAACCCGGTGATCGATCTGCCCGTGCGCCTTGCGAGACTGGCGCGCATTGGGAATCATGGACTCACGGCACGCGCGGCAGGTTCAAGTCGCGACGCCGGTCCGCGGCGTTTGTCAGGATGACGCCGGAATTCGTGTGGCGATCCTCAGCCGGCTCGAACCGGCTGCGCCCGCTTGCACACCGGGGCGGCACGGGCCCTGCCCCCGCTCATCGACGGCAGGGGCCGCAGGGAGGCGTTACCGAAAACCGTTACCGCCTCGAACCCCCAGGGAGTGAGGGTGGCGGTAACGGGTAACGCCCGCAGCCCGTCTTCCCGTTTCCGTTCCGACGAACCCTCAAGCGTTGCAGGGAACGGGAACATCCGCGCCCGATGCCATCGCGATCCTGCCTGAAGGGATCGGTGAGCGCCTGCTGCTCGCGCAATGGCGGCTGTGCGTCAGGGCTGGCGTTCCCTGGCGGCGTCCTGCGGGCATCCGGCGCGCGTCCGCCCATCGGACAGGCGCGTTGCGTCCCCGAAACCGCCCCCTTCCCATGTCCGGCCGATATTGTTATTGGGTAGTTGGCCATGGGGGCGAATCGTTGAGTTGTTTGACGATGCGGACCCTCTCGGGTGCGGCGCTGGCTGCGGAGGATGCATGATCGGCAAACGGGGCGTGGAGGGTATGACGGTGCCGGCGGGGCTTCGGGGGACGGAGCCCCGCCCGGCGGCGCATCTGCATCGCGACGGCCCCGTGCGCGCCCCGGATCCGGACTTGACAAACGGCCCTGAAGCCCGCCTCGATATAATAAGCCGAGCCGAGCCGAGCCGAGCCGAGCCGAGCCGAGCCGAGCCGAGCCGAGCC
>VXNK01000126.1 GCA_009840595.1 Rhodospirillaceae bacterium | reverse complement strand
CCGCCCCGCCCGGCCCGCCCCCCCCCCCCCCCCCCCCCCCCCCCCCCCCCCCCCCGCTCCGGCCTTGAGGTCCGGGAATGGATATCCTCGTCCTCGGCATCCTGCTGGGCGGTTCCTATGCGCTGATGGCGCTCGGCCTGCAATTGCAGTACGGCGTCGCCCGCATCATGAACCTCGCCAACGGGGAGGTGCTGGTCGCCGGCTCGTTCGGCGCCTTCTGGTTCTGGACCGGCCTGAAACTGTCGCCGTTTCTGTCCATCGTCCCGGCGGCGCTGCTCGCCTTCGTCGCCAACTGGCTGGTCTACCGGTATGTGCTCCGACCGCTGGTCCGCCGCGCCAAATCCCACGGACAGCTCGAGGTCGACAGCATCCTCGCGACCTTCGGCATGAGTTTCATCCTCGTCGGCGTGATGATCGCCGTCTTCGGGGGCGAGTATTTCAGCTATTCCTATCTGGCGCGGCCCTTCGAGATTTTCGGGCAGCCCTACGGCCTGAACCGCATCGTCGCGTTCGCCGGGTCGGCAGTCCTGTGCATCGTCCTGGCGCTCTGGCTCACCCGGTCGCGGACCGGGCTCGCCCTGCGCGGCGTCGCCGTCAATCCGACGGCGGCCGGGCTGGTCGGCATCGACGTGCTCAAGGCGTCGGCGCTGGCCTTCGCCCTTGGCGGCGCCGTCACCGCGACCGGCGGCGCGCTCCTGAGCACCTTCCTGACCTTCGACGCCTCGCTGGGCGTCATCTTCACCATGAAGGCGCTGATCATCATCATCTTCGGCGGCGTCAGCGACATCCGCGGCGCCATCGTCGCGTCCTTCATCCTGGGCATCGTCGAATCCGCCGTCGCCCGGCTGATCGATCCGGGGCTGACTCTGGCGGCCGCCTATATCCTGTTCATCGCGGTCCTGCTATGGCGCCCGCAGGGGCTGTTCGGCCGGAAATCCGCATGACGCCGACAGCGAAGGAACAACGGTTCTTTGCGGTCGCGGCGGCCGGATTCGTCGCGGCCGCGGCGCTGCCCGCGTTCGACGACGGCTATTGGCTGTCGATGGGCATTACGATCGCGATGTACACCGTCCTGGCGACGTCCTGGGCGCTGTTCTCCGGCCCGACCCGCTATATCGCGCTTTCGACGGCAGCCTTCTTCGGCATCGGCATGTACACCGTCGGCATCGGCATCGCGACCGTGCCCTATCCCCTGCTCGTCCTGGCCGCCGGTCTGATCGGCGCTGCGCTGGGCGGCATCGTCGGGCTGGCGACGCTCAGGGTCTCCGGCGTCTATTTCGTGATCTTCACCCTGGGGCTCGCGGAACTGGTCCGCCAACTGTTCACCTGGGTCCAGACCACCATGGGGACGAGCAGCGGCCTCTACGTCCTGGTCGATACCAGCGAACGGCTGGTCTACTGGCAACTGCTGGCGCTGGCAGCGGCGGTCTATCTTGCCGGCTGGGCGATCGGCCGGTCCCGGCTGGGTTTCGCGTTGCGGATCATCGGCGACGACGAAACGGTCGCCTCCCATTCCGGCATCAACACGGCGCGCGCCAAGGTCGCCCTGTTCGTCGTTTCCTGCACCTTTGCCGCCGTGACCGGCGCCGTGCTCGCGCCGCGCTGGAACTATGTCGAGCCGACCAACGCCTTCAGCGCCATGCTGTCGTTCCAGGTGGTCATCATGGCGCTGCTGGGCGGCGCGCACCGGCTGTGGGGGCCGCTGGTCGGCGTGATCCCGTTCGCCCTGATCTGGGACGTGATCTCGGCCCAGGCGCCGAACCAGTCGACCCTGCTGCTCGGCGTCGCCTTTCTGCTGATCGTCTATTTCATCCCGCACGGCGTGATCGGCCTGATCGAGAAGCAGTTCCGGCGCCGGAGCACGGGACATGGCTGACCCGGCGCCCCGACCGGTCTTGGGGCCGGTCCTCGAGGTCCGCGCCGCGTCGAAGAATTTCGGCGGCCTGCTCGCGGTCGACGGCCTCGACCTGGCCCTCAACGACGGCGAGGTGCTCGGCCTGATCGGCCCTAACGGGTCGGGCAAGACGACGGCGATCAACCTGATTTCCGGCGCTCTGCAGCCGACCGGCGGCGCGATCCTTCTGGACGGCGAGGATATTTCCGCCCACACGGCCCACCGGCGCGCCCGGCTGGGGATCGCCAGGACGTTCCAGATCGTCCGGGTCCTGCATTCGCTGAGCGTGGTCGAGAATGTCATGGCCGGCGGCGTGTTCGGCCACACGCGGCTGTGGGGCGAAGAGTTGCGCGAGGCGGCCGTCGCCCTGCTCGACCGGGTCGGCCTCCGCGGCAGCCCGGCGGCCCCCGTCGATGCACTCACCTACATCGACCAGAAGCGGGTCGAACTGGCGCGCGCCCTGATATCCGATCCTAAGGTCGTCCTGCTCGACGAATGGCTCGCCGGCCTCAATCCGACCGAGTTGAAGACCGGCATCGAACTGGTCGAATCGCTGGCGGCGGAAGGGCGCAACATCATCGTCGTCGAGCATGTCATGGACGCCATCCGCAGCCTGTGCCGGCGCTGCATCGTAATGAATTCGGGCCGGAAGATCGCCGAGGGCTCGACCCGGGACGTCCTCGCCGATCCAGAGGTCGTCCGGGCCTATCTCGGGGAAGACGATGCTTGAGGTCCGCAACCTCTCTGTCTTCTACGGCCAGCATCACGCGGTCGAGGATGCCTCCGTCACCGTCGGCACCGACGAGATCGTCGTCATGCTCGGCGCGAACGGGGCCGGCAAGAGCACGCTGATCCGCAGCATCGCCGGGCTGGCCCCGGCGCGCCCGGGGTGCAGCATCCGCATGGACGGCGAGGAGATCGCAGCCCTGCCGCCCCACGAGATCGTCGAAAAGGGCATCGCCCTGGTGCCCGAGGACCGGGGCATCTTCGGCGATCTGACGGTCGACGAAAACCTGACGCTCGGCGCCTTTCCCGACCGGGCGAGGGGCGCCGAGGCGGCGAACCGGGAGCGCATCTACGCCCTGTTTCCGGTGCTGAAGGAGCGGCGGCGCCAGGCCGTGCGCACCATGAGCGGCGGCGAGCAGCAGATGGTCGCCATCGGCCGCGCCATCATGTCGGCGCCGTCGATTCTGCTGCTCGACGAACCGTCGCTGGGCCTGTCGCCCCTGCTGTGCCGCGACCTGTTCCGTTCGCTGGCCGAAATCCGCGCCCAGGGCGTCGGCATCTTCCTGGTCGAACAGAATTCGAAGCAGAGCCTGGCGATCGCCGACCGCGGCTACCTGCTGGAGAACGGCCATGTCGTCGGCGCGGACAGCGCCGCGAACCTGCTGGCGGACGAGGCCGTCAGCCGGTCCTATCTCGGCGCCGGCGAAACCTGAACCCTCCAACCCGAAACGAAAGAAGACCCCATGCTCGATGGAAAAACGATTGTCGTTACCGGCTGTTCCTCAGGGATCGGCGACCGGATCTGCCGCGAGATCGCGCGCTGGGGCGGCTCGGCGATCGGCGTCGACCGGAACGATCCTACCGTCGACCTGGCCGGCTTCTTCCGCGCCGACCTTTCCGAAGCGGCGGCCATCGACAGCCTGGTCGAGGCGCTGCCGGCCGGCGCGGACGGCCTCGTGAACTGCGCCGGCCTGCCGCCGACCGCGCCGGCAGACCAGGTCCTCAGGGTCAACCTGGTCGGGCTGAAGCATCTGACGCTGGGCCTGGTCGGCAAGCTCGCCGACGGCGCGTCGATCGTCAACCTGGCCTCGCTGGCCGGTTTCGGCTGGCCGCAGGCGGTCGACCAGATCAAGGCTGCCGCGACGCTCGATTTCGACGGCGTCGCGGCGTTCGTCGCGGCGCACAAGGTCGGCAACGAGGGCGGCCGGTCCTACTTCTTCACCAAGGAGGCGCTCGTCGTCTGGACCATGCAGAACCGCTGGACCTGGCGCGACCGCGGCATCCGGATGAATTCGGTGTCGCCCGGCCCGGTCGACACGCCGATCCTGCCGGATTTCATCGAAACCCTCGGCGAGCGCGCCGAAGAGGATATGCGGGTCATGGACCGTCCCGGCCGGCCGGCCGATATCGCGCCCGTGGTCGCGTTCCTGCTGTCGGACGGCGCCGGCTGGATCCGCGGCACGAATATCCCGGCGGACGGCGGCATGTCCTCCCACATCCTGTGCGGCATCCACGGCTTCGAATAGCAGCAGGCCGGCGGCGCGCAGACCGTGACCGCGATACGGCATCCGGGCTAGATTGGCGAAGCGGCGGCGTCCGATTTCTCCGGGAAAACAACCGATCATGGCAAAGACGCGCACCGGATGGCTGGTCGGCGTCGATGTCGGCGGCACTTAAATTGACCTTGATTTTCGGATATCTGGACATTTGGGTCCTTGAG
>VXNK01000084.1 GCA_009840595.1 Rhodospirillaceae bacterium | reverse complement strand
GGGGCGCGCTCTTTTGTTAACCTCCCCGGGGGGGGGGGGGGGGGGCCCCCTATAAAAATTGCCCCGGCGGCCCGCCCGGCCCCGCAGCGCGCCGCAATCGAGTATGCCGCCGGCCTGGCCGGCGTCGAGCCGCCGCCGCTCACACCCTACGATCCGGGCGCCCTGCCGCCCGGGCTGCGGCGCTTCTACGAGGCCTGCCGGCGGATTCGCAACGACCGGATCAAGCAGGATCTCGGCGTCCGGCTGCTCTATCCGACCTTCCGCGAAGGCCTGCGCGCCATCGCGCTCGAAGAGGGCCGGACCCGGCCCGGGCTTGACCCGGGTTAGACCGTCTTGCCGGCAAACCGGCACAAATCGTTGACGATGCAGTTCGGGCAATCGGGCTTGCGCGCCTTGCAGACGTAACGGCCGTGCAGGATCAGCCAGTGATGGGCGTGCTGTTTGAATTGCGGCGGCGTTACCTTCTCCAGCTTTTGCTCGACCGCCAGCGGCGTCTTGCCGGGCGCGAGGCCGGTCCGGTTGCCGACCCGGAAGATATGAGTGTCGACCGCGATGGTCGGCTGGCCGAAGGCGATGTTCAGGACGACGTTGGCGGTCTTGCGGCCGACGCCGGGCAGGGTCTCCAGCGCCGCGCGGTCCTGCGGCACGCGGCTGCCGTGCTTTTCGATCAGGATATGGCTGAGCGCGATGACGTTCTTCGCCTTGGCGTTGTAGAGGCCGATGGTGCGGATATGCGCCTTCAGGCCGGCCTCGCCGAGCGCCACCATCTGCTCCGGCGTCGTCACCTGCGCGAACAGGGCCTTCGTCGCCTTGTTGACGCCGACGTCGGTCGCCTGGGCCGACAGGACGACGGCGACCAGCAGGGTGTATTCGTTGACGTGGTTCAGCTCGCCCTTCGGCGCCGGCCGCTGCGCCGCGAGGCGGCTATACATCTCGACGATGTCGGCTTTCTTCATGGCCCTCATGGCGCAAACCTTACCACGAAACGGCGAATGGGTTATGGTCGGGCCATGAACGCGCCGCCGGTCTTTCTCGACGCCGAACTCCGGCCCAACCGCAGCCTGAGCCCGCGCGGCTTCCGCTGGCTGATGGGCGGCCTGCTGGCGCTTTCCTTCGTCGCCGGGATCGTGTTCGTCTCGATCGGCGCCTGGCCGGTCTTCGGCTTTTTCGGGCTGGACGTGCTGCTGATCTGGCTCGCCTTCCGGGCCAGCTACCGCAGCGGCACCATGTTCGAATATCTCCGGCTGACCCGCGACGCGCTGGAGGTGAAGCGCGTCCACCCGTCCGGCCGCGAGCAGAAATGGTCGTTCCAGCCCTGGTGGGTGCGGGTGTCGTTGCCCCGGCCGGTCCGGCACGAAAGCCAGCTCTCGCTGTCCTCCCACGGCCGGCGGCTGATCGTCGGGTCGTTCCTCAGCCCGCGGGAGCGCGGCGAGGTCGCCGACGCGCTGGAGAACGCCCTGCACCGGGTCCGCAGCGCGCCGGCCTGATTTTGACTGCGTAAGTCTCGGAAGGCCGCCTCAGCGCAGCCCGAGCACGTCCGCCATATCGTAGAGGCCGGGTTCCCGCCCGGCGGCCCAGCGCGCCGCCCGGACCGCGCCGCGGGCGAAGATAGCCCGGCTGCCGGCCTTGTGGGTCAGCTCGACCCGCTCGCTCTCCGTGGCGAACACCACCGAGTGTTCGCCGGCAACGTCGCCGCCGCGCAAGACGGCGAAGCCGATATCGCCCTGCCGGCGCGCGCCGGTGACGCCGTCCCGGCCGCGGTCGGCGACGGCGTCCAGGTCGACGCCGCGGCCCCGGGCGGCGGCGCGGCCGAAGCCGAGCGCGGTGCCCGACGGCGCGTCCGCCTTGTGCCGGTGGTGCATTTCCACGATCTCGATATCCCAGTCGTCGCCCAGCGCAGCCGCGACCTGCTCGGTAACGGCGAAGAGGAGATTGACGCCGAGGCTCATGTTGGGCGCGTAGACCACCGGCACTGTGGCGGCGGCCGCTTCGAGCGCGGCGGTCTGTTCCGGTTCCAGCCCGGTCGTGCCGATCACCAGCGCCGTGCCGGCTTCCGCCGCAGCCGCCGCGTTCCCCGCCGCCGCAGCGGGCACGGTGAAATCGACCAGCACGTCGCTCGCCGCCGCCGCCGCGCCGGCATCGTCGCCCACCGTCACGCCCAGCGGATCGAGCCCGGCGACCGCCCCGGCGTCCCGGCCGACCGCCTCGTCGCCCGGAAATTCCGTTGCCGCCGCGACCGCGCAGCCCCCGGCGGCGGTGATTTCCCGCACCAGCATTTGCCCCATCCGGCCCCGGCAGCCGAGGACGGCAATCCGGCAATCGCCCATGGCGCTGCTCTCCTGTCCCGAAACGCCGCTACCCGCCCTGCCTAAGCCACGCCGCCCGGCCGCGCAAGACATCCTCCCTCCCGAGGGATTCCGCCGCGTTCCGAGCGGCCTGCCGGGCGCGCCGGCGACGCGGACCGCCGCCGCGGGTCCCGGAAATTCGACGCCGCGAGCCGTGTCCCGGTCCGA
Source organism: Rhodospirillaceae bacterium (assembly GCA_009840595.1). Lineage (GTDB taxonomy): Bacteria > Pseudomonadota > Alphaproteobacteria > Bin65 > Bin65 > Bin65. The sequence continues at coordinate 1,887 of VXNK01000084.1, read as the reverse complement.
TGCCGTGCGCCGGCGCCGATTTCGCGCCGGGACCGGCCCGCCGGACGAAAGGCCCGTTACGGCAGCTGAATCCCCGATTCCTTCACGCCTTCGGCCTCCCGCGCCATCGCCCGCCGGAAGGCCGGGATTTCCTCGACCCGCGCGCTGTGCGCGACGATCGCCGGATATTCGTCGATCGGGAAGCCGGCGGACGCCGCGGTCGTCACCAGCCAGTGCAGATAGACGTCGACGATGGACGGCGCGTCGCCGTAGAACCACCGGCCGTCCGAGACCCGCCGTTCGACCTCCTTGAGGGCGTCCTTTAGCTGGGCGGTGCCATGCGCGTAGATGCCGTCGGTCTCGCCGTCGGTGTAGCGCATCGGCATGCGGATCTGGCGGACCATCGGGTGCATGGTCGCCGAGCACCAGACGAGGTCGGAGCGCTGGACGGCCTTCTCGAGCGGCGAATCCGTCCCGGGCAGGATGCCCGCGCCCGGCGCCATCGCGTCCAGCATGATCAGGATCGAGGCATTCTCGGTAATCGGGCTGCCGTCCACGACCAGCGCCGGAACCTTCCCGCTGCGATGCACCGCCCGGTATTCGGGCGACTTCTGCTCGCCCTCGAAAATGTTGACAAGCTGGCCGTCATACGCCAGCCCCGCCATTTCCAGGGCGGTCATGGTCACGCGCGAACAGGCGCGCGGGCAGTAGTAGAGTTTGATGCTGGTCATGGAGCGCTCCGGTCTGACGGATGAAGCTGACGCCCGGATCGGGGTCGACGCGATTTTCGATATGGCCGACGCCCCCGATCCCGATGCGCACGGTCGGTCCGGCATCGCGCCGGGGACGGCCCAGGCGGAACTTGGCGATGCCGGCGGACGTGCCGGTGGCGATACCATCGCCGGGCGGCAGGGTAAAGGCGGTCGTGCGGCGGGCGCTCCACCCGGCCTTCGATAAAGCGATCGGGCTCAAATAAGCCGCGCCGCGCCCGGCCGGATCCGGGCGGGATGGGGCCGGCGCGCAACTCCCTCCCCCTTGGGGGAAGGAGATTCGGGCGGTGCGCCGCCCTCTTCCCTCAGCCCAGGGGGTAGCTCTGCAGCACCCGGTACATCGCGCCGTGCCGGGTCAGGTGGCTTTCGTAGAGGACAAAGTCGCGGACATCGAAGGGCGGCGCGCGGAAATCGCCGTGCTCGGACAGGAAGTTCGCCACATGGTGCCCGGTTTCGCCCTTGATGCGGGCCAGGGTGACATGGGGCCGGAACTTGCGCGCCTCGGCCGGAAAGCCGGCGCGCACGATGGCCGATTCGACGCTGGCCTGGAGCCGGACCAGCGCGTCGTTCGCCTCGACCGCCGCCCAGACCGAGCGCGCCTTGCGCAGCTTGCCGAAATGGCCGACGCCGGCGAGCGAGAGCGCGAAAGGCTGCGCCCGCACCGCGGCGAGCGCGCTGTCGATGTCCTCGGCCCGGTCCCCGGCAACCTCGCCGATGAAGCGCAGGGTGACGTGATAGTTGTCGGACTCGATCCAGCGCGCGCCGGGGAGGCCGCGCTCCAGCATCGAAAGCGTTTCGCGCAGGTCTTCGGGCAGGCCGAGGCCGACGAACAGGCGCAGCATGGAATCGGGACCGGTGCAGGCGAATCGGGCGGGAAATTCCGCAAACCGCGAGGATACGCCGGAACGGGCCCCGGGGGAAGCGCCCCGGGGAAAGCGCCCCGGGGGAAGCGGCGGAAGCGGCCCCGGATGCCTGTCTCTGGGATGCGTGTCCCGGGATGCTTGTCCCGGAGCCGGGTTCGGTCGCCGGAACGGGGAGTACGGGCCGCGACCCCCACCCCCGTCATTTTGACCGAGCGCAAACCCCCACCCGTCATTTCGACCGGAGCCCCGGATTTAATCCGGGGCGGAGTGGAGAA
>VXNK01000127.1 GCA_009840595.1 Rhodospirillaceae bacterium | reverse complement strand
GAACCCTCGCCGATCCGGGACAGAGCCGACAGGCGGTCTATGACGGATGCTTACGCTCAGGGAAGCCCCGGTGGTGATGCAGCAGGGAGCGGTGACGAGCGAGACAGTCACGGCGCTGCCGGGCGAGAGACTGTTTCTGTTTTCCGCGATTTCCAGGCCTGGGAATAGCGGGGGGCCGGTCATGTCCGAAGACGGTTATGTGGTCGGGCTATGCAATGTGGACGCTAGAGGCGAATATTGTCCGACCGGGGCCTTTTCTCCTCACTATTGCGGTATTCCAGGGCAGATCGTTGTTGATGCCGTCAGGAGCCTTGGTCCGGGCATTCAATTGCCATTTGAGGACTACGAGTGAAGTCCTGACGGCAACCAGACCTTCAGAACCACGGGCAGCCCGTCTGTACCCTCCGCCAAGTGCGCACCGGCCGGTTATCCCTGCATATGTCTGTAGACGAGAAGCCCGGTCAGGAAAGCGTCGGCCGGGAGGCCGCCGCGCACCTGGCGCCAGTCCCGAAACGCCTGTTCTGCCAGATCGGCGAGATCGAGCGCTTCCCGCCGGGTAAAGCGGAGAGCGCGGTTGTAGTCTGCGTCGTGTCGGGCTTCCTGAAGCTGGACGAAGGCGGTGGCGACGTCGATGAGGGGCTGTTGAACCTGTTGGCGGCCTAGGCCGGATGCCAGCCTCGGGGGTATCGACCGCCGAGTGAAGGCAACGGCGGTCTGCTTCATGACGGAGTGATGAAAGGCGCGAGCGAGACTGTCGCGCAGGGGACCGCGAACATTGCCCGCCAGCATGAGCTTTGTCGCTTCGTCGACCAGAAGGTGAAAGAGCGCATAGTAGGACGCCGAGACCGACCGGCGAAGGCTGGCCTGGGTCGGTTTCTTGGGTTCTTTGCGGGCGAGGAAATGGGCCTGCTTCAGCAACTCCGCGTGCAAGCTCATGCCGAATGCTCGACCTCGGACGCGCCGCGGAAGCGAACGTAGACGAGCATGGAGGAATTCGTCTTTTCCTCGACAAGATCGCGAATGATCGAGCGTAGTCGCGACCGCTTGGCGAATTCGACGTCATCGTCCTCCAGCATCGCCCACACCCAGACGGCGGGGTCGTCGGTCGAATCGGGGCCGGTCTCGACATGCCAACTGCTGACCGGGGTCGGGAGTTCGGGAAGTTCGCGAAGCGCGGCTTCCAGGGAGCTCGCGACAATGTCCATGTTCAATCACCCATCCGGTCTGTCGGCATCCTATGTGGTGTCTTGAAAACGAGTATGGTAGCAGCGGCGCTTACCTGCAACTGGAATGACTGAGAAGCGGGTCGAGCGGCGGTGCGGATGGGTGATCGAGGGGTATTGCAGCCGCGTTTGGGGCTATGACGCAAATGCTTCAGTTTGGTGCCGAATCCTGCATCGAGTGGGAATCATTCGCTATCAACAGCCGCATCAGGACCTTCAGACCCACGATCTGAGCCCGTCCGCACCTTCCAACGGCCGTCATGGAATCCGTGATCGCTGGCCGGGTGGTCAGGCCACCCGGAGGAGAAGTGACAGGTGAGAATTGGCATTCGCCCCTAGTATTCTGATCGGTAGTTTTGGAGGAATGACCGGTGGGCAGAGCAGCGGTGGCGATTACCTTGTCGAAAGCGGAGCGACGTGAGCTGGAGGGTCTGGCGCGACGGCGCAAGACGGCCCAGGGTTTGGCGCGGCGGGCTCGGATCGTCCTGGCTGCGGCGGATGGGCTGGAGAACAAGGCGATCGTCAAGATCGTGGGAAGCGATCCAACGACGGTCGGCAAGTGGCGCCGGCGGTTTGCCGAACGCCGACTCGACGGTCTCTACGACGAACCACGTTGCGGGGCGCCGCGCAGCATCGACGATGAGGAGATCGCGCAGATCATCGCCCGCACTTTGGAGGAGACGCCGCCCGGGGCGACGCATTGGAGCCTGCGCTCGATGGCTCGTGCGGTGGGCCATGCCCCGTCGACGATCCACCGCATCTGGCAAGCCTTCGGTCTGCAACCGCATCGCTCGGAGACTTTCAAGCTGTCGACAGACCCTCTGTTCGTCGACAAGGTGCGCGACATCGTCGGCCTCTATCTTGACCCGCCGGACCGCGCGCTGGTGCTGTGCGTCGACGAGAAGAGCCAGATCCAGGCGCTGGATCGTTCCCAGCCGCTGCTGCCCATGCGGCCAGGGCAGGTCGAGCGGCGTACCCACGACTACAGGCGCCACGGCACCACCACCCTGTTCGCAGCGCTCGATATCGCCACCGGCGAGGTCATCGGGCCGAGGTCATCGGGCAGTGCTTTGCGCGTCACCGCAGCCGCGAGTTCCTCACCTTCCTGCGCACAGTGGAGACCCGGGTTCCCGACGACCTCGAGGTCCATCTGGTGATGGACAACTACGCCACCCACAAGACACCTGCCGTCCGGCGCTGGCTGGCCCGGCATCCCCGCTGGCATGTCCACTTCACGCCGACCGGCGCCTCCTGGCTCAACCAGGTCGAGCGCTTCTTCGCGCTCTTGACCGAGAAACAGCTTCGCCGCGGCGTCCATCGATCGACCCGGGAACTCGAACAGGCCATCCGCGAGTACATCGACACGATCAACGCAAATCCCAGACCCTTCCGCTGGACAAAGTCCGCTGACGACATCCTCGCAACCATCAAACGATTCTGCCTGAGGACCCTCGAAACCGCCGAACGCCAAACGAAAATCGGTAAAACTTCAGAATCAGGACACTAGCGTCGGAATTATGTGCGAGGGGCTCCCATCAGCCGCTGAATGTCCGCCTTGTAGATGCAAAGGCAGTCCTCGATCTCGGCAGGGCTCAGCGCGCCGAACGCTTGGGGCAGGTCGGACTTTGAAACCGAGCTACCCCGGAGTCCAAATGCTCGCGCACCCTCGCGCGTACCAGCGTGAAGGTAGATGCGTTCCGGCCTGAGGCCCAAGGAGGCTCCGATGCGGCAGGTGATGTCGTAGACCGCGAGTTCGCCGATGCCGTGTATGTCTCCGATCCTGTCACGTACCGCGTGAAGAAGATCGCGAAAGGATCGACGGGCCGGGATGAGCGGACACGTCAGTGCATCCGCGGCGTACCGCAGGACATGGGCAGGGATACGGCGTTGGTGGGGATGTCGTCTCCCGCATGGAAACTCAGACAATGCGGCAGCACGGACGGCACCAGGAAAGCTGGTATGGCTTGCCCAATGGACGTGCTCGGTCTCGGCGCGTGGCCTGTAGTGCCAGCAATAGTAGCGAACGACTTCGGCCAATGATTGTGGAGAGGTCGCGGCGGAACCGCTACATGGCGAACATGCAGCCAGAATGCATGGTGTTCTGTCTGAAGAACAAGGCATCATTCAAGTCAAATTGGAAGTAGGTTCGTCGAGTTCAAGAGCGCGTGGCTGATGGGTGGTTCGAGCCCCTGGGTTGGGGTATCCGCGAGCAGGCTCTCTCCCCTTGGGGCTTTGGAGAAAATCCCCGACCCTCAGACCCAGAATCCGAAGGTCGGAAATCACAACAGCGCCCCGGGATCGGGGCGAACGCCTTGGAACAGCGATGTTTTGGGAGGTTATCGAAGTCGGCGGTGAGACCGGTGGGAAGCGCAGGGGAATCGCGCGGTATCCAACGTCGGGCACTCCTTGGCGGCCTGTGTCCATGGATCGATCCGGAAGCGGCGGCTTCGGATGGATTCGTGCCGAAGTCGGCGAAATCTCCACTTCTTGCCGCCTGCATCCGGCTTCGTTCCTTGCCGTGGCCCTTCAGCGTCACCTGCGCACCCATAACCGGCGCACGGTGCCGATGCCCGCCGCCGGCAGCGCGATCGGTAGCAGCCAGAGCGGGGCCGCGAACAGGCGGAACAGCAGGATCGCGAACAGCAACCCGTACTCCATGCCGTTGTCGCCGGCAATGCGCGCACTCCTGGCATGCGGAGCCGCGAGGGGCGAATCGGTTCGGGCTTCGACGGCTTCGGCCGGGGCGGACGGGATACGGGGACGGCATGATCGGTGCAGAGGGCACGGATGCCATGGCGGCACGAACGGGGAAGTGCAATCCGGCGCGAGCGCCGAGGGAGCATACCGGTGCCGCGATGGCGTTCCTGGTCCGTGGCCGGCACCGGATTCGCGGCCGCGCATGCTGCCTTGTATTTCCGCCGCGTTTGGCTTACAAAATCCGAAGGAACAGGCGATGCTCGACAAGTGCGCGCGTTGCGCGGCATGTCGGGCGACAGGTTCGGAGGCGAAACGATGACCATGATGGACAGGGCGATGGGCGCGCTTCGCGCGACGGTCATGGAGGCTTTGGGCCTGAACGGCAAGGCGAACGAAATTCGTTCGCGCGGTTTGCGCTTGACAAGTCTGGATGAGGTTTCCGGTATAATCCTTCATGGGCGCTCTGTCGTCCGCCCCGGTGCATGAAAGCGGGGCG
>VXNK01000046.1 GCA_009840595.1 Rhodospirillaceae bacterium | reverse complement strand
GATCGGCAAGCTGACGCCTGATCCCGCTCGGGCGGTCAGACCGGACGCTTACGTTCATAGAGAGGAATTTGGCGATGAGCAAAGGCCCTTGGATGAGAATCGACCCGAAAGTGGATCTGGCGGGGGCAACCCCGGAGACGCTGGCGGCGGCGCTGCTGCGCAACCGGCTACTCCCGCGCGGCGTTGGAAAGCCCGTTGTCGGCGACGAGATCGCGCCAGAGAAGCCGCTCGCCGACAAGGCGGGCAACCGTGTCGCGCATCTGCGCAAGGGTGTCTAGGTCGCGGATGTTGTGCTTGCCCGCGAACTCGGAGACATAGCGGTGAAGATGCTTCGGCGACAGCTTGTGGAATATCCCGTCATGGGCGCGCTTGATCATGGACCAGAACGCTTCGATCCCCTTTTGTGTGCGCCATGTCCCGGACGTATTCGGACACGCTGTGCCGCACCGCTTCGTGCGTCCGGTCCATGCCCCGGTAAGCCGCCGCGTCATCGGTGTAGACCGTCGCATCTCCGTCGGTGTGTTCCTCGACGAGATCCTGCAACGTCTTGGCGTCCGTCTCGGTAATGACTTCGGCCCGAACCTGATTCGTCGCCCAGTCCTTGATCCCGATGACGGCGGTTTTGCCAACCGCGCCCCGGCCCGTTCAGGCCAGCGCTCGCCGCTTGGCGTTCGACATGTTCTTGCGGCGGCCGCCGAAATACGTCTCATCCACTTCCGCCGGGCCGTCGAACGGCGTGCCGTCATCCTCGCCCCACGCTTCGCGAATGCGGTGCATCATGAACCACGCGGTCGGCTGCGAAACGCCGAGATCGCGCTGCAACTTCATGCTGGAAACCGACTCGAGCGACGTGAGGCATAGATAGATGGCGATGGCCCATTTGCGCAGCGGAACCTTCGACGCCTGCATGGCCGTTCCCGTCTTCACCGAGAAGTAGGACCGGCAATCCGAACAGCGGTACGGCATGGGCTTGCCGCTCGGCACTTCCGCCGTCTTCACGGAACCGCATTTTGGGCAGTGGCGGCCGCTCGGCCAAATGATCGATTCGAACCACTCACGGGCCGCGTCTTCGGTCGGGAACAGGTCCATCAACTGAACGATGGTCATCCCTTCGCGATGGGCTTTTCCGGGGGCTTTGCGGGTCATTTCCGTGTCTCCTCTGTACCCCTAGGATATAGGGATTGAGAGGCGGAATGTCAAGTTTTCTTTGTAAACCCCTATCCAAAGCTGCCGACGGAAGCTTCAACTCCTGCACCCGGCTTGGGAAACGACCGGCGATCCGAGCTGACGCCTTAGATTAAGGGCGGCCGCGGAAACAGCAATTCACGCACATTCTGGTATGGGGGCAGGCGTGATCGCACGTCCGCGCTGGAACGGCACGCAGTTGCAGGATTTTCGCTAACGGAAGATTTTGTAAACTGCCATCATTCTATTTACGTTCGAACCATGGCAGCCCCGATCAAGGAACCCGAATTACGGTGTTTCTCCAGTTGGAAGAACGAAAATGCCGTTGCGGCGCTCGTCCCAGTCGGTTCGAGAAGCAGCTCCGAGTTCCGGATGCAGAGTAACCAAGCACCAGGGTGGCAACGACGTGAACGGCACGTTTTTTCCGAACTCGGGCCCTGCCACTGTCTTCCTAGACCTCTCGTACTGCACGCTGAACCGTTGCAGGCCGGAGGACGATGGACCGGCCGTCCACCCTTTCGGAGGCCGGATCCTGTATCGCGAGACCGATCCGGGGGTCTGGACAGCGGAGCGGTGGATCCCACCAACGTCCAACGATGACAGCAACCGGCACATCTGCCCGAACACCAGGGCAGGAACCGGTCCTATAGCAGCTTCCTCACTTGAAATGGAAGCCCAGACGACACAAGAAGAGGATGCGAGCCATGGCTGAGGCCAAGGCACAGGAACTTTTGCGCCGCGAAGAAGTAGAACGGCGATTCGGCGTATCGCGCAGTTGGATATATTGCGAGATGCGTGCCGGTCGATTTCCGGAACCGGTAAGGATCAGCAAACGCGCGGTGAGGTGGAAGGTAGTTGATCTGGACGAGTGGGCGGCGGGCAGGCCGGTGGCCCACGGAGAAATTGGTCACCGCCGGACAGGCCCGAGAACATCCGGCGTTTAAAGATGATTTCTCAGCCGGGATCATTTTAGCGAATCTGCCGCCCTGATACGTTGGCGGCGGCGGCGCTCGCGTCGCACACTTGAAGCGCTCGCTTGAGCTTTGTCAGCCGCAGGCTGTCCATCCCTCGCTGAACTGGATATCCACCTCCTGCACCGCTTCGGCCATCAGGACGCAGCCTACGGGCGCGAGGACCGGGATCTTCTCGCACCTGGCATCCCGGCGCCCGATGAAGAGACCGATGTGTCTGGCTCTCTGAGACAGGCGAGAAGCGTACCTCCCGGTCTCCAGAAACACGAAAGCCCTCGCCGGAGCGACGGCCTCGGAAAGAAGGCAAGACAAGCCTGTGCCTCCCGAAGAAGAGAATGCCGTCGACTCAATCGACATGCCTGCTTGTCCGCATGCCGGCCCAATCTTTTGGTCCAACTCGCGATCGGTGGTCTTCGGCGCGCCCACGTTGTCGCCGGCTCCGGTGTCCTGTCCTTGTCCGGCAAGCCGACCCTGCCGCGTTCTCCATCGGTGCTTCAGTCCGGTTTCGCGGTCCTTCGCTCGCTTCGCCCCGACCGCTTCCGGCGCCGCGATGCGCTCGCCGGCGGCCATTTTGAGGTGCTCGGTAAGCACATACCAGTTGTCGGTAACGAACTCGATCCGGAGCGCCACGCGCGTTTTGGACGTAGAAGTTCTCCGGCTTCGTGAAGCGGAGATGGACTCAACCGCCGGCTTGGACTTGACTGTGCTGGGCTCGCCCTTCCATTTTCGGCAAGCAATCGCGTTCAACTCCCGAGTTGCGCCTTCGTCGCGGTGAGTTTGGAGCAGCCAGTTCAATGCGGTGATTGTTTCCGGGATTTGTCTTGCGGATTTCCGCCATCGGTCTCGGCAATTGAACAGGGTCGCGGTTCGCTTGGGCACCCATGCGGTCTGCCGCGTGTGCTTACCTGTGGTCTCGACTCGTCCAGAGAACTCCGTCATATTCCAGTTCTTCATGGTGGGAAGCATGTGGGGATATCCAGATATCGAAACAAAAAAATCTTCAATAACAAATGGTTATATAGATAAAACGACTCCCCTCGGCTCCACCAGAACCCGCCTGATCAAGACCCTCTTGGGCAATATTTTCCGTGAATCGCCGGCGCGCCGCGCGTAAGGAAAGCGGCGTGACACAGGATGCCGACACCCTGACGGTCGAGGTCTGGCGCGGCGATGCGCGCGGCGGCGGCTATGTCGCCTATGCGGTGCCGCGGCGGGAGAGCCAGACGGTCCTCGATGTCGTGACCTGGATCCAGCAGAATGCCGAGCCGGGGCTGGCCTACCGCTTCGCCTGCCGGGTCGGCATGTGCGGCTCCTGCGCCATGACGGTGAACGGCGCGCCGCGCTGGACCTGCCGGACCCATGTGCGCCGGGTGGCAAAGGCCGGGCGGCTGCGCATCGCGCCGCTGCGCAACCTGCCGGTGATCCGCGACCTCGCCGCCGACCTGGCGCCCTTCTTCGACAAGTGGACGGCGGCGGGCGGGACCTTCGCGCCGACCGCGACGCGCGACGACCCGCCGGCGGAGATTTCGCCCGAAACGCCGCAGCGGGCGGCGGCGGACGCCGGCATCGAATGCATCAACTGCGCGGTCTGCTACGCCGCCTGCGATACGGTGGCGATGGCGCCGGACTATCTCGGCCCGGCGGCGCTCAACCGGGCCTGGACGCTCGTCAACGACGCGCGCGACGGCGGGCAGGCGGAGCGGATCGCGGCGGTATCGGGCGGCAACGGCTGCGCCAACTGCCACTCCCACCAGAGCTGCGCCGACCTGTGCCCGAACGGCCTGAGCCCGACCGCGGCGATCGCCGGGCTCAAGCGCGCGGCCGGCCGGGCCTGGCTGCGCGGCGGGGCGTGACGCCATGACGGACATCCGCCTCTACATGCTGCAACGGATCAGCGCGATGATCCTGGCGCCGCTGATCGTCGGCCATATCGCGACCATGATCGTCGCGGTGCAGAACGGGCTGAGCGCCGGCGAAATCCTCGGCCGGACCCAGGGCAGCCTGTGGTGGGGCCTGTTCTACGGCCTGTTCGTCGCCGCGGTCTCGGTCCATGCCGCAATCGGCCTGCGCACGGTCGCCTTCGAATGGCTGAAGCTGAAGGGCCGGGCGCTCGACCTGCTCGCCTGGGCCGTGTTTGCCGGCCTGCTGGTCCTCGGCGGGCGCGCCGTGGCCGCGGGGGGGGGGGGGCCCCCCCCCCCCCCCCACCCCGGGGCCCGCCTAGCGCCCCGATTTAAGAGGGGGGCCAAAGCGGGGAACCCCCGTGGTTGGC
>VXNK01000037.1 GCA_009840595.1 Rhodospirillaceae bacterium | reverse complement strand
GGCGAGCGGGCCGCAATCTCGGATTCATTGAAATACTTTCACAGTCTCGATTGAGCGGCGGCCCCGGATCGTGGTCCGGGGCAGGCTATGCGGACAGAGCCGCGGGCAGTCGTGCGCGGCACGCTGCGGGACGGACTGCGCGGGGAGCGGCGCAGTTGCCGATGCACGCAGGGGAAACATGGTGCAACGGCAAGTGATGCGAAGACAAACGCGAAACGGGCCGCGCCGCCGCCCCGTGTCCGGGATGGCGACGCGGCCCGCGATGCGCTGCGGGCTATGCCGCGACGCGCTGAACCGGGATGCCAAGCTGCCGCGCCTTGTCCACAAGGTTGTCGGTGATGCCCGAACCGGGGACTCGTTACAGCCGAGACCGACACGCGCTTGTGGTGGAGGTCTGAAGCCCAACGCACCGGGGGGGTAGTGTAGCGCGTTATCGGCGGTGTGTGGCGGCGTTTCGACTTCAGGCGAACGGGAAGATGCGGCTACGTCCCGGTTGCCGCCATGTCTCTGTACTGCTTGAGGATCGCCCTTGCGCGGGAGCGGCGGCGCTTCGCACGCACATGCATCCACTCGCCGACATGGTATTCCGCCTCGACCCGCTCCCGGCCCCAGAGCCGGACCGCGAACTGCCGCAGCGTAAGCCCCTCCGCCTCGCTCTCCAGCGCCAGCAGCAGCTCGCCGTCCCCGTCGTCCCCCGTGCCCGCCGCCCCGGCCGAGGGACCGGCAGGCCGGACCACACGTCCTCGATGCGCGCCACGTCGCGCTCCACCACGAGGCGCAGCCCGCCGTCCTCGGGGAAGTCCGTGCCGGGCGGCAGGCGGACCGGGACCGACACGCCCGGCCGCTCGATCCTCAGCATCAGCGCGCCGTCGGCGAGACGCAGCCCGGAGAGCGCCGCCCCGCCCTCGACCGCGAGCCGCACCAGCGGCGGCATGTCGAACGTCACTCGGCCCTCGATCACGCCGGCGCCCGCCCAGAAGGGCGCGAGCGGCAGGTCCGCATAAGGATCCTCCCAGGCCAGCATGCCGAAGCGCAGGGCGCCGGCATCGGCGGCGGTTCTCAGGCGGACCGGGAACGGCGCGCGTTCCGGCAGACCGGGCGGCAGGCGGTGGCGGCCCCACGCCGAGCGATACGCCTTGCTCGCCCGGATGAAGCGCCAGGCCCGCACGGCGTCCCATCCGCGCACCTGCCGCGCCATGTGTCAGGCGATGCTCACCACCGCGTGGTCAGCTCGAGCCCGATCGCGTGCTCCGGCCCGGCCGTGTCGCTCTCCCGGCGCGTGGCCTTGAGGCCGAACGAGAGGTCCGGCGCGCTGCGGCTTTCCGGCGTCAGGCGCCATCCGAGGCTGTAGTCGCGCGCGGCCGCGGCGAGGCCGAGGCCGACATGGGGGCTGCCGGTGAAGCGGTCGCCGAACACGGGGAACCCCCAGGCCGCCTCCATCGTCCAGCGGGAGGTCGCCTCGCCGCCGCCCGCCCCGGACACGCGGTCCTCCAGCGGCGCGGCATCGAACAGCGCGTCGAGCCCGCCCGTCGCCTTGCCGCCGAACGCCTGGCGCATGGAGAGCGTCGGCCCGCGCTTCGTCGCCGGCGTCGGATCGTACGAGAGCGAGGCGGCGTAGCCCCGGTCCCTGAACGCCCCGTCCTCGTGCGCCAGCAGGGTGCGACCCGAGAGGTCGAGCGAGAGCCCGAGCGCCGGGTCGGTCCACGCGATGCCGCCGCCGAGCTCGACCCCGAAGCCGGTCTCGGCGTCGCCGCCGTCATGGCGCGCGCCGACCTCCAGCTTCGGCGTCAGCTGCCCGCCGTTCTCAAGGGCGACATGCCAGCTGCCCTCCAGCCCCAGCCGCAGCCGGGTCACGTCGGACTCGGTCGCCCGCAGCTCGCTTGTGTCGTCCGAGGAGGTCCGCGCCCACAAGGCGTCCGAGGTCAAGGCCAAGGCGGGACCGCCCGTGCCGTCGGCGGGCGGCACGAGCAGGTCGCCCCGCATGCCCGCCGCCGCCATGGTCCAGGAGGTGTCCGCCTTGTAGTTCTCCTCCACGGTCTTGAGCGTGACCTCGCCGGAGCCGTAGCCCGCCGCGCCCCAGAGCTTCAGCCGTTCCGAGGCCCGGAACGCGGCATAGGGGATGGCCGCCGTCAGCGACGCCTCCACCGTGCCGTCGCCCGCGCGCACCGCGCCGTCGTCGGCGCCGGTCGGCGCACCGGCCGGGGCGCCGATGGCGGCGTACTTGCCCTCGGCCGTGCTCTGCGTCAGCGCAAGGCCGACGAGCCACCTGCCCCTGGCATAGTCCGCGCCGAGCATGCCGGTCGTGACCTCGCCGTCGAGGCCGATGTCGGTCCCGTCGCCCCGTTCCTTGCCGTCGAAGCTGCCCTGGCTCGCCCGGCCCCAGAAGGCCATGGTGCCGCCCGCGCCGTCCCTCTGCGCGGTCAGCGAGAAGGACGACCCCAGCAGCGCCTCGCGCGCGCTCATGGTGCGCGATCGCGCCTGCGTGCCACCGAAGCCGGTGCCGGAGCGGTCATCGCCGAACGCATCGCCATGGCCGAACGCATCGCCGCCATGGCCGGCGCCGCCGGAACCCCTGTCGAAGCTCCGGGCGATGTCCGCCATCGCCAGCACCGCGTCACGGTCCGCGCCGGAACCGCCGGGCGCCGTGCCGCCGGCTCCCGGTTGCCCGGACGCGGTCGGGTCGAACGCCTGTCCCGCGCCCGTCGAAGGGATCAGCGCCTGCCCGGCAAGCGTGCCCTGCATGCCCGGCGTGCGCGACGCCGCCATGCGGCCCGCCACGCCGTCGAGCGCCTGCTCCGCCACCGTGCGCCCGAAGCGCGACAGCCACGCCGCCGGCAGCGGGTCGCTGTTCTCGATGGTCCCCACCGCAACCCCGTCGCCGATGGTCACCCTGGTCTGCGGGCGCTTGCGTAGACCAGCACGTCGCCGCTGTCGGTGTCGGCGAAGGTGTTCATGGGGAACTGGTAGCGGAACGCCCGCCCCACCCTGGCGGTGCGGTCCGGTATCGGGTTCGCCACCGTCGGGGCCGCGTTGGCGGCGTTGTCGCTGGCCTGGATGGTGACCTCGATGTTGCAGACCCTCGCCGACGTGCAGTGCGACTGCGAGGCGTCGAACAGGTCGTTGCCCGCGGTCAGCGTCAGCGTGAAGGTCTCGGCCGGCTCGTCCACCGAATCGTCGCAGACATCGAAGTGAGCGATCTGCGTCAACGTGATGCTCGGGTCGGTCCCGGCCTGTACGTTCCAGGTTCCGGTGACGATCACGTCGTTGCCGACGGTGCTGCATTGACCGACCGTCGCCGTCCCCGAGGTTCCGCTGAAGGCGACGCCGGCGGTGTTGCCCGGCGAGCCCGTCAGCGTCCCGGTGAAGCTCAGGGTCGGCTGCGCGCCGCCCTCCGCCACCGTCAGCGCAGACGGAACCGTCAGGCTCCCCGTCACCGGCGTGTCGGCCGCTGACACCGCGATGTCGAAGTCGTCGAAGACCGTGCCGCCGTTGTTGTCGTCCGCCGTCACCCGCACCGTCACCGTGCCCGTATCCCCGGACTGGGGCGTGCCCGTGAAGGTCCGGGTGCCCGCGTTGAAGGCGAGCCACGAAGGCAGCGCCGTGCCGTCGCTCTCCTCCGCCGTGTAGGTCAGCGGGTCGCTGTCGGCGTCGGCGAACGTATTGGCCGGGAACTGGTAGGTGAACGCCGTCCCCACCGTGGCCGACTGGTTCGGAATCTGGATCGCCACCGTCGGGGCCGCGTTGACCGACACGGCAGTGCCCCGGATCGCGAACATCGCGACGCCGCTACGCCCTTCCCAACTGGTCGCCGTGAACCTGTACCTGCTGCCATTGGCGATGGTCCAGCCGGTCGCGCCGGTCTGGCTGTCGGAATTGGTACGAATTATCCTCACGTTGACGTTGGGAGAGGTCGCCCTGCCGTCGTTGACGACGAGGAAGTAGGTCGTGTTCGCGGCCAGTATGGTGTTCGCCGGCGCGGTGAACGTGTTCAGACTTTCGGCCCTGAAGCTGGCCGGATTGTTCAGCGTTGCTACCACGTCGCCGGGGTTCGTGCCGCCGCCTTCGCGGATTCGGACAACCGTGCCCCTACTCGTTGTCTCACCCAATACTATAGCGACGGATGAAATCGTATAGCCCGCACTGTGGCTCCCTGTCGTGAACGCCGTCGCGGTTTCAGCCCCTGCGCGGTCGGCACGCGCCTGACCAGTGTTGCTCACCAGCTGGGCCTGCGCCCCGGTCGACAGGCCGGCGAGCAGCGGCAGGGCGAGCAGTGCGGAGACGAGGACGGGGCGCAGGCCGCGCCCCGGACGGAAGGCAGCATGGCGGACGCCCACACCGGCGCGGGCCGTGGCAAGCTCGAAACTGTCAGGAGAAGAAGCGGGCCGGCGAGACGGGCAACGCCCGCCGGTGGAGCGGGAAGACTCAGACGGAGAGGGCGGGCGGGCTTGACGGCGCAGCCATGCGGGAATGCTCATGGCCGTCACGCGGACGCAGGTTGGGCGACCGGCGACCGGCGACCGGCGACCGGCGACCGGCGACCCGGCGACCCGGCGACCCGGCGACCCGGCGACCCGGCGACCCGGCGA
>VXNK01000087.1 GCA_009840595.1 Rhodospirillaceae bacterium | reverse complement strand
CCCCCCCCCCCCCCCCCCCCCCCCCCCCCCCCCCCCCCCCTTTTTTTTTAAATCATCCGGCCACCACCTACATAAACACCCTTAATATCGTCGGCCGCGTCATATGTTTAAACCCCCCCGGGGCACCGGGGGCGGGCGGCGTCGGGCGGGCCGCCGCTCGGTACGAGAGTCAACCGGCGGAAGACCATCGTGCGGCGGCGCTCCGCAGGTTGCCGGCCGGATAGCGCCAGTGCACGGCCATGCCGTCGATCTGCAGCGGGAAGCGGACGCGGTGCGCCGGACCCCAGGCCGTCTCTTCGATGGCGGAATCGAGATCGTCCGGGGTCTGGGGCGCAAGGCCGGGATACGGCTCATCGCGCCCCGTCGTGGCGAGCAGGCAAGCCGCGCGGGCCAGAGACAACCTAGCTGAGAGGACTTTGCCTGACGTTCGCCCGCGATCCAGAGCGTGAAGAACCGCCGCCGCCATCAGATAGCCGGTTGCATGGTCGAGCGCCTGAACCGGAAGAGGGACCGGGCGATCCGCGCCTGCCCGCGTCATCGCATGGTCGGCAATGCCGGAACTCATCTGGACCAGGCTGTCGAAGCCGCGCCGGCCGGCCCACGGGCCGGTCCAGCCGTATGCATTGAGCGAAACGTCCGTCAGCCGCGGATTCAGCGTCCGAAGCGCCGCGCTGTCATAGCCGAGCGCGGCGAGTGCGCCCGGCCGATAGCCGTGCAGGAGAACATCCGCCTCCCGGACGAGCGCGTCGAATGTTCTCCGGTCCTCCGCATTCTTGAGGTTCAACCCGGCGCAACGCTTGCCGAGCGTGACTTCCGGCACGACCGCCGGCTCGTCCCAGTCCGGCGGGTCGATGCGCAGGACGTCCGCGCCCCAGGCGGCGAGAAAGCGCCCCGCGACGGGCCCGGCCAGGACACGGGTAAGGTCGAGGACGCGGATTCCGCCGAGAGGCTGCGCCCGATCCTGCGGCCGTACTTGCGGTTCGACCGCCAGGTGTTCGGTCCAGGCGACCAAAGGCTCCGCTGCGACGGCCGCACCCTGCGGATGGCTCCTCCAGGCTTCGAGGCCGCGCATGACCGCGGCGCACCCGCTGGCCTCCACGATCTCGGCTTCGAGGGTATCGCCCGCCCACCGCGCGACCGTCGGTTCCAGGTCCTTCCGGTCCGCCGCGTCGCCGAGGACCGACAGCGCGGCGGCGCGATGATGCGGCGCATTCGTATGCAGCCGGATCCAGCCGTCGCTCGTCCGGTAGTCGCCGGCCAGCGGATCCCAGACCGCCGGGAGGGACCAGCCCAGCGGATGCAGCGACCATCGGAACCAGAGCGAAGCAAGCCGCCGGTCGACGGCGACGCCGGCGAGAGGGCTTCCGGGATTTGCGGCAAACCGTGCGAGCGCCAGGCCGGCTGCGCCGATAGCGGCGACGGCAAGGTCGGTGACCCCGAACCAGGATTCGAGGTCGCCGTCGCCGGTTACCGCAAACGAACGATCTGCGGCCGCCGGTCCGGCGCTGTCGAGCGCGGTCAGTATGTGCGTAAGAAGAGGCAAGGTCCGGGCTCCGACGATCCGGTCCGGCCGCGGCCCGCCGCCGCCCAAACGGCGGCGCTTCGGCAGTGCCGCCCGGCTACCGGGCGTTTGGTGGAGCCGAGGGGAGTCGAACCCCTGACCTCTTGAATGCCATTCAAGCGCTCTCCCAACTGAGCTACGGCCCCATCCGGAGGGAAGGCCGGCGCGGCGTCCCGGCCAGAGTGACCGGCAGATGTAGCGGCGGCAGGCGCCGCCCGCGCGGCCGGCCTTCAATAAAGGCTCCAGGTGTAGGGAATCAAGCCGCCGCCCGATGCGGCGAAATGGGCGGAGGGCGGCGCAAGGCCCTGTCCGCCGCCGGCCGCGGCCCTAGATTGGCAGCCTCCGCATCCGCCGGGAAACCCGATGCCGAACGTCCTGCCCGATCTCGAAGCCCTGGCCGATCCCGTGCGCGCCATCGCCCGTCGCGCCGGTGCGGCCATCCTGCCCTATTACCAGACCGACCTCGACATCGAGCGCAAGGACGACCGCTCGCCGGTCACCGAGGCCGACCATGCCGCCGACGCCGTGATCGTGCCGGCGCTGGAGGCGCTGACGCCGGACATTCCCGTGGTGTCGGAAGAACGCATCGCGAGCCACCGGACCGACGGCACGGGCGCCCGGCCGTTCTGGCTGGTCGACCCGCTCGACGGCACGCGGGAGTTCATCAACAAGCGCGACGAGTTCACCGTCAACATCGCCCTGGTCGCTGCCGGCCGGCCCGTGTTCGGCGTGCTCGGCATCCCGGTGCGCGACGTCGTCTACGCCGGCTATACCGGCGAAAACGGAACCGGCGCGGCGAGCCGGCAGGCCGGTGGCGCGCCTGCCGAGCCGGTTACGGTCCGGGCCGCGCCGGCCGGCGGCATCGTGGTCGCGGCCAGCCGGTCCCACGACAACTGGGACGAGCTGGACGATTTCCTGAACGGCGAGAATGTCGGCCGCCGGATCATCGCCGGCAGCGCGCTCAAATTCGCCCTCGTCGCCGAGGGCAGCGCCGACCTCTATCCCCGCCTCGGCCCGACCATGGAATGGGATACCGCCGCCGGCCAGGCGATCGTCGAGGCCGCCGGCGGCACGGTGCGCACGCTGGACGGCGGGCCGCTGACCTACGGCAAGGCCGGCTGGCGCAACGCCGGCTTCGTCGTGCGCGGCCGGCCGGCCTGACGGGCAATTCGCCGGCACGGGAAACGGCACGGGGACGATGGCGCTACGGCCGGCGGACGGAGCCGGGATTGCGGCGGCGGCGGCACGGCTGCGCCGCGGCGGGCTCGTCGCCTTCCCGACCGAGACGGTCTACGGCCTCGGTGCCGACGCGGGCGACGACCGGGCGGTGGCGCGCATCTTCGGGGCCAAGGGCCGGCCGCGTTTCAACCCGCTGATCGTCCACGCGCCGGACCTGGCGGCGCACCGGGCCTGGGCGGTCTTCGACGAGCGCGCCCTGCGCCTCGCCGACGCCTTCTGGCCCGGCGCGCTGACCCTCGTTTTGCCGCGGACGCCCGATGCGCCGGTCTCGCGGCTGGTCAGCGCCGGGCTGGACACGGTGGCGGTGCGCGCGCCGGACCATCCGGTGGCGCAGGCGCTGATGCGCGCGGCCGGCTGTCCGGTCGCGGCGCCCAGCGCCAACCGCTCCGGCCGGCTCAGCCCGACCGAGGCGGGCCATGTCGCGGCCTCGCTCGGCGGCGCGGCCGACCTGATCCTGGACGGCGGGCCGTGCCCCGGCGGCCTCGAATCGACGGTGCTGTCGCTGACCGGCGAGGTGCCGGTGCTCCTGCGCCCGGGCCTGGTATCGCGCGATACCATCGAATCAGCCGTCGGGCCGGTAGAGACGGCGGGCCCCGCCCTACCCGGCACGCTCCCCGGAACGCCACTCGAATCGCCGGGTATGCTCGCTGCTCACTACGCGCCGCGCGCGCCGCTCCGACTGGAGGCCGGCGCCGCGCAGGAGGACGGCGAGGCGCTGCTGGCTTTCGGCGCCGCGCCAACTCCGGGGCCGGCTTCGGGCGTCGCTTCGGGTTATGCCGCGGTGCGCAACCTCAGCCCGGCCGGGGACCTCACCGAGGCGGCGGCCAACCTGTTCCGCCTGCTGCACGAACTGGACGCGCTCGCCCCCGACGCCATCGCCGTCGCGCCGGTGCCGGAGGACGGGCTGGGCGTCGCGATCAACGACCGCCTGCGCCGGGCGGCGGCGCGGGACTGAGCCGGAAGGTCCGCCGGGCTGCGTCCGCGCGGCGGCGGCTTGCGCCGGGCCGGGGCGGCGGACTAAGTTGCCGCGGGCTCGATGGAGACGGCCGGAACGGCGGCAGGAGAGAGGCATGAAACCGGTTTCCCCGTCGCATTCCCCGTCGCATTTCATGTCGAAGCGTTGCGGACGCGTTGCGGCGGCGGCGGGACCGGCTGCCGGTTGAGCGCCGCTTGGTCATGAATGTTCCGGGGAACGCTTCCGGGAGCGCTTCGGACGGCGAGACGGTCGCCGGCCGGCTGCTGGCCCGGCTCGGCCGGCACGTCGATTACATCTTCGCCAACACCGGTACGGATTTCCCGCCGATTATCGAGGCGCTCGCCCGCAGCACTTCGGACGGCGGGGCTTCGGACGGCGGCGCGGCGGACGGCGGGACGCTGCCCACGGCCATTGCCGTGCCCCATGAAAACGTCGCCGTTTCGATGGCCTACGGCCACACGATGGTCTCCGGCCGGCCCCAGGCGGTCATGGTCCACGTCAATGTCGGCACCGCCAACGCGGTCTGCGGCCTGATCAACGCGTCGCGCGGCCGGGTGCCGATGCTGCTCGCCGCCGGCCGCACGCCCTATCACGAGACCGGGCCGCCCGGCGCGCGCAACCGCCCCATCCAGTGGGCCCAGGAAATGTTCGACCAGGCCGGCCTGGTGCGCGAGACGGTCAAGTGGGACTACGAACTGAGCCGCAGCGACCTTGTCGAGGCGGCGGTCGACCGCGCCATGACGGTTGCGCTGAGCGAGCCGATGGGGCCGGTCTACCTCACCCTGCCGCGGGAGGTGCTGGCCGAGCCGGCCGACGGCGCCGGGATCGGGGCCGCACCGCCGGCAGCCGCCGCCCCGCCCGGCCCGGACCCGGACGCCATCGACCGGGCTGCCGGCATCCTCGCCGGGGCCGAACGGCCGGTGATCGTGACCGGCGACGCCGGCCGCAGCGCGGCGGCCTTCGAGGCGCTGTCCCGGCTCGCCGACCGCCATGCCATCCCGGTGGTGAGCCACTTCGCCCGCTCCCTGTGCATCGCGTCGGACCATCCGATGAACCTGGGCTACGAGCCCGGCCCCCTGCTCGCCGACGCCGACGCCGTACTGGCGGTCGATTGCGACGTGCCGTGGATCCCGAGCCTGCACGGCCCGCCGGCGGGCTGCCGGGTTATCCATCTGGGCGTCGATCCGCTGTTCAGCCGCTATCCGGTGCGCAGCTTTCCCTGCGACCTGGCGATCGACGCCAGCCCGGCGCTCGCCCTGCCGGCGCTCGACGCCGCCATTGCAGACCGGATCGCCGACCCGGGGGCGGTGGCGGCGCGCCACGCCGCGCTGGCCGCCCGCTCGGCCGAATTGCGCGCCGGCTGGCGCCGCGCCGCCGAGGATGCGAAAGCCGCCCGCCCGATCGGCGTGCCGTGGCTCAGCCATTGCATCGGCCGGATCGCGGGCGACGACGCCATCGTCCTCAACGAACTCGGCCTGTCGCCGGCCCAGCTTACCCTGCGCCGCCCCGGGAGCTATTTCGGCCTCAGCCCGGCCGGCGGGCTGGGCTGGGCGCTCGGCGCAGCGCTCGGCGCGAAGCTGGCCGCGCCGGACCGGCTGGTCGTCGCGGCGCTCGGCGACGGCGCCTACATGTTCGGCAACCCGACGCCCGCCCACTACGTCTCGCGGGCGCACGGCCTGCCGGTGCTCTATGTCGTCAGCAACAATGCCGGCTGGGGCGCGGTGCGCGCGGCGACCAGGGCGATGTATCCCGACGGCGCCGCCATGCGCCGCAACGCGGTGCCGCTCACCGCGCTCGACCCGATGCCGGATTTCGAGACCGTGGTCGCGGCGAGCGGCGGCTACGGCGAGCGCGTCGAGGATCCGGCCGCCCTGCCCGATGCGCTCGACCGCGCCGTCCGCGCGGTGCGCGAGGAAGGCCGCCAGGCCCTGCTCAACGTCATTACCGCCGACCGCTGAGCCGGGCCGCCGGAGGCGCGCCCAATTCCGGGCTTTGCCGCCCGCGTTTCAGCGCCGTATGATTGCAGCGCGAACGGAAACGGCAGTCTTGCCGGAAAATCCCGGACCGCGATCAGAACCGGGGCCGGGCCGGGCCGGGACCGGGATCGTGCGCGACAGCCGGCACGGCCGGTTCGATACTAATCGTCGAAGGAACAAATCATGTCGAGAATGGTCAAGTATCTCACGGCCGGGGCCGTCGCCGCTTCGGCGGCGCTCGCGCCGGCAACGGGTCAGGCCGAAACCATACAGATCGCCAACTGGCTACCGCCGGTGCACCACATGACGAAAACGATGGCGGCGTGGGTCGACTCGGTGGTCAAGGCGTCCGGCGGGAAACTGACAATAAAGGTAGACAAGACGGCGTTGGCCAAACCGCCGGGACAATACGATCTGGCGGTCAACGGCATTCGCGACATCACCTGGGGCGTGCCGGCCTATACGCCGGGACGTTTCGTTGCGCTGCGCCTGTGGGAGATGCCGTTCCTCTCGCCCAGCGCCGAGGTCGGCAGCGAAGCCGCTTGGGTCTGGTACGAAAAGCACGGGCTGATCGAGAAGGAGTTTGGCGATACGCACCTGGTCACGGTGTGGGTGCACGGACCGGGCATCCTCCACACGAAGAAGAGGGTCAGCACGCTGGCCGACCTGAAGGGCGTGAAGCTCCGGGTCGGCGGCGGCGGCATTTTCCTGGCCAAGCAGTTGGGCGCGGTCCCGGTGGCGATGCCGGCGACCAAGGCGCATGAGAGCCTGCGCCGCGGCATCACCGCCGGCGTGTTCTTCCCGTTCGAGGCGGTCAAGGGCTTCCGCCTGGAGAAGCTGGTGCGCCATCACCTGCTGGTGCCCGGCGGGCTCTACACGGTTCCCTTCTTCCTGACGATGAACAAGAAGAAATGGGATGCGCTCAGCGCGAACGGGAAGGCGGCGCTGAACAAGGCGGGGCGCCGCGCCGGTGCCAAGCTGATCGGGCGTCACTGGGACGCCGCCGACAAGGTCGGCATGGAGATCGCCCGGAAGAACGGCAACACGATTGAGGACATCACGCCGGCCGAGTTGAAAAAATGGCGGGCGCGGACCGACGCGATCTTCACCGAATATCTCGGAAAGATGAAAAAGGCCGGCTATGACGGCGCGGCCCTGCTGGCCGATCTGCGGGCGACGGTGAAATCGATCCGGTAGACGGCCCGCTCCCGTAGCGGCGTCTTCGTGGACCCGACTCCGCAGGACCGGTTTACCGCGCTGGCCGGGCGGGCCTCACGGTGGCTCGCCCGGGCCGGCGCGGCCGGTCTTGCGTTGATGACGCTGCTGACCTTCGTCGATGTCGTCGGCCGCGAACTGACCGCCTCGCCCATCGACGCCAAGGTCGAGATGACCGAACTGCTGATGGGGCTCACGGTCTTTCTCGGCATCGGCCTGACCACGTTCCTGCGCGGCCACATCCGGGTCGATATCGTCATCATCCATCTCCCGGCGCGCTGGCGCGCGGGATTCGACGTCGCGACCTACGCCGTCTCGATCCTGTTCGTGGCCCTGATCTGCTGGCGCCTCGTGATCCTGGCGCTCGACAAGCTGGGTAAAGGCGACCTGACGCAGATTTGGGAAATCCCCCTGTGGCCGGTGGTTGCCGTCATGGCGCTGTGCTCGGTTGTGATGTTCGCGACCCTGGTCATTCAGTGGATACAGGCGATCCGCGTTGCCGCCGGATTGGCCGCCCCGGCCGATACCGATCTCCCGGCCAGCGTCGGCGCCGGCTGATCCGAAACCGTTCTGTCTGCGATGGATCCGATCGTCCTGAATCTGGTCGGCCTTGCCGCGATGTTTGTGCTGCTCGCCATGGGCATGCCGATCGGGTTCGCGATGGGCGTCATCGGGACCGCGGGGTCCTTCCTGCTGATCGGCGTCGAGCCGTCGCTATCCCTGCTCGGCCTCACCGTTTTCGAGACGGTAATCACGAACGACCTGAGTGTGGTTCCGCTGTTCGTGCTGATGGGGTTTTTCGCGACCCGCTCCGGGCTGTCGGAGAGCCTGTACCGGTCGTGCAACACCTGGCTCGGGCATCGGCGCGGCGGTCTGGCGCTGGCGACCATCGGCGGCTCCGGCGCGTTCGCCGCGATCTGCGGATCGAGTCTGGCGACCGCGGCAACGATGAGCCAGGTTGCGTTGCCCGAGATGCGCCGGTACCGCTACGACGAGCGGCTGGCGACCGGCGCGATCGCCGCCGGCGGCACCATCGGGATATTGATTCCGCCGAGCGTCATTCTCGTTCTCTACGGCATCCTGACCGAATCGGATATCGGCCAGCTCTTCGCCGCCGGCATCGTCCCCGGCGTTCTGACGGTCGTCGTCTTCATGGCGACGATATCGATCGTAACGTCTCTCAACCCCGAACTCGGCCCGCCCGGCGCCCGCGCCTCGACGCGCCAGATGATCGCCGCAATCAAGGATGTCTGGGCGACCATCGTCCTGTTCCTTCTGGTCATCGGCGGCATCTATACCGGCGCGTTCACGCCGACCGAAGCCGCCGGCATCGGCGCGATGGGGGCGTTCGATCTCGCCGTCAACACCTGGACCCGCGACGCGCCGCCGAAACGCAAGCGGCTGCTGCGCGCCGCGAACCTCCTGCTCGTCGGCTCGCTGCTGGCGCTGTCCGTCGCCGTCGCTGTCAACCTGGCGACGGGAGCCGAGGCCTCGGACTGGCCGGACTGGGTCGGATATCCGGTCTATGCCGGCATTGTTCTCGCGCATGCCGTCTACGTCTGGCTCGGCCTGTCCGCAAAGGCGGAACTGGGGTCCTGCCTGCTCGAGACGACCAAGACCACGGCGATGATCTTCACGATCCTCATCGGTGCGATTCTGCTCAACAAATTCCTGACCCTGGGCGGGCTTGCAGCGGCGCTCGGTACGTCCGTGGAGGACCTGGGCGCGGGTCCGCTCGTGACGATCGCGGTCATCCTCCTGATTTATTTCGTTCTGGGCTGCGCTCTCGACGCCCTGGCGATGATCCTGCTGACGATTCCGATTTTCTTTCCGATCGTTCAGCAACTCGGCTTCGACCCGATCTGGTTCGGCGTCATCGTCGTCATGGTTGTCGAACTGGGGCTGATCACACCGCCGGTCGGCATGAACGTCTTCATCATCAAGGGCATGGCGCCCGATGTGCCGCTGTCGCGCATCTATTCCGGCGTCCTGCCGTTCGTCGTCGCCGAGGTGCTGCTGATCGTGCTCCTGGTCGCCGTCCCTGAACTTGCGACCTGGCTGCCGGGCACGATGGAATAGCCGCCCCTCCCGTCCTTTCGGCCGGAGCGGTTCGCAGAACCGCGGAGCGGAGAAATCTTTCCGGTACAGCGTCCGGTCCCGGGATCGCGGGTGAAAGATATCTCCACTCCGCCCCGGATAAATCCGGAGCTCCGGTCGATATGACGGGGAGGGGGCCGGAGTCCCGGCCCCGTCCGGCGCGGCGGCATTGCCAACGCTCCGGCCTGCCCTGACAATGCCGGCCGGTTCGCCCGCCTCAACCGACAGGTGCCCCATGAACCTCGCCGACTTCTGCCGCGCCATCCCGAAGACCGAACTGCACGTCCACTTCACCGGCGCCGTGCCGCTGGCGACGCTGCTGACGCTCGCCCGGCGCAACGGGATCGAGTTGCCGCCCCATGACGATCCGGAGGACCTCTACGCCCGCGGCGAGAATTTCGACCGGGTGCTCAAGACCCTGAAGCTGGTCTGCCGGTCCCTGCGCACGCCGGACGACTTCCGCGACGCGGTCTACGCCACCCAGCAGCATGCCGCCGAGGCCGGCGTGCGCTATCGCGAGATGTTCTGGAACCCGACCGATCACTGGACCATCGGCGACATCGGCTACGCAGCCTCGGTCGACGGCATGATCGCCGGGTTGCGCGACGCCGAGGCGGATTTCGGTATCGCCGGCCGGCTGATCCCGTCGATCGACCGGGAGTCCTCCCCCGAACTGGGCTACGAGATGGTCGAGGCCGCCGTCGCCCATCCGCGCGACGAGACCGTCGGCATCGGCATGGATTACATGGAGACCGGCCATCCGCCGGAGAAATTCTGGAAGGCCTACCGGCTGGCCGGCGCGCGCGGCCTGAAACGCACCGCCCATGCCGGCGAATTCGGCGAGCCGGCGCGCAACGTCGAGACCGCGCTCGACCTGCTCGGCTGCGACCGCATCGACCACGGCTATACCGTGCTCGACGCGCCGGACCTGCTCAAGCGCTGCGAGGACGACGGCATCGTCTTCACGATCGTGCCGACCAATTCCTATTACAGCCGGACGCTCAGGGGGCAGGATTTCGCGAAGGTCCATCCGATTGCCACGATGGCGCGCACGCGGCTGAAGATCATGCCGAACAGCGACGACCCGCCCCTGCACCACACCGACCCGGCCAACGCCCACGCCGCGATGGTGACGACCTTCGGCCTGCCGTTCGAGATGCTGCGCGGCTTCGTGGAGAACGGCATCGACGGCGCCTGGGTGGACGAATCCGTGAAGCGGACCTGGCGCAGCGAATGGCTGGCGGAGTTCGACCGGCTGGCCACGTCGCTCGACGGATAGGCCGGCGCTTCGCCGCCCCGGCGCGCGGCGGCGCAAGCGGGGTCAGGCCAGGCCGAGTGCGATGTCCGAGACGAAGGGGTTGGTCTGCCGTTCCTGCCCGAAGGTCGAGACCGGGCCGTGGCCGGGGATGAAGGCGATGTCGTCGCCGAGCGGGAACAGCTTGTTGCGGATGCTGGCGATCAGGTCGTCGTGATTGCCCATCGGGAAATCGGTCCGGCCGATCGAGCCCTGGAACAGCACGTCGCCGACCACGGCGAAGCCGGCCGCGCGATGGACGAACACGACATGGCCGGGCGTGTGGCCGGGGCAGTGGATCACGTCCATCGTGATGTTGCCGAAGCTGACCGTATCGCCGTCCTCCAGCCAGCGGTCCGGCTCGAACTCCTTGGCGCCGGCGAGGCCGAACATCCGGCTCTGTTCCTCCATCCGGCCGATCCAGAAAAGGTCGGCTTCGTGCGGGCCTTCCACCGGCACCTTCAGGCGCTCGGCCAGGTCTTTGGTGCCGCCGGCATGGTCGAGATGGCCGTGGGTGACGAGGATCTTCTCGACCGTGACGGCGCGCTCGGCGATCGCGCCCTCGATCAGCTCCAGGTCGCCGCCCGGATCGGTGACCGCGCCGCGCATGGTTTCGGTGCACCAGAGCAGCGAGCAGTTCTGCTGGAACGGCGTGACCGGAATCATCACCGCCTGGATCGGCGGTTTCGGGGCGGCGGCGTCGGACATGGCGGTGAGGCGGGCGGGAAGGCTGTTGGCGGCCGGGGTTCTTCAGATGTCGCGCGGCCCGGAGCGGCGCAAGCCCCGATCTGCCGCACGATACACAGGATCCGGGACGCAGGATTCGGGCTGGCGCGTCAGACCGCCCCGGCGGCCTCCCGCTCGACCGGCTCGATCCAGACCGCCGTGTCGTGAAACGCCACGCCGCCGACCGGCCCGACCGCATCGGCGGAGACGAGCTTGTTGATGCCCATGCCGTCGCCGGCCGGATCGCCGTGGCTGTCGCCGGGCCAGATGCCTTCGACGATCGCCGTGCCGGGCAACAGGCCGTCGGCGATGCGCGCCGTCAGCGTCACCGCGCCCCGGTCGTTGCCGACCCGCACCCGGGCGCCGTCCTGGATACCGTGGGCCGCCGCGTCGTCGGCAAGGATCAGGACGGTCGGCGTCCCTTCCCGCCGCCGCGAACCGGCGGTCTCGGTGAAGCTGGAATTCAGGAAGGTGCGGGCCGGCGGCGCCACCATGCGGAAGGGCCGGGCGTCGTCGGCCGCCTCGGTGACCGCCCAATGGTCGGGCAGCGCCGGCATCCCGGCATGGTAGGGGCCGAGCGCCGCCCAGTCCGGCCGGAAATGGAATTTGCCGTCCGGGGTCGGGAAGCCGTTCAGGAAATGCGCCTCCTCGAAGGGATGGTTGCAGTCGATCCAGCCTTTGGCCGCCGCGGCGTCGGCGCCGCCCTTGCCGGAACCTTGCAATGTCGCGTCGACCAGTTCCCAGGCGCTCATGGCGAAGGCCGGGCTTTCGGCGCCCAGCCGTTTGGCCAGCCCGCAGACGACGTCGTGGTTGCTGCGGGTCTCGGCAAAGGGCTCCAGCACCCGCTTGCCGACGGTGAGCGCCGAATGGCCCCAGCCCATGTAGATGTCGTCGCATTCCAGGAAGGTGGTCGCCGGCAGCACGATATCGGCGAAGCGGGCGGTCGCGGTCATGAACTGCTCGTGCACGCACAGGAACAGGTCGTCCCGCGCCAGCCCGGCGCGCACGGCGCGGCTGTCGGGCGCCACCTCGGCGGAGTTGGCGTTCTGGATCAGCATCGCCGTCACCGGCGGGCCGCCTTCCAGCGCGCCGGGTTCGCCGGTCAGCACGGCGCCGATGCGCGACTGGTCGAGCGACCGGATCGCCGGATCGGCAAGGTCGAGGCCGTGGGCGAGGGTGAGGTCCAGCCCCCAGTCCTCGAGCCGGGCATAGAAGGCGCCGCCGCCTTCCTCCTGCCAGGCGCCGGTCAGGGCCGGCAGGCAGCTCACCGCGTGCATGGCGACGGCGCCGTTGCGCGCCCGGGTAAAGCCGAGGCCGAGGCGCAGGAAGCTCCGCTTCGTCCTGCCGTACAGGCGGGCGAAGTCGATGATGTCCTGCTCCGGCAGGCCGGTGATCTCCGCCGCCCAGGCCGGCGTGCGGCTCAGGATATGGCGCTCGACTTCGGGATCGAAATCGGTCAGCCGGGCGAGATAGTCCCGGTCCGCCAGCCCCTCGGCCAGGATCACCTGCATCATGGCGAGCGCCAGCGCGCCGTCGGTGCCCGGGCGGAGGATCAGCGCCCGGTCCGCGGCCTGCACCGTCGGCGTGTCGTAGACGTCGACCACGACCAGCTCGGCGCCGCGTTCCTTGCGGGCGCGCCGGATGTGGCTCATCAGGTTGACGTGGGTCGCGACCGGGTTGCCGCCCCACACGACGATCAGGTCGGATTTCGCCGCCTCGGCCGGGTCGGGGCCGGTCAGCATGCCGACGCCGGCCTGCCAGCCGGAGGAGGACGGGCCGACGCAGATGGTCGAGCGCTGCTTCGAATAGCGTTTGGCGTTGCGCAGCCGGTCGAGCCCCCAGCGGTTGACGATGCCCAGCGTGCCGCCGGAATGGTAAGGCCAGACCGCCTCGCTGCCGTGGCGCGCCTCGGCGCGCAGGAAGGCCTCGGCGATCTCGTCCAGGGCGTCGTCCCAGCCGACCGGCGCGAATTCGCCCTCGCCCTTGGCGCCGGTGCGGCGCAGCGGCCGGCCGAGCCGGTCCGGGTGGTGGACGCGCTCGGCGTAGCGGGACACCTTCTCGCAGACGACGCCGGCGGTGTAGGGCAATTCCCTGTTGCCGCGGATGCGGCCGATGCGCGTCGGCGACAGGCGCTCGACCTCCAGGGCGCAGGCGCTCGGGCAATCGTGGGGGCAGGCGGAACGGACGGTCGCGACCGCGCCGGCGGCCGGCGCCGCTGCGGCTCCGGCGGCAGGATGTGCGCTATCGAGCGGCATGGACTTCCCTTCCTCCCAGACTCCCTCGCAGACGGGACGCTGTCGAGCGTAGGAACCGGGCGCCAAGCGGTCAATAGAAGGCGCGCGGCCGGCGTCAGGCCGCTGCGGTCGCCTCGCCCAGCAGGGGCAGCACGTCCCGGCTCAGCCGCTCGACGGTCTCGCGCTCCCGTTCGGCGGATATGCTCGCGAAGCGCGCAATGAAGGCGACTTCGGTGAAACCCAGATCGCGATAGGCGGCGATCTTTTCCGCCGCCCGGTCCGCCGTCGTCATCAGGCAGCGTTCGCGGAACAGGGTGGTCAGGTCGTCGATCCCGGTGCTGCCGGTGAGCGCCGCCTCGCTGGCGGCGAAATCCCGGTTCCAGGTGTCGCCGGCCAGCACCTTGCCGAAGGCGGCGACATGCTCCTGCACCGCCGGCCGGCCGATGGCGACGGCCTCCTCCTCGCTATCGGCGATCACGGTCAGCAGGGCGACCATGGCCTTGCGGCCGCCCGGCTCCGGGCTCACGTCGGGATGGCCGGCGCCGGCGAGCGCGTCGCGATACCAGTGCAGTTTCTCCGTCAGGCTCTCCAGGCTCATCGGATACTGGTTCATCATCAGGTTGTAGCCGCGCCGGCCGGCGGCCTCGAAACTGCTGCGGTCGTTCGAGGCCGCGATCCAGATCGACGGTTCGGGCTGGACCGGCGCCGGCCAGGGCTCGACCGTGTCGAACGACCAGAAGCGGCCGCTATGGGCGAACGGCTCTCCGGCCCAGAATTTCTCGATGACTTCCAGGCCCTCATACATCCGCTCGGCGCTTTCCTCCCTTGTCACGCCGAAGGCCGCAAACTCGTGGGGCACGAAGCCGCGGGACAGGCCGATCTCGGCCCGGCCGCCGGAAAACTGGTCGAGCGAGGCGAGGTCCTCCGCCACCTGCAGCGGATGGCGCAGCGGCAGCAGCGAGACCGCGGTGCCGAGCCGGATCTGCCGCGTCTCGCGCGCCAGCGCCGTGAGGTAGAGCGCCGGGTTGGGCACCGCGCCGCCGTAATAGTGGAAGTGGTGCTCGGTCGTCCGGTAGCTGCGCCAGCCCAGCGCATCCGCCAGCTTCACCGCGCCGATCAACTCCTCGTAGAACCGGTTCAGCGTCACCGGATAGGCGCTGCGCCAGGTCGGCAGGTGAAACAGGCAGAAGTCCAAGGTTCCGGCTTCCGGGGAAAGTCGCTGTCGGCGAACCGCACTCGCCGCCGACCATGCCCGGTGCCGGTGCGGCAGGTCAAACCCGTATTTCGGGCCCGTCTTTCAGGCCGGTACTTCAAGCCGGTGCTTCAAGTCAGTATTTCCCTTGGGCGGCGGCCGCAGCGGCGCTATCGTCGCCGGACGATACCGGTGCTGGGAGGAGACCGCCGCATGGTCACGGTGTGGGGCCGCAAGAATTCGCTCAACGTACAGAAGGCGATCTGGGCGCTCGACGAGGCGGGCGTGCCGTTCGACCGGATCGACGCCGGCCTCGAGTTCGGCCAGCTCGATACGGAAAGTTACGGCCGGCTCAACCCCAACCGCCGCATCCCGACCCTGATCGACGGCGATATCGTCGTCTGGGAATCGAATGCCGTCGTGCGCTATGTCGCCGCCAAGTGGAGCGAGGGCGACCTGTGGCCGACCGACCTCGCCGAGCGGGCGGCGGCGGACATGTGGATGGACTGGATGCAGACCACCGTCGTCGGGTCGCTGATCCCGGTGTTTTTCGGGCTGGTCCGCACGCCGCCGGACCAGCGCGACATGGGGTCGATCGCGGAGAAGGCGATCGAGTGCGGCCACGTCTTCCAGATTCTCGATGCCGCCCTGGCGCGCCGGGACTATATCGCCGGCAGCCGTTTCACCATGGGCGATATCCCGGTCGGGGCGGCGACCTGGCGCTATCTCAACCTGCATATCGAGCGGCCCGAACTGCTCCATATCGCCGACTGGATGGACCGGCTCGAAAAACGCCCGGCCTTCGAGAAACACATCATGCTGCCGCTGACCTGAGCCCGGGTGCGTCGGCCCCGGCCGGAAGACCGGCAAGGAGACTGGAATGGCGGACATCCATCGCGATTGCCGCGGCCTTGCGCTGACGGCCGCGTCGCCCGAGGCGGTCGAAGCCTGGGACCGCACGGTGCGGAGCTATCTCGGCATGCGGCGCGACACCGGCGACCGGCTGAAAGAGGTCTACGCCGCCGACGCCGACATGGCGATGGCGCACTGCCTGCGCGGCTATTTCATGCTGCTGTTCAGCGAGGCGAAGCGCTGGGCGTCCGGCCGGAAATCCCTGGCGGCGGCGCAGAAGGCGGCGGCCGACCGGCCGGTGACGGCGCGCGAAACCGCGCATATCGCGGCGCTCGAACGCTGGGTCGACGGCGACATGGCAGGCGCGACCGCGCTGTGGGACGGCATCCTGACCGACCATCCGCACGACCTGCTCGCCATGCGGCTGGCGCACTACACCCATTTCTACAGCGGCGACAGCGCCGCCATGCGCGATTCCCTGGCCCGGATCATGCACGCCTGGGACCCGACGGTGCCGGACTACGGCTTCGTCGCCGGCTGCTATGCCTTCGCGCTGGAGGAAGACGGCGACTACGCCCGTGCCGAACAGCGCGGCCGGGAGGCCGTCGGCATCAACCCGGACGACCCCTGGGGCACCCACGCCGTCGCCCATGTCATGGAGATGCAGGGCCGGCAGGCCGAGGGCATCGCCTGGCTGTCCGGCCTGGAGCCGCACTGGACCCAGGTCCAGAATTTCCGCTTCCACCTGTGGTGGCACCGCTCCCTGTTCCACCTGGAGCTCGGCGAATACGACGCGGTGCTCGATCTCTACGACCGCGGCGTGCGCGAGGAGGAGACCGGCGACTATCTCGACCTGACCAACGCCGTCGCCCTGCTATGGCGTCTCGAATCGGAAGGGGTCGATGTCGGCGACCGCTGGGCCGAAGTGGCCGGCCATTGCGCCGAACACGCCGCCGACCTGCTGCTCGCCTTCGTCGATGCCCACTATGCCATCGCCCTTGCCCGGACCGGCGACGGCGCGGCGCTGGCGGACCATCGGGCGGGCGTGCAGAACGCGGCGCAGGCCGACGGGACGCAGGCGCCGGTCTACCGGGACGTCGCGGCCCCCGTGTGCGACGCCGCTGCCGCCTATTGCGACGGCGATTACGGCCGCGCCGCCGACCTGCTGGGTTCCGTGCGCTACGACCTGCGGCGGCTCGGCGGCAGCCACGCCCAGCGCGACCTGTTCGTCCAGATGCAGATCGAGGCCACCATCCGCGCCGGCCGGACGGCGCGGGCGAAAGCGCTGATCGCCGAGCGCGCCGAACGCCGCCCGACCAGCGCCTGGACCCGCCGCCGCTTCACCGCCCTGTTCGGCGGCGCGGACGGCCCGGCGGGGCAGAAAGCGGCAGCGCTGGGGTAGGCGACTTCATGGCAAATGGCGCATTTGACTGGCGCAGATTGTCGAAGATGCCTAATTCTTCAGAGAGGCGCGGCTGCCGGCGTCCACGCGCTACATTGCTTGCGGCCGCTTAGGCCCAAGGGTCGAATAAAGACGAGGCACAGGTGACCGCAAAGAGCCGAAATCCTGACCTGCGGGATGCCCTGCGCGATCTGCAAGATGTAGTCGCCGAGGCCAGCGAAGAGCAATTCCCCGTTCCGTCCGAGGCGGCATTGGCGAACGCCCGCCGGCTATTGCCGGAGATGTACCGGATTTCGCCGCGGCGTTACGAAGTCTACCCTACGCCGGACGGCGAGATTGCTGTCGATGCGCCGGGCGGACACGGGCGTTCGGTCGTGATCCTGTGCAATTCGGAAGGCGGCGCCCTGTGCCTGGTCAACATGAACGGCGCACACCGGCGCGCGCATTATTCCGACGCTGGCCGTTTGCCAGACGGATTCGTTCGTGAGGCGCTGGACGAGTTGACCCTCGGCAAAAATCTGGCCGCATGACCGATAGCGAGTTCATCGCGCCAGGGGAGAATCTCGGTCGGGGCGTATTCTCAAGCAGGGATCGGAACAGAGCCCGCCGATCCAGAGTCAGCCTCAATGTATTTCTGGAGAAAGAGGGCGAAGCCCGGCTCTCGGTGGATCGCTTGGACGTCGCGCCGCCTGCCGAGGCTATCGAAATTGCGGACCGGGTGGCCACGGCCCGAAACCGCACATTCTATGGCTGGGCCGTCGTCGTGTCGGAGACAGCTGCCGCCAATGGCCGGCGCGTGGTTGCCTCTCCCCAACTCGACAACCCTTACCATGCCGACATCGTCTTGCCGGACCCGGCAGTCGAAGACCGGGAAGAACAGAAACGCCACGCGCAGGAACTGGCGGACAGTTCAATCTGGCGCGAGCGCGATTCTCAAGATTGATCTCAAATTAAAGGCGGCCGACCGGCGCGCGGCTACAGCGTCAGCACGATCTCACCCAGCGTGCTTGGCCAGAACAGGGTGTCGAGGACCAGCTGGCCGAGGCTCCGGTCGGCGGTGAAAACCAGCACGACCAGCGTCACCGCCGCGCCGAACAGGTAGCAGCGGATCAGCACGGTCAGCGCCTTGCGGGCGCGGCGGCGCGCCTCGGCGATTTCCGGCGCCCGGTCGTCCGCGCCGCCATCGCCGCCGTTATCGTGGGGAGGCCGAGCCATGCGCGGCATCATCCGGCAAAATCGAACCGGGCCGCAAGCTCCAGATGCGGCGACCAGAGGAACTGGTCGACCGGCCGCAGCCGGGTCAGCCGGTAGCCGCCGTCCACGAGGATGCGGGCGTCGCGCATGAAGGTGCCCGGGTCGCAGGACACCGCCACGACGACCGGAACCCCGGCCGCCGCGATCTCCGCGGCCTGCGCCTTCGCCCCGGCGCGCGGCGGGTCGAAGACGACGAGGTCGGCCCCGGCCAACTGGCCGGAGGGAATGGGCTTTCGCATCAGGTTGTGCGGCTCGGTCTGCAATTTCGCCAGGTTCGCCTGCCGGGCCGCCGCGGCGAGGTTGGCGACCGCCGTCTTGTCGATGTCCGCCGCGAGGACGCTGCAGCCCCGCTGCGCCAGCGGCAGCGTGAAGGCGCCGGAGCCGCAGAACAGGTCGAAGGCCCGCGCTGCGCCTTCCGCCGCTTCCAGCACGAATCCGGTCAGCGCCGCTTCGCCGTCCGCGGTCGCCTGGGCGAAGGCGCCGGGCGCCAGGGCCAGCGCCACGCCGCTATGGACCGCCCGCACCGGCCGGGCCTCGGCGAGCACTTCGGCGCCGTCCTGCTTCGGATGGGCGCGCGCGACCCGCGCCAGTCCTTCCCGCGCCATGAGATCGACCAGCGCCGCCCGCCCCGCGCCACCAAGCCTGGCGGTCGTACGAATCGACAGATCGATGCCGCTGTCGGTCATCGCGACATGGGCGTCCGCCCTGTCACCGGCTTTCAACGCCGTTGCCGCCCAGGCGCGCAGCGGTTCGATCAGGGCGGCGATTTCCGGCAGGACCACCGGACAGGCCGACAGGTCGACGACGCGATGGCTGTGGCGCTCGTTGAAGCCGACGATGGCGTCGTCGCGCCGCCGCCGGATCGCGAAGGTGGCGCGCCGCCGGCTGCCCGGCGGGCTGGAGTGCAGCGGTTCGACGGTCGCGCCGTCCAGCCCGTTGCGGGCGAGCAGGCCGCGCAGCAGGTCCGTCTTCCATGCGCCGTAGGCTTCGGGCGCCAGATGTTGCAGCGCACAGCCGCCGCAGGCGCCGAAATGCCGGCACGGCGGCGCCCGCCGGTCCGGGCCGGCCTCCAGCACCTCCAGCAGCCGGCCGCGAAACCGGCCGGGGCCGGCTTCGGTGAGCGCGACCGCGACCCGGTCCCCCGGCGCGGTGGCGGGGACGTGGACGATTCCGCCTTCCAGGGCGGCCACGCCGTCGCCGCGCCGGCCGATGCTCTCGATGGTGACTTCGGCCCGGAATCCGGTCATGCGTCAGCGGCCGTTCCCGGGCGGTAGTCAGCGCAGATCAGGAATTCCCGGTTGCCCTCCGGTCCCATGACCGGGCTCTCCTCGATCCCACGCACCGCCCAGCCGGGCTGCGCTTCCAGCCAGGCCCGCACATCGCCGCACACCGCCTTATGGACCGCTGGATCGCGCACCACGCCGCCCCTGCCGACCTGCGCCCGCCCGGCCTGGAACTGGGGCTTGATCAGGGCGATCAGCCAGGCGCCGGGGGCCGCCAGCGCCATGCCGGCCGGCAACACGGTTTCCAGCCCGATGAAACTGGCGTCGCAGACCACGGCGCCGGGCGGGTCCGGCACGAGATCGCGGGTCAGGTGCCGGGCGTTGGTCTTTTCCAACACGACCACGCGCGCATCGGTGCGCAGTTTCCAGGCAAGCTGGCCGTGGCCGACATCGACGGCGTAGACCTTCGCCGCACCGCGATGGAGCAGGACGTCGGTGAAGCCCCCGGTCGAGGCTCCGATATCGAGACAGGTCCGCCCGGCCGGATCGACGGCGAAACGCTCGATGCCGTGCGCCAGCTTCAGCCCGCCGCGCGAGACCCAGGGATGGTCCCGGCCGCGCACCGCCAGCGCGCCGTCGTCCGGGACGGTAGCCCCCGGCTTGTCGATGCGCCGCTCGCCGTGAAACACCGTGCCCGCCATCACCAGCGCCTGTGCCTTGCTGCGCGACTGGGCCAGGCCGCGCTCCACCAGCAACTGGTCCACGCGTTTTTTGACAGGTTTGGCGGCGCTCCGGGCCATGCGCCATACTATGCCTGCGCCGCCGGCTCTGGCGAGGGCAGGGCGGACCGGGTCATCCGGTTGAAGCGGGTGACGAAGAATGCCGCCGTCGACGCCAGCCCCAGCGCAAGGCCGATCCAGATGCCGACGGCGCCCCAGCCGACGGCGAAGCCGAGGGTCCAGCCGACGCCGAAACCGACGATCCAGTATCCGACCGCGGCGGCCACCATCGGGATCCGCGTATCGTTCAGCCCGCGCAGGGCGCCGGCGCCGATGGCCTGCATGCCGTCGACGATCTGGAAGGCCGCCGCGACGTAGAGCAGGCTCGCGGCCAGCGCCAGCACTTCTGCCGAACCGGCCATGTCCCGGTCCAGAAACAGGCCGGCCAGGAAGGCGGGAAACAGGGCGATCAGCAGGCTCATGGCCGACATGAAAGCAATGCCGATTGCGAGGGCAGCGAAGCCCGCGCGGCGCATTCCGGACGGATTCCTGCGCCCCATCTCCTGGCCGACCCGGACGGTCGCCGCCTGGCCGATGCCCATCGGCACCATGAAGGTGACCGCGGCGACCTGGATCGCGATGTGATGCGCGGCGATCGCCGTGGCGTCGATCCAGCCCATCATCACCACGGCGAAGGCGAAGACGCCCATCTCGATCAGGTAGATGCCGGCGATCGGCAGGCCGATGGCGAAGATCCGCCGGAAGACGGTCCAGTCCGGCCGCCAGAACCGCGTCAGGATGCGATAGTCGCGCAGGTCCCGGCTGCTTGTGCTGAACCACAGCAGCCCCAGGAACAGGAAGGTCTGGACGATGGTGGTCGCCAGCCCCGCCCCGGCCAGTTCCATGCGCGGCGCGCCCAGTTCGCCGAAGATCAGCGCATAATCCAGCAGCGCATTGAGCGGTATGCCGGCCAGCATCATCCACAGCGCCGGCCGCGGCCGGTTGAGCGCCGCGCCGAAACAGCGCAGCACCACGAAGCCGACGATCATCGGCAGGCTCCAGGCGACCGTGGCGAGATAGTCTCCGGCGCCGCGCACCGCGACGGCCGGCTGGTCCATCCAGAGCAGCACCGGCTCCATCGCCAGCAGGGCGAACAGGCCCGGCACCGAGACCAGGGCGGTCACCCACAGGCCCTGGCGCGTCACCCGGCGCACCCCGACCGGGTCTTCCGCGCCGAACGCCTGGGCCGCGAGCGGCGCGACCGCCGTGACCAGCCCCATCCCGGTAACCGACCAGAGGAAAATCAGGCTGCCGCCGAGCGCAGCGCCGGCCAGCGCCTCCTTGCCCAGGCGGCCGATCATCAGCACGTCGATCGTCGTCATGGCGATCTGGCTGAGTTGCATCAGCGCCAGCGGCACGGCGAGACGGATCGTCTGCCGCGCTTCCAACAGCCAAAGTTCCTGCCGTGCCGCCGTCATGGTCTGCCGGTTCCGCCCGTATCGGCCGCCCGTATCGGCCGTCCGTATCGGCCGTCCGTATCGGAATGCAGGGCCGGGCGATAGGGATTTCGCCGCGGGCGGGCCATCCGGGTCTGGCTGTGTTTCGCTTTTGTGCTATGACCCGGCAAGATTCCGCAGCCAGATCAATTGCATCGGGACCTGCCATGTTGAGCGACACCGCCGCCCGGACCGCCGCCGAACTCTTGCTGAAAGCGCGCGGCGACCATCGCCGGCTGGAGCGCCTGCCGCCGGATTGCACGCCGCAGACCGTCGAGGACGGCATGGCGATCCAGAACGCGCTGGCGGACCTCTGGGGCCTGGAGGTCGCCGGCTGGAAGGTCGGCGCGGCGAGCGCGGCGGCGATGGAAATGCTCGGCACCGATGCGCCCTTCCCCGGCCGGGTCTTCGCGCCCTACCTGCTGGACAGCCCGGCAGGCGTCGCCGCCGAAGCCCTGCACAAATGCGCCGTCGAGTGCGAGTTCGCTTTCCGGCTCGGCCGCGCTTTGCCGCCGCGCGCCGCCGACTACGGGATGGACGAGATCCGCGACGCGGTGGCGGACGCCTATCCCGCCATCGAACTGGTCAACGACTACTGGGTCGACGGCTTTGCGCTCGGCGTGGCGCATTTCGTCGCCGACAACGGCTCGAACGGCGGCTTGGTGCTCGGCCCTCCGATCGGCGACTGGCGCGAACGCGACCTCGCCGCAGCCGCCGTAACGCTGACCGTCGACGGCGACGAAGCCGCCGGCGGCACCGGCGCCAACGTGCTGGGCCATCCGCTCAACACGCTGGTCTGGCTCGCCAACGACCTCTCCCGGCGCGGCATCGGGCTGGACGAGGGCGCGGTCGTCACCACCGGCTCGATGACCGGCATGACGCCCTGCCGCCCCGGCGCGACCGCCGTGGGCGATTTCGGTGCGCTGGGCATCGTGCAGGTCACGTTTGAACTGTAGGGCCGCACCATGACACCCGACGCCGCAAGGCAGGCCGCCCGAACGCTGATCGACGCCCGCAACGCGGTGACGGCGCTGGAGGACCTGCCCGCAGGCTG
The DNA here is from genome assembly GCA_009840595.1 of Rhodospirillaceae bacterium. GTDB lineage: Bacteria > Pseudomonadota > Alphaproteobacteria > Bin65 > Bin65 > Bin65. The sequence goes on along the minus strand of VXNK01000087.1, from coordinate 22,873 downwards.
CATTCCGGCGACCGACGACGACAGCCGCGCCATTCAGGAAGCCATGGTCGGCCTCTGCGGCTGGCCGCTCGCCGGCTACAAGATCGGCTGCACCACCGCCGCCGCCCAGGAGATGCTGAAAACGGACAGGCCATTTCCGGGCCGGGTCTTCGGCCCCTTCCTGTTCCGGTCGCCGGCGACCGCACCGGCAGGAAAATTCATCCGGCAGGGCGTGGAAGGGGAATTCGCCTTCGAACTGGCGGCGGACATTCCGGCGCGGCCCGATCCCTGGACCCGCGCCGAAATCGCCGATCGGGTCGCCTGCCTCTTCCCGGCCATCGAGATCATCGATACCCGCTTCACCCGCTTTGCCGAGGCCGGCATTCTCAGGCTGACGGCGGACACCGGCGCTAATGGTGGGCTGGTCCTCGGCGAGGCCGTGGCCGACTGGGCGGCGGTCGATCTCGAAGAAGCCGAAATCGTCATGTCCATCGAGGGTGCTGAAACCGGCCGGGGCCGCGGCCGGGATGCCCTGGGCCACCCGCTGGAAGCACTGACCTGGCTGGCCAACGATCTTTCGCAGCGCGGCTACGGGATGCTGGCCGGACAGGTCGTGACGACCGGCACCTGCACCGGCATGCAATATGTTCCGGACGGCGGCACGGCGACGGCCGATTTCGGCAGCCTCGGCACGGTCAGCGTCACCTTCTCCGCATGACCGCTCGCAAGAAACCGCCCGCTTCCGCCCCGTCCGCGCCGGTGCGCGCGGACTTGCAGGCGGTCTGGCGCGTGCGGCAGGGGGCGCTGGACGGGGCGCGGCCCGAAGCCACGGCGAAGCGGCACGCGCGCGGGCAGATGACGGCGCGGGAGAGCCTCGCCGCCTTCCTCGATAGCGGCAGCTTCGTCGAATACGGCCGGGTGTCCAAGCCGGTGCGCGAGGATATGGCCGGCGCGGCCGACGGCGTCGTGATGGGCCACGGGCTGGCGGACGGCAGGCCGGTCGCGGTCATGGCCTACGACTACACCGTCCATGCCGGCACCCAGAGCTTCACCAACCACCGCAAGACCGACCGGATCTACGCGCTCGCCGAGGCCCAGCGCTGGCCGATGGTGAGCTGGCTGGAGGGCGGCGGCGCCCGGCCCCACGACATGATCGCCTCGACCCGCGGCGACACGCGGACCTTCGTCAACTTCGCCCGCCTGTCCGGCCTGGTGCCGACCGTCGGCATCGTCGCCGGGCGCTGCTTCGCCGGCAACGCCAACCTCGCCGGCATGTGCGATATCCTGATCGCGACCGAGCGGGCGGTGATCGGCATGGCCGGGCCGGCGCTGGTCCAGCAGGCGCTCGGCTACACGCCGACGCCGGAGGAGATCGGCCCGGTCGACGTCCATGTCCGGGCCGGTGCGGTCGATATCCTGTGCAAGGACGATGCCGAGGCCGCGGGGATGGCGCGGCGCGTGCTCGGTTATTTCCGGGGCGCCGCGGAACCGGGCCGCGCGCCGGACGTGGCGAAGCTGCGCGATATCGTGCCGGAAGACCCGATGCAGGCCTACAATGTCCGCCGGGTGCTCGACCATCTGTTCGACATCGGCTCGGTCCAGGAACTGCGGCCGAAATTCGGCGGCGCGGCGCTCACCGCCTTCGCGCGGCTGGAGGGGATCCCGGTCGGCGTCATCGCCAGCCAGCCGACCTTCCTGGGCGGCGCCATCGACAGCCCGACCTCGGACAAGATCGCCCGCTTCATCCAGCTCTGCGACGCCCACGACATCCCCGTCGTCATCCTGTGCGACACGCCGGGCCTGATGGTCGGCCCGGAGGTCGAGACGACCGGCCTGGTGCGCCACAGCGCGCGTATTCTGGTTGCGCTCGCCAACGCGACGGTCCCCTGCCTCACCGTCGTCATGCGCAAGGCCTACGGGCTCGGCTACTACGTCATGGGCTCGAAAGCGCTCGATCCGGCGCTGCTGGTCGCCTGGCCGACCGCGGAATTCGGCGGCATGGGGCTGGAGGGCGCGGCCCGGATCATCTGGAAAAAGGACTTCGAGGCGATCGAGGACGAAACGGCGCGCGAAGCCGCGATCCGGGAGAAGACGGCCTGGCTGATGGAGCAGAACACGGCACTGGAAGTCGGCGGCCGCTTCGAATACGACGATGTGATCGATCCCGCCGACACCCGCGACATACTCACGAAAACCCTGCGCGCCCTGCCCGCGCCGCCGCCCCGCGCCGGCCGCAAGCGCACCGTCGATGCCTGGTGACCGCCCCATGACCCGCACCAACCACGATATCCGCTCGCTGCTCGCCCAGGCCGGCCATTATCTCGATCCGGCGACCGGGGCCGTCGCGCCGCCGATCCACGCTTCGGTCACCTATGCCCGGGATGCCGATTACGAGCCGATGGGCGACTATTTCTACACCCGCTACGGCAATCCCAATTTCACCCCGGTCGAGGACCTGCTGGCGAAGCTGGACGGCGGCGCCGGCGCCATGCTGTTCGCCTCCGGCCTCGCCGGCGTGGCGGCGCTGGTCGAACTGGTCGAAACCGGCCGGCATATCGCGGCGCCGGAGATCATGTATTTCGGCGCCCAGGCCTGGATGCAGCGCATCGCCCGGACCCGCGGCATCGGCCTCACCCTGTTCGACCAGGCGCAGCCCGGCGCATTGGAAGCCGCCGTCCGGCCCGGCGAAACCGCGCTGGTCTGGATCGAGACCCCGGCCAACCCGACCTGGGACGTCATGGACATCGCCGCTTCGGCCGAGGCTGCGCACCGGGCCGGCGCGATGCTCGCCGTGGACAGCACCGTGGCGCCGGGCCTGACCCAGCGGCCGCTCGACCTCGGCGCCGACTACGTCTTCCATTCCTCGACCAAGTATCTGAACGGCCATTCCGACGCGACCGGCGGCGTGGTGGTGACACGGGAGAAGGACGCGCGCTGGGAGGAACTCGACACCGTGCGCAAATATTCCGGCGGCGTGCCGGGGCCGTTCGAGGCCTGGCTGCTGCTGCGCGGCCTGCGCACGCTCGCCCTGCGCTGGGACAAGGCGTGCGAGAACGCCATGGCCGTCGCCCGGCATTTCCGCGGCCATCCGAAGGTCGAGCAGGTCGCCTATCCCGGGCTGGAGGACCATCCCGGCCACGCCATCGCGAAGAAGCAGATGACCGGCGGGTTTGGCGGCATGCTCTCGCTGCTGGTCGCCGGGGGTTACGACGGCGCGAATACGCTCGCCCGCTCGACCCGCCTGTTCGTGCCGGCCACCTCCCTCGGCGGGGTCGAGAGCCTGATCGAGCACCGGGCGGTCGTCGAAACGCCGGAGTCGAAGACGCCGAAGAACCTGGTGCGCCTGTCCTGCGGCATCGAGACCGCCGCCGACCTGATCGCCGATCTGGAACAGGCGCTGGAAAGAGTCTGACCGGCGGCGGGACCGCGAGAGACGGGAAGAACGCCATGGCGCAACGACTGTCCGCGCAGCGCGTCACGCTGATTTCGCTCGGCGTCGCCGATCTCGAACGATCCGGCGCCTTCTACAAATCTCTCGGCTGGCAGCCGACGCAGGAACTGCCCGAGGTGAAATTCTACCGCCTAAAGGGCCTGATGCTCGGCCTGATCGGCACGGACGCGCTGGCAGCCGACCAGGGACGGCCCGGGGCGACGCTCGGCTCCGGCGCCATCGCGCTGGCGCAGAACTACGGCTCTCCCGCCGAGGTGGACGCGGCGTTCGCCGCAGCGGTCTCGGCCGGTGCGGCTGCGCTGAAGCAGCCGCAGAAGGCCGACTGGGGCGGCTATTCCGGCTGCTACGCCGATCCGGACGGCCATGTCTGGGAGGTCGCGCACAACCCCTTCTGGCCGCTCGACGCGGACGGCTGGCTCGCGGAGTCCGACGACCGATGAACCTTTCCGCCCCGCATGGCGGCGTGCCTGCCGCATTGCGCGCACCGGCCGGATCGTGAACGGCGCCGACAACACCGACGGCCTCGCGATCACCCTCGGCGTCGAGGAAGAGTTCTTTCTCGTCGATCCGGAAAGCCGCGACCTGCTGGCCGACCCGGATCCGGCCATATTCCGGACCTGCGAGGAAAACCGAGGGCCGCACAAGATCGTGCGCGAACTGATGCGCGCCCAGATCGAAACCAATACCCGGGTGTGCCGGTCAATCGCCGAACTGCGCGACGCCCTGCGCGAGACCCGGCGAATCGTCGTCGACGCGGCCGGGCGGCATGGCGCGGCGGTGCTGGCGGCGTCCACCCACCCCTTCGCTTCCTGGCGGGCGCAGGCGCACACGCCGCAGGACCGGTACGAACGATTTACCATGTCGTACCAGGACATTGTCCGCCGTTTCATGGTCGGCGGCATGCATATTCATGCCGGCTTCGGCGACGCCGACAGCCGCATCCGGGTCATGACGGCGCTCCGGCGCTACCTCCCGTTTCTCCACGCCCTGTCCGGCTCGTCGCCGTTCAACGCCGGACGCGAGACGGGGTTCAAGTCCTGGCGGCTCACTGTGGTCGGCAGCCTGCCGCGTTCCGGCCTGCCCGGACCGCTGTCGTCGCGCGCCGAATACGACCGGCTGGTCGCCGAATACCGGAAGATGAAATTCGTCGAAAACGGCAGCGAGCTGTGGTGGGACATCCGGCCCTCTCACGCCTACCCGACGGTGGAATTGCGGATATGCGATATCTGCACCCGCCTTGAGGATGCGGTGACGATCGCGGCGCTCTATGCCAGCCTGATCCGTCGGCTGATGCGCCTGGACCGGGAGGGCGCCCTGCGGCCCGAGCCGCTTACGGAGATCGTCGCCGAGAACCGCTGGATCGCCCAGCGTTACGGCGTGCTCGCCTTCCTGGGCGATCCGGCGCGCGCGGGCGGCCGGATCGATATCGACGATTACGCCGCCGAGTTGATCGAGGCGATTGCCCCCGATGCCCGCGCGCTCGGCTGCGAAGCCGAGGTCGGGCGGTCTGTCCGGATTATCCGCGAGGGCGCCGGCGCCGACCGGCAGATCGACCTGTACCGCCTGCGCCTTCTGGAAGGCGACGGCGAGGCCGAAGCGCTGCGCCGCGTCGTCGATCAGGCGCTCGCCGAAACGCGCGAGGGGATCGAGGACACGCCCGGCTGACCGGGAGGTGCGTCCGTGCCGCTTGCTCCCCCGCATTGTGCGCCATAAGTTTTCGCCATGCTGACCGGCAAGACCATCCTGCTGATCGTCACCGGCGGGATCGCGGCCTACAAGAGCCTGATCCTGATCCGCCGCCTGCGCGAACGGGGCGCGACGGTGCGCACCGTGCTGACCGCGGCCGGCGAGAAATTCGTGACGCCGCTCAGCGTTTCGGCGCTCAGCCACGAGCAGGTCTACACCGATCTGTTCTCGCTGACCGACGAGGCCGAGATGGGCCATCTGCGCCTGTCGCAGGAGGCGGATCTCATCGTCGTCGCGCCGGCGACCGCCGATATTCTCGCCAAGATGGCAAACGGGCTGGCCGACGACCTGGCAAGCACCGTGCTGCTCGCCGCCGATGCGCCGATCCTGGTCGCGCCGGCCATGAACCACCGCATGTGGCAACACCCGGCGACCGCCGCCAACATGGCGGCGCTCGAAGCCCGCGGCGTGCTGCGCGTCGGGCCGGAGGACGGGCCGCTCGCCGAGGATGAGAGCGGGCCCGGCCGGATGGCCGAGCCGGAGGACATCCTTGCCGCCATCGAACACGCGCTCGGCGCCGCCGCGCACCGGCCGCTCGCCGGCCGCCGTGCCCTGGTGACGAGCGGCCCGACCTTCGAGGCGATCGATCCCGTGCGCTTCATCGGCAACCGGTCGTCCGGCAAGCAGGGCCACGCCATCGCGGCGGCGCTCTCCGCGCTCGGGGCCGAAACGGTGCTGGTCACCGGGCCGGTCGCGATGGCCGATCCGCCGGGGCTTGAGACGGTCCATGTCGAGAGAGCGCGCGACATGCTGGCGGCCTGCGAAGCGGCCCTGCCGGCGGACGTCGCGGTCTGCGCTGCCGCGGTTTCGGACTGGCGCGCCGAACGGGCGGCGGACCGGAAGCTGAAAAAGGAAGGCAAGGCCCCGCCCGCGCTTTCGCTGACCGAAAACCCCGACATCCTGGCGACTTTGGCGCGCTCGGCCCGGCGCCCGGCGCTGGTCGTCGGCTTCGCGGCGGAGACCGAAAATGTCGTCGCCAATGCACAGGCCAAGCGCGCGAAAAAGGGCTGCGACTGGATCGTCGCCAACGACGTTTCGGCCGCGGCCGGCACCTTCGGCGGCGACGCCAACCGGGTCCACCTGATCCGCGAGGACGGTATCGAGGACTGGCCGAAACTGGCGAAACAAGAGGTGGCGCATCGCCGGCAAGCAGGGCCACGCCATCGCGGCGGCGCTCTCCGCGCTCGGGGCCGAAACGGTGCTGGTCACCGGGCCGGTCGCGATGGCCGATCCGCCGGGGCTTGAGACGGTCCATGTCGAGAGAGCGCGCGACATGCTGGCGGCCTGCGAAGCGGCCCTGCCGGCGGACGTCGCGGTCTGCGCTGCCGCGGTTTCGGACTGGCGCGCCGAACGGGCGGCGGACCGGAAGCTGAAAAAGGAAGGCAAGGCCCCGCCCGCGCTTTCGCTGACCGAAAACCCCGACATCCTGGCGACTTTGGCGCGCTCGGCCCGGCGCCCGGCGCTGGTCGTCGGCTTCGCGGCGGAGACCGAAAATGTCGTCGCCAATGCACAGGCCAAGCGCGCGAAAAAGGGCTGCGACTGGATCGTCGCCAACGACGTTTCGGCCGCGGCCGGCACCTTCGGCGGCGACGCCAACCGGGTCCACCTGATCCGCGAGGACGGTATCGAGGACTGGCCGAAACTGGCGAAACAAGAGGTGGCGCATCGCCTTGCGGAGCGGATCGCGCAGGCGCTGGAGCCCGGAACCCGCGAGCCTTTCCGGGCCGAAGCCGCGGAATGACGGGCGCGGCGCCGGTCACGGTCGCCATCCGCCGCCTGCCCCATGGCGCCGACCTCCCCCTGCCCGGCTACGCGACGGCCGGCAGCGCCGGCGTCGACCTGATGGCGGCCATCGCAAATCCCCGAAACCTGGCGCCCGGTGCGCGCAGCGCGGTCCCGACCGGTATTGCCATCGCCCTGCCGCCGGGATTCGAAGCGCAAATCCGACCCCGCTCCGGCCTCGCCCGGAAGCACGGCATCGGGATCGTCAACGCGCCGGGCACCGTCGATTCGGACTATCGCGGCGAGATCGAGGTGCTGCTCGTCAATCTCGGCGACGCCGGTTTCACCGTCGAACCCGGCATGCGCATCGCCCAGCTGGTGATCGCGCCGGTCGCGCGGGCGGTCTGGCGCGAAGCCGATACGCTTGACGGAACCGGGCGCGGCGCCGGCGGTTTCGGCTCCACGGGCACCGCTGCGGAACCGGACTGACCGCGCCATGACCATCACCGACGCCCAGCTCGAACGCTACGCCCGCCACATCATCCTCGACGAGGTCGGCGAGGAGGGGCAGGAGGCGCTGCTTGCCGCCCGGGTGCTGGTGATCGGCGCCGGCGGGCTCGGCGCGCCGGTGCTCCAGTATCTCGCCGCGGCCGGCGTCGGCACCCTGGGCGTGGTCGACGACGACACGGTCGACCTGTCGAACCTGCAGCGCCAGATCGTCCATACGACCGGCCGGGTCGGGCAGCTCAAGGTGGACAGCGCCGCGGCGAGCCTCGCCGCCATCAATCCCGAAGTCACCGTCGTGCGGATCGTCGAACGGCTGACCGCGGCGAATGCCGAACGGCTGGTCGCGGACTACGACATCGTCGTCGACGGCTCGGACAATTTCGCGACCCGCTACCTGCTCAACGACGCCTGCTTCTTCGCGCGCAAGCCGCTGGTCTCCGGCGCGCTGCTGCGCTTCGAGGGCCAGGTCGCGACCTTCCGGCCGTGGCGGGATGGCGACGTCAACCCCTGCTACCGCTGCCTGTTCCCCGAGCCGCCGCCGGCCGGCCTGATGCCGCGCTGCGAGGAGGTCGGCGTCTTCGGCGCCGTCGCCGGGGTGATCGGCACGCTCCAGGCGGCAGAGGTATTGAAGCTCGTCCTCGGGCTCGGCGAGCCGCTGACCGGCCGGATGCTGATGTACGATGCGCTGGGCAGCGGCTTTCAGGAACTGAAGGCCCGCCGCGACCCGGACTGCGCCCTGTGCGGCAGCCGGCCGACGCTCACCGACCTGTCGGAGCACGCGGGTTAGTTCGAACCAGCAATTCGTGAATTCCTGCGCAGTTTTTCAAAGAATGTGCATTCCGAAATGAGAAATTTGAGACGGCTCCTCCATGTGCACCGTCCGGAATCAATAACCCCCTCGGGGCCCGGTCCAGCGTGTCGAGAAGTGGGAGCCGTTTGCAGCTGACCCAAATTTCGCGGCTGTTTCGAGCAGGTCCGAGGGGGAGTAAGTCCTTCAGTACCTACCGTGAGCAGGTATGAACTTTCAACGGGCATTCTACCCCAAAACGACCTGCCCGTTTGTTGCCGCCGCACTCCAGTTGGGCAGCACCGCCCCGCACCGGGTCCGCCTCATTCCTCCCGGAACCGGCGCGCCATCAGGCTGTCGACCATCGCCCGCACGGTTTCGCCCCGGTGCAGGACGGCGTTGACGCCGGCGCAGATCGGCATCTCGACGTCCAGCTTTGCCGCCATTTCGATGACGGCGGCGGCGGTCCAGACGCCCTCGGCGAGCTTGCCGCGGGCGGCCAGGACTTCCGCCGGCGTCCAGCTCCGGTCCGGTTCGGCCCCGAGCGCCGCGCCGAGCGACATGTTCCGGCTCTGGAAGGAGTTGCAGGTCAGCATCATGTCGCCGATGCCCGACAGGCCGGCGAGCGTCTGCGCCCGGCCGCCCCTGGCGACCGCCAGGCGGACGGTCTCGGCGAGGCCGCGGGTGACGACGGCGGCGCGCGCATTCTCGCCCAGCCCCGCGCCGACGACGATGCCGCAGGCGATGGCGATGACATTCTTGACCGCGCCGCCGATCTCGACCCCGACCGGATCGTCGGACAGGTAGATCCGGAAGCGCGGTGCGCCGAGACGCTGCGCGACCCTTTCGGTCAGCGGACGGTCGGTCGAGGCCGCGGTCAGCGCCGCCGGCAATCCCTGCGCCACCTCGCCGGCGAAGCTCGGGCCGCTCAGCACGGCGACCGGACGGCCGGGCAGGGCGTCGGCGACGACCTCCGAGAGCAGCCGGCCGCTCGCCCGGTCGATGCCCTTGGCGCAGACGACGATCGGCGGCGCGTCGGGCAGGCCGGCAAGCTGCTCCGCCGCCGCACCGACATGCTGGGCCGGCGCGACCAGCAAGGCGAGTTCGGCGCCGGCCGCGGCTTCCCCCATGTCGCCGGTCGGAACGACGTTGTCGTCGACCGTATGGTCCGGCAGGAACAGGGCGTTGCGCCGCTCGTGCCGGATCGACTCGACGACCTCCTTCTCGCGCGCCCACAGGCCGACCGTGCAGCCCGCGCGTGCCGCCGTTATGGCAAGCGCCGTGCCCCAGGCGCCGGCCCCGATCACTGCGATCCGGCTCATGCCGCCCGCCTCACGCGGCGCTCTCGTCCGATGCGGTCCGGGCCGAGTCTTCCGGCGACTCGAGCGGCCAGCGCGGCCGCGGCGCGAAATCGAGCGGCGAGGCCAGGCCCAGCGCCAGCCGCTCGGCCCCGGCCCAGGCGATCATCGCGGCATTGTCGGTGCAATAGCGCTGCGGCGGCACGGACAGGTCCAGCCCTTCCCGTGCGCACAGGTCTTCCAGCGCGCGGCGCAGGCGCCGGTTCGCGGCGACGCCGCCGGCGGCCACCAGACGCCGCAGGGCGGGTTCGCGCTCCCGCGCCATGCGCAGGCCGTTGCCGGTACGCTCCGTCAGGGCATCGGCGACGGCCTCCTGGAACGCCGCCGCCATATCCGCGGCGTCGTCCGGCGTCGGCGGGGTTTCGAGCGCGCGCAGCCGGTGGAGAACGGCGGTCTTGAGGCCGGAGAAGGAGAAGTCGCAACCGGGCCGGCCGCGCATCGGCCGCGGCAGGTCGAAGCGGTCCGGGTCTCTCGCCCGCTCCGCTGCGGCCTCGATTGCCGGGCCGCCGGGATAGCCAAGGCCGAGCAGCCTGGCGGCCTTGTCGAAGGCTTCGCCGACGGCGTCGTCGACGGTCGTGCCGAGCTGCCGGTAGCGGCCCACCCCTTGCACCAGCAGCAATTGACAATGGCCTCCGGAGACGAGCAGCAGCAGGAAGGGAAACGCCACCCGGCCGGTCATGCGGGCGCTGAGCGCATGGCCCTCCAGATGATTGACGGCGAGGAACGGCTTGCCGGCCGCCGCGGCGATCGCCTTGCCCATGGTTGCGCCGACCATGACGCCGCCGATCAGGCCGGGGCCCGCCGTCGCCGCGACGCCATCGAGCGCGCCGAAATCCAGGTCCGCCGCCGCCATCGCGCGGCCGGTCAGGCCGTCCAGACGGTCGAGATGGGCGCGGGCGGCGATTTCCGGCACGACGCCCGCGTAGGGCCGGTGCTCGTCGATCTGGGAGAACAGCTCCTCGGCGAGAATCTCCGGCGCGCCGCCGGGATGCCGCCGCACGACCGCCGCCGCGGTCTCGTCGCAACTGGTTTCGATGCCCAGGACCGTCAGCGGGCCGTCCGGTTCAGCGGTCATCGATTTCCTTCCGGGCCGCCGTGCGCGCCGCCGGCCGGCGATAGGCCCTCCCGCTCTCCACCCGGCCGCCGCCCAGGGCCCGGCGCAGGCGCCAGAACGGGTCGCGCGACCGCACGATTTTTCTCGCTCCTTTCTTCCGCTTTCGCTTGACGGTCATCGGTTCGATTCCGGTTGGATTTCCGGCGCATTCTCCCGGCGGCCGGCGCCGGCGGGTGCGAAGGCAGAAAGATAATCGCCCCACTGCGATTCGCCACCCGCGATGCGCCACCCCGCCGCCTTGCCCCGGCGGGACGAACCGCTACCTCGCCGGTCATGTCCGGGTCGACGGCGCCGCTGGAGGAACGACCCCTGCGCATCGGCACGCGGGGCAGCCCGCTGGCGCTGGCCCAGGTGCATCTGGTGTCCGGGGCGCTGGCCGCCGCCCATCCCGCCGCCCCGCCGGCAGACATTGTCCCCATCGTGACGACCGGCGACCGGATTACGGACCGGCCGCTGGCGGATATCGGCGGCAAGGGCCTGTTCGCCAAGGAGATCGAGGCGGCGCTGCTGGCCGGCGCGATCGACTGCGCGGTCCATTCCGCGAAAGACCTCGAGACCGTCCTGCCGGACGGCCTGGTCATCGCCGCCGTCCTGCCGCGCGAAGATCCGCGCGACGCGCTGATCTGCCCGGCATCCCGGACGATGGAGGGCATTCCGCGCGGCGCGCGCCTCGGTACGGCGTCGGTCCGGCGCAAGTCCCTGGTGCGCGCCCTGCGGCCCGACCTGCAGATCGCGCCGATCCGCGGCAATATCGGCACCCGGCTCGACAAGGTCGCGAACGGCGAGTTCGACGCCACCCTGCTCGCGATGGCCGGCCTGATCCGCGCCGGATGCGCCGGCGACGCCGCGCCGCTCGCCGTGGACGACTTTCTCCCGTCCGCTGGTCAGGGGATCGTCGCGGTCCAGTGCCGCGCCGGCGACGCGGCGGTCCTCGACCATGTCGCGCCGATCGATCATGCGGAGACGATGGCGGCGCTGCGGGCGGAACGGGCCGTGCTGGCGGTGCTCGACGGATCGTGCCGCACGCCGATCGCCGCCCATGCCGAAATCCGGGACGGCCGAATAACGGTGCGCGGCCTGGTGGCCGATCCCGGCGGCGCCGGCATCTGGCGTCACGGCGAGCGCGGGCCCGCCGGCGATCCGGCCGCGCTGGGCCAGGCGGTCGGGCAGGCGCTCAGGGCCGCAGCGCCGCCGGCGGTCTTGGCGGCCTGAATGACGGCGCTGATCGTTCGAAGCGAACCCGGTGCCGGCGCCTTCGTGCGGCGGCTGGCCGGGGAGGGAATACCGGCGATCGCCTGCCCGGTCACCGCGATCCATCCGCTCGATACCGCATTCGCGGTTTCCGAAAAGGCCCAGGGCGTGGCCTTCACCAGCGTCAACGCGGTTCGCTTCTATGCCCGGCGCGGCGCGCGCACGGACCTGCCGGCCTACGCCGTCGGCGCGGCGACCGCCGAGGCGGCGCGGGCGGCGGGGTTTGCAGTCGTACACAGCGCCGATGCGGACGTACGCGGCCTGACGGCGCTGATCGCCGAACGGTGCCGGCCAGCGGCCGGCGAACTGGTCTACCCGGCCGCGCGCGACGTCGCGGGCGATCTGGGAAAAGCTTTGGAAACGCTGGGTTATATCGTGGTACAGCCGGCGTTGTACGAAGCGCGCAGCGCGACGGCCCTGCCGGAGCCGGCGGCAAACGCGTTGCATACGCGTACGGCTACATCGATAGCCTTGTTTTCCGTACGAAATGCCGTAGAATTTGTCAGGCTGGTTGTTGCCGATGGCCATGAAACGGCCGTTCGCGGCCTGGTTGTCTGTTGCCTCGGCGAGGCCGTTGCAGAGGCCTACGGAAAAGCGGGCGGATTGCCGCCCGCGCGGCGGGTCGCTGTCGTGCCGTCGCCGGATGCCGATGCCATGGCCGCCGCGCTCGGCGCGTTGCTCCGCGAGTAACGGCGGCGCGGCGACGCGCAGCCCGGCCCGGAGCTGTCCGGAACCGTCCGGGAGCGACCCGGCCGGGCCGGCAGCGGCCGGACAGGATGCAGGCTACGGTGGAGCGCCTGAAATGAGCGATCCGGTCCCCAACGACGCCGCCCGAATCATCGAGGCTTTCGGCGGCATCCGGCCGATGGCGAAAAAACTCGGGCTCGCCGTGACGACCGTCCAGGGCTGGAAGGAACGCAACGCCATCCCGATCCGGCGGCTGGACGAGATACGCGCCGCTGCAGCGCGGGAAGGGATCGATCTCGCCGCCGCGGCAGCCGGGCCGGGCGGGCCCGCCGAAAGCCCGTTGCAAAGCCCCGCCCGCGGCGGCGCCGGGAGCCCGATGGAAGACCGGGGCACAACCTTGCGCGGCGGCGGCGGAAGCGCGCCGGGCGCGGACGAGGGGGCCGGGCCGGGCCGGGCGGAGGCCGAACCGCTGCGGGCCGAGAAAGTGGTGCACGCGCCAACGGGCGTGAAGGAAGCGGAAGGCGCTGCAGCCGGGCCGACCGTCGAGGCGGCGCAGGCGAAACCCGCCGGCCGGGAACGGGCCTTTGCGTTCGGCCTCGGGTTTGCCGGAATGCTGGTCGTCGGCGCCCTGATCGGCTGGGCGGCGGCGGACCGGTTCGCCGGATCGGGCACGGACCCGGCGACCGCCGAGGCGTTCGAGTCGCGGCTTGCCGCGGCGGAGAAGGACGCCGCCCCCCCCCGCGCGGCAGCGGCCGCCGCCGGCGCACGGGCCGCGGCGCAAGCCGGCGCGCTGGCCGAACGCCTGGATGCGCTGGCAGCCGCAACCGCAACGCTGGACCGGAAGCTGGTGGCGGCAGCAGACGATAGCGCAGCGCTGGCGCCGCTCGGCGCGGCGGTAGAGGCCTTGCAGGCTGGACAGGAAAAACTGCGCCTCGCGATTGCCGCCGTGCAGGCGGACGGCAGGCCGGAAAAGCTCGTCGCCGACCTGGCCGGCCTGAAAGCCGATGTCGACGCGCTTCGCCGGGCCGTCGCGGCGGCAGCCGAACGGCCGGCCGGGCGCGAGGGCGCGGACGAGGCGACACGGGCGGCGCTGGACCGGCTGTCGAAAGGTCTGGCGGCGCTGTCGGACGAGGTCGCGGCGTTCGATCGGGAACGGCTCGCAAAGGCGGAAGGCGTCCTCTCCGGCCTCGCCGCGCGGATTGCGGCAGCCGAAACCCGCCTGAGATCGGTGCAGGCCGGCGGCGGCGCGGTCGGCATTGTCGTGGCGCTGGGTCAGTTGCGTGCCGCCGCGGCGTCCGGCCGTCCCTACGGTGCGGCCCTGGCGGCCGCGCAGCAACTGGTGGGCGACGGCGAAGCGGCGGCCGTCCTCGAGGCGCTGGAGCCTGCCGCAGCCGCCGGAGCGCCCGTCCTGCCGGTCCTGCGACGCGAGTTCGACGCGCTTGCCGCCCGCCTCGTCGCATCGGCCGGGCCGGCGCAGGGCGAGGGCTGGATCGAGCGCGCCTGGAACAAGCTGAAATCGACCGTCGTCGTGCGCCGGACCGGCCGTAACGTCGCCGGCGATTCGGTCTCCGCGCTGGTCGCGCAAACCGAAGTCAGGCTGGCGGACGGCGATCTGGCCGGCGCTGTCGTCCTTGTGCGCAGGATGCCGGCGGCGGCGCGGGACTCCGCCGCGGACTGGCTGGCCCGGGCGGAAAGGCGCGCCGGCGTCGATGCGGCCCTCGCCCGGCTCGACGCGCTGATGCCGACGCTGTACGGCGGCGCCGGGTCCGGCGGCGCTGCGCCCGGCGGCAAGCGCTAGTAGGACGGAGCGCCCGCCGCCATGTCCCTGTTCGTCCGGGTCTTCCTGTCGCTGGTCGCCTTCTTCGCGGTGGCGGCGCTGGCGGCGTGGCTGACCGAGACCCCCGGCGCCGCCACGCTGGTATGGCGCGGCTGGCGGGTCGACACCTCGGTGGCGATGATCGTGCTGTTCGTCGGCCTGCTCTTCCTCGCGGGCGCCGGACTCTACCAGTTGTGGCGGCTGTTCCTGCGCGCGCCGAAAGCCGCCCTGGCAAACCGTGCGGCCCGGCGGCGCGAAAGCGGCTATCTGGCGCTGACCCGGGGCATGGTCGCGGTCGCGGCCGGCGATGCGGCGGAAGCCCGGCGCCAGGCCCGCAGGGCGAGCGAAGTGCTCGGCCGGCCGCCGGGCGCGCTGCTGATCGGCGCCCAGGCGGCCCAGATGGAGGGCCGGCCGGACGTTGCGCGCAAATTCTACGAAGCGATGCTGGAGACGCAGGAAACCGAACTGCTCGGGCTCCGGGGCCTGTTGACCCTGGCCGAGCAGGCCGGCGACGACGCGGCGGCGATGGAACTGGCGGAACGGGCGCGCAGGCTGAGCCCGCAGGCGCCCTGGGCCTTGACCCGTCTGTTCCAACTCCAGATCAAGGGCCGGCGCTGGGAGGACGCCGAGGCGACCCTGCGCGATGCGATGGCGGCGGAAGCCGTCTCGCCGGCCGAAGGCGCGCCGCGCGATGCGGCCCTGCTGGTCCAGCTCAGCCTGATGGCGGAGCGGGCCGGCCAGCGCCGTCTCGCCCTGGACCGGGCGCGCAAGGCGCAGAAGGCGGCGCCGACCTTCCTGCCCGCCACCCTGCAGCTGGTTGCCCTGCTGCACGCCGACGGCAAGAACCGGGCCGCCCGCAAGGCGGCCGAGCAGGCCTGGCAGGCCGAGCCGCATCCGGACCTGGCGCGCCTGTATCTCCAGGTCGAGGGCGGCGCCGATCCGATGAACCGGCTCAAGGCGGCCGAGGCGCTCGCCGGGCTGGCGCCGGACGCGCGGGAATCCCATCTGACGATGGCGCGGGCGCTGCTCGAAGCGCGGCTCTGGGGCCAGGCGCGCAAACACCTTGAAGAAGGCGGCGGCGACAGCCCGGATTCGGCTTTCTGCCGGCTGTTCGCCGAACTGGAGCAGGCGGAAAACGGCGACGCCGCGCTGGCGCGCGACTGGCTGTCCCGGGCCTCGGAAGCGCCGCGCGAGCCGGCGTGGCTGTGCGGCAATTGCGGCGCGACGGCGCGGGAGTGGTCCGCACTGTGCGGCCATTGCGGCGCCTTCGAGACCCTGCGCTGGACCACGCCGCCCCGGGTCATGCCGCACGACGAGGCGGCGCAGGAGGGCAAGCCGGTTGAAACGGGGACGGCCGAATCGGGAGCGGTCGAAGCCCGGGCGGGCGGCGTTCTGGAGGCGCCTCAAGCCTGAAGCGTCCGCCCGGGGCCCGGCGCGGCGACCGTTCGCCGTCGGCGCTTCATTGACCGGCGGCGCCGGGATGGCTAAATGCCTGCGGTCCGCGAACCGGTGCGCCGCCTGGCCGCAAACGCCGGAACGATGCCGATGTAGCTCAGCCGGTAGAGCAACGCATTCGTAATGCGTGGGTCGGGGGTTCGAGTCCCTCCATCGGCACCATTTCCCGGATTGCGCGGCCCGCGATCGTATGGCCCGCGATCGCAGGGCCGGTGGCCGGGCGCGCGGCCGCCCCCGATTCCGCCCCCGGGTCCGCCCCGTCGTGCCGGGGCGGCTGCCAGAGGACGAGACCGCCATGCGAATCTGGTATCAGAGCTTTACCCACGAGGACGAATCGAAGGCCTATCTGGATCGTCTGAGAGACCATCTCCGGTCGGTCGCCGATCCGGATACGGAACTGGTCGTCCACACCCTGTATCCGTCGGCGACCAATGTGCACCCGATCACGGAAATGCGCCTCGGCGTGCAGGTCGTGAAGAATGCCGTGCGGGCCCAGGAAGAAGGCTATGACGCCTTCGCCGTCGGCCATTTCCAGGATTCCGGCCTGATGGAATCGAAATCGGTCGTCGACATCCCGGTGCTCGGGCTGGGCGAGACGACCATGCTCCACGCCTGCACCCTGGCCCGCAAGACCGGCCTGGTCACCATCCACCCGGTGTTCATCCCGTGGCACGAGGACCAGATCGCCGCCTACGGGCTGGGCAGCCGGATGACCGGCGTGCGCGCGATGACGACCTCGCCGCTCGATTACGTCGCCGCGCTCTCCGACCGGTCGGTCTACGAAGGCATCCGCGACCAGTTCGTCGCCCAGGCGCAGCCCTTTGTCGACGAGGGCGTCGACGCCCTGATCCCGGCCGGCGGCCTGCCGATGCTGCTGCTGGCGTCCGAGCATGGCTTCAATGTCGGCGGGGCGCCGGTCCTGAACGGCATCAACATCCTGGTGAAGCAGATCGAAACGGCGGTGAGGCTCAAGGCGATCGACGGCACCGCGGTCAGCCGCCGGTCCAATTTCGCCCGGCCGAGCGACGGCGCGATGAAAGACTTTCTCGGGCAATGACCGACCCGACGGTCTGCGGACTCTTCAGGGCCGCCGCCGCCGAGGCGCCGGACCGCCCGTTCCTGGTCATTCCGCCCTCCGCATCCGGGGGCTATGCGCCGGGCGGCGCGACCCTGACCTATGCCGAGGGACTGGTGCGGATCGACGAAAAGCGGGCCGCCTATGCCGCGGCGGGCTACGGCCACGGCCATCGGGTCGCGATCCTGCTGGAGAACCGGCCGGACTTCATCGTCCACTGGCTGGCGTTGAACGCGCTGGGGGTGTCGGTCGTTCCGGTCAATCCCTACTACCGCAGCGCGGAACTGACCTACCTGCTCGACCACAGCGACTGCGTCCTGGCCGTCGGAGTGCCGGAGCGCGTCGCCGACCTCAAGGCGGCGGCCGCGGCGGCCGGCCGGCGCCTCCCGGCGGTCGGCGCGGACGATCCGCCGCCCGAAGCGCCCCCGCCGCCGCACAGCGACGCGCCGACGGGGGCGAGCGAATGCGCGCTCATGTACACCTCCGGCACGACCGGCCGGCCCAAGGGCTGCATGCTGTCCAACGACTATTACGCCGGTGTCGGCCGCTGGTATGTCGACCAGGGCGGGCTGGCCGCGGTCGAACACGGGCAGGAGCGGCTGCTGACGCCGCTGCCGCTGTTCCACATGAACGCCATGGCCTGCTCCTTCGTCGCCATGCTGCTGGCGCGCGGCACGCTGATCCAGCTCGACCGGTTCCATCCCTCGACCTGGTGGCGGGACGTGCGCGACACCGGCGCGACCATCGTCCACTATCTCGGCGTCATGCCGGCCATCCTGCTCAATGTCCCGGAGGATCCGGCGGAGCGGGACAACCGGGTGAAGTTCGGCTTCGGCGCCAATGTCGATCCGGCCCAGCATATCCCCTTCGAGGAGCGCTTCGGCTTCCCCCTGATCGAGGGCTGGGCGATGACCGAAACCGGCGCCGGCGCGACCATCGCGGCCAACCGGCCGCCCCACGACCCGGGCAAGCGCTGTATCGGCCGGCCCGCCGGCTGCGAAGCGCGCATCGTCGACGATGACGACAACGATGTGCCCGACGGCACCCCCGGCAGCCTGATCGTCCGGAAGTCCGCGGACGATCCGCGCCGCCTCTTCTTCTCCGGCTACTACAAGGACGAAGCGACGACCGAGCGGGACTGGCGCGGCGGGTGGTTCCACACCGGCGATGTCGCCATGCGTGCGCCGGACGGCCGCTTCTATTTCGTCGACCGCGACAAGAACATCATCCGCCGGTCGGGCGAGAATATCGCGGCGCTCGAGGTCGACACGGAGCTCGTCAAGCACCCGGCCGTGGCGCAGGTGGCGGTCATCGCGGCGCCCGACCCGGTGCGCGGCGAGGAGGTCATGGCCTGCGTCGTGCCCGCTGCCGGCCCTGAACGCGACGGGGACCGCGACGAGGCGACGGCGCGCGACCTGGTGGAGTGGTGCCTCGCCCGGCTCGCCTACTACAAGGCGCCGGGCTGGGTCCTGTTCCTGGACGAATTGCCGGTCACCGCGACCAACAAGATCAGGAAAGCCGACCTGAAGGACCTGGGCGGCGATCCGGCGGAAAATCCGGCCGCCATCGACCTGCGCAGCATGAAGAAGGCGCCGCGCCCCGCGGCGTGACGCAACGGCCGGCACCCGGGGCGAGAAATCCGGGCTAGACCGGCGCCAGATCGAGCAGCGATTTGCCCAGGCGGGTCACGCTGACCAGTACGACAATGCCGAAACACACGATCGCCACGCCGGAAATCCGGTTGATCGTCTGCATCCGCGCCTCGTTCAGACCGGTCCGGAACAGGCTGGTGAGGCCGGCGAGCGTGAGCCACCAGAGGGTCGACCCCGCGAAAACGCCGAGAATCAGCGTCCAGGCGCGGGCGAGATCGCCTTCCGGCACGATGGCGCCGAGGGCCGGGAACACGACGATGAGGCTGGCGATCGTCGCCGGATTGGTGATGGTCAGGATGAAGCAGGTGGCGAAATCGCCGAAACTGCGGGCGAAGGACAGGCGCGGCCTGGCGTCCGTCTTGACCGTCTTGAGCGCGGTCAGCAAGCCCAGCAGGATCAGCAGGATGCCGCCGCCCAGCCGCAGGCTCGGCTCGATCTCGTGCAGGAACGCGGCGACGAAGGTGATGCCGAAAGCGGCAATGGCGCCGAAGACGGTATCGGCCAGCGCGCCGCCGGCGCCGGCGATCAGGCCGGCTGCGTGGCCCTTTGCGAGGGTGCGCTGGGCCACCATGATCCCGACCGGTCCGACCGGCGCCGCGATGACGAAGCCCGCGATCGCCCCCTTGGCGAACAACACGAAATCCACGAGCGGCCGTCCCCGTTCCGCCTATCGGGACCGCACGGGCAACGCGTCGAAACGCTCGGTCGGCCTGACAATTTCCTGCTGCGCGGGAACCAACGCCAACGAATCCTCTTCAAGCCTCTGGGTCGCCCGGAATATACCGTATAACGAACCGGCCGCTCTCGAAACGGCGGCGCGCGGGTCGCCGAGGTCGAAATACGCTCCCAGGAACAATGCGGCAAAGGCGTCTCCGGCGCCATAGGAGGCGATGTCCACGATCGGCGTCGTGACCGACCAGGCTTCCCCGCGCGTGACCAGCAGCACGGTCATGCCGTTATTGCGCCGCAAGCCGGTCACGACAACCGTCGACGGGCCGCGATCCAGCAGCGATGCCGCCGCGTCGGCCGCCGAATCGATACTATCGATCGTCCGGCCCGTAAGCTGGGCCAGTTCGAACTGGTTCGGCAGGACGATATCGGCATGGCCCAGGGCTTCGTCGCGGAAAAACTCGATAAGGCCGTCGGCGACATAGACGCCGCGCTCGGCATCGCCGATCACCGGATCCAGGACGTACAGCGCCTTCGGATTGGCGCGCTTGATCCGGTCGACCGCGTTCAGCAGTACCGGCCCGGTCGCCGCTGCGCCGAGAAAGCCGCTCAATACTGCATCGCAACGGTGAAAGGCGCCGCGCCGGTCCAGTTCGTCCAGAATTTCCGCAATGTCGGTGGCGCGATAAACGCCGCCGCGGTGGCTGCCGTAGCCGGGATGATTGCTGTAGTTCACCGTCGCGACCGGCCACACCTCATGGCCCAGCCGCTGCAACGGAAACGTCGCCGCTGCGTTGCCGACACGGCCGTAGGCCACTGTGGACTGGACCGAAAGAACCTGCATTCCGCCCCGTTTTCCCGTCCCGCACTCCATTCGGCCGGCTGCTCGCGCGACCGGTGCTTTGCCCGGATTATCGACCGGCGATAGTACCGGTTAACCGATCTGATGTCCGGCGAAATCCCGGCACCGCCGGACGAATGCGTCTCGCTGTGCGGCCTTCTGTCAACGTGCCGGACCCGGCGGGCGGTCGCTAGATGGTCCCAGCTTTTCTTCGGGACCTTGCTGTCGTCAATGGATTTTTCGCGTGCTCTCCCCGATGTGAAAAGAAGCCGCCCGCGCCGCTCTGCGCTCTACATGCCGGGCGCCAACGCCCGCGCCCTCGAAAAAGCGCAGAGCCTGCCCGCCGACATGCTGATTCTCGATCTGGAAGACGCGGTTGCGCCCGACGCCAAGGACGCTGCGCGCGACCGGGTCTGCGCCGCCGCGGCGTCCGGCGGCTACGGCGGGCGCGAAGTCGTCGTCCGGATCAACGGGCTCGATACCGGCTGGGGCCATGCCGACCTGCCGGCGGTCGCCCGCTGCGGCGCCGACGCCATCCTGCTGCCCAAGGTGGAGAGCGCCGACCAGGTCCGGCATCTGGAGGCGCTGATGGCGGACTGCGGCGCGCCGGACGACATGGCGGTCATGTGCATGATCGAAACGCCGATGGGCGTGCTCCATGCCGAAGAGATCGCCGCATCCAGCCCGCGCCTGAGCTGCCTGGTGATGGGGACGTCCGATCTGGCAAAGGACTTGCAGGCCCGGCATGTGCCGGGGCGCGCGCCGCTGCTGCCGGCCCTCGGCCTGGCGCTGCTCGCGGCGCGCGCGCACCGCCTTGCGATCCTCGACGGCGTGTCGCTGGATCTCGGCGACGACGCGGCCCACGAAGCGGCCTGCCGGCAGGGCCGCGACCTGGGCTTCGACGGCAAGACGCTGATCCACCCGAAGCAGATCGCCGCCGCAAACCGGGCTTTCGCGCCGGACGACGGCGAGATCGCATGGTCGCGCCGGATCATCGCCGCCCATGGCGAAGCGGAAGCGGCCGGCGCCGGCGTCGTGCTGGTCGACGGCAAACTCATCGAGGCCCTCCATGTCGAAGAGGCGCACCGGACGGTCGCGCTGGCCGAAGCGATCGAACGCCTGGCGGCCTGACGGGCCGAAGGGCTGCGAAGGGGCCGAAGATTCCGGCCGCGGAAAGCGCCGCCATGACGCTGGCTGAACCGTCCGTCCGCCTGTTGCGCCTGCTGCCGCCGGAAGCGGCCCACCGCTGGACGGTCCGCCTGTTGCGCGGCGCCCAGGCGCTGCGGCTGCCCCTGGAGGGCGGCCCGCACCGCAGCGCGCCGCAGCGTGTGTTCGGCCTGGACTTTCCGAACCCGGTCGGCCTCGCCGCCGGCTTCGACAAGGACGCCGAGGCGGTGCGCGCCGCCTTCGCCCTCGGCTTCGGCTTCGTCGAGGTCGGCTCGGTGACGCCGCAACCCCAGCCGGGCAACCCCCGCCCCCGGGTCTTCCGCCTGCCGGAGGACGGCGCGGTCATCAACCGCTACGGCTTCAACAGCAAGGGGCTGGACTATGCCGAGCGGCGGCTGGCCGGGCTGCGGCGGCGAACGCTGCCGGGGCCGCTCGGCGTCAATCTGGGCGCGAACCGGGCGAGCGACGACAAGGCGGCCGACTATGCGGCCGGCGCGCGGCGGCTGGCGCCCTATGCCGATTATCTCGTCGTCAACGTCTCCTCGCCGAACACGCCGGGCCTGCGTGCGCTCCAGGATGCGGCGGCGCTGCGCGGCCTGCTGGAGCCGGTGCGGGCCGCCCTTGAGGATTCGGGGCCGGCGGGGCAGCCGCTGTTGCTGAAGGTCGCGCCGGACCTGGAGCCGGCGGATATCGACGACATCGCCGGGGTCGCGGAGACGCCGCTGCTCGACGGGCTGATCGTCAGCAACACGACCGTCGCCCGCCCGGCGTCGCTGCGCTCGCCCCTGGCGGGCGAAGCCGGCGGCCTGTCCGGCCGGCCCCTGATGGCGCCGTCCACGGCGCTGCTCGGCGCTTTCCGCGAGCGGCTCGGCCCGGACCTGCCGATTATCGGCGTCGGCGGCATCGCGAGCGGCCCGGACGCCGCCGCCAAGCGGGCCGCCGGCGCTACGCTGGTCCAGCTCTATACCGGCCTGATCTACGAAGGCCCGGCCCTGATCCGCGCCGCCGCCGAAGCCTTCGATGCCGCTCGCTTCTCCCAGGGGGCGCCGCCGGCCTGACGGCCTGTCCGGCCGATGCCGTCCTTTGCCCGCTTCGGGAGAGTCCCCTGCACAAAGGGCGCCGCGCCGCCCGCCGGTC
Organism: Rhodospirillaceae bacterium; assembly: GCA_009840595.1. Taxonomy (GTDB): domain Bacteria; phylum Pseudomonadota; class Alphaproteobacteria; order Bin65; family Bin65; genus Bin65. The sequence continues at coordinate 459 of VXNK01000087.1, read as the reverse complement.
CACGCCAGGGCTGGATATGCAGCTTCTCCCTTAAATCCTATTGACAAGTATATATGCTGTAATATATGAACAAAAGAGGATTATTTGAGCCGAGCGACTCATGACGGAACATGACATTTCCTGACATATATCGGGAGCTGCCCCTCTTGTGCGGCTGTCTTGGGAAATTATGCACAGCCTGTCGTATTTTGTGCACGGGCGCCGGAGCGGAAATGGCGGATTTCTGCGAATTCCGCACCGGAAAAGGCGGCTCCGGCGGAGAAAAAAAGGGGGTATACGGACCGGTCTGTCCAGTCGGCCGGTCAGGCCGAACGGATGGGGCGCGGCGGCGCGGCAGGAGGAGGACACCGCCACGGATCATGACGAATCATGAAATTTCATGACGTATCGCACCGCCTCCCCTTCCCGTCATTTCGACCGAAGCGAAGCGAGTGGAGAAATCCGGCCGGCGACGGAGGC
>VXNK01000034.1 GCA_009840595.1 Rhodospirillaceae bacterium | reverse complement strand
CTCTGCCCAGCCCGCGGCGGGCCGCCCCGCCCGGGCGCCCCCCCCCGGCCCGGCGCCGCGCCGCCGCCCGGCCCCGGGCCGCGGCGCCCGCCCCCCCCCCCCCCCCGGCCGGTCTGGTTCGACGGCGACGGCGCGGTCGAAACGCCGGTCTACCGGCGCGAGTCTCTGACGGCCGGCATGGACTTTGCCGGCCCGGCCATCGTCGAGCAGCTCGATTCCACGACCGTCGTCTTTCCCGGCGACCGGGCCGCGGTCGACGAGGCCGGCAACCTGGTCGTCGCGGTCGGAGACGCAGGATGAGCGCCGTTGCAACGCCGGTCGATCCGGTCACGCTGGAGATCATGGCCAACGGCCTGCGCTCGGTCGCCGACGAGACCTTCGCCGCCCTGATGAAGAGCGCCTATTCGACCAACATCAAGGAACGGCGCGACCATTCCACGGCGGTCATGGACCCGGCCGGCCGCCTGATCGTCCAGGCCGACGCCTCCCTGCCGATCCATCTCGCCTCGATGGGCGGGCTGATGGAAAGCCTGCTCGCCCGCTTCGGCAACGAACTGCGCGACGGCGACCTGTTCGTCGCCAACGACCCCCATGTCGCCGGCGGCACCCATCTGCCGGACATCAACATGGCGATGCCGGTGTTCCACGGCGGCGAACTCATCGCCTTCATGTGCAACATCGCCCATCACGCCGACGTCGGCGGCGCCGTGCCGGGCAGCATGGCCGGCGGGCTGACCGAGATCTACCAGGAGGGCCTGCGCATCCCGGTGGTGCGCCTGTTCCGCGAGGGCGTGCTGCAACAGGACCTGCTCGACCTGATCCTGCTCAATGTCCGGGTGCCCGCCGAGCGGCGCGGCGACTATTTCGCCCAGATCGCGTCCTGCCGGCTCGGCCGCAGCCGGCTGCTCGAAACGATCGGCCAGTATGGCGCGGCAGCGCTGCGCGACGGTTTCGAACAGATCGTCCGGCGCAGCGCTGACCGTTTGCGCGCCGCCGTCGCCGAACTGCCCGACGGCGTCTACCGCTTCGAGGACGCGATGGACGACGACGGCATGGGCGCGACCGACATCCCGATCCGGCTCGCCATCGCGGTGAAAGGCGGCGACATCCATTTCGATTTTTCCGGCTCGGCAAGGCAGGTCACGGGCAACATCAACGTCACCCGCAATGCCACGCAGGCCTCGGTCTGCTATGCGCTCAAGGCGCTGCTCGATCCCGACGCGCCGAACAACCAGGGCGTGCTCGACCTGCCGCGGCTGACGGTCGAGAAGGGCAGCCTGCTCGACGCCGCCTTCCCGGCGCCGGTCGCGGCGCGGGCCAACACCTGCCAGCGCATCATCGACGTCATCCTCGGCGCGCTGGCGCCGGCCCTGCCCGAAGCGGCGGTCGGCGCGGCCAACGGCGCCAACACGACGGCGGTCTTCGCCGGCACCGATCCGCGCACCGGAAGCGACTATGTCTATCTGGAAACCCTGGGCGGCGGTTTCGGCGGCCGCGCAACGAAGGACGGCAAGGACGGCGTCCAGGTCCATATCACCAACACCTCGAACCTGCCGGTCGAAGCCATCGAGATGGAATATCCGCTGCGCGTCCGCTCCTACGGTCTGATCGCCAATTCGGGCGGGCCCGGCCGGCAGCGCGGCGGCCTGGGCCTCGAACGGATCGTCGCCCCGGTCGATCATGCCTGCACCTTCAACGGCGCCGGCGAGCGTTTTGCCCGGCAGCCCTGGGGCGTCTTCGGCGGCGGTCCCGGCGCGACCGGCGCGTTCCATCATGTCGGGGCGGACGGCACGGCGGCCCGCCTGCCCGACAAGCCGATCGCCGTGACCGTTGCGCCGGACGAGGCGGTCGTCGTGCGCACCCCCGGCGCCGGCGGCTACGGCGATCCGGCAGAGCGCGCACCGGAGGCTCTCGAAGACGATCTGGAGAGCGGCAAGTTCGACGAAACCTGGCTCGCGGAACACTATCCGCAGCTGCGCGACTAACCCGCCGGCGCTGCGTTGATCGGCCTTTGCGGTTGGGATACGGTCGCGCGGGCGGAGCGGGGCCGGCGTCCGGCAGCCGGCGCCGCCGAACCGGGGGGAACGGCGATTTTCCTGCGCAACTACTGGTATGTCGCCGCGTGGAGCGGGGAGGTCGGCCGCGCGCCCTTGCAGCGCTGGCTGCTTAACGAGCCGGTCGTCCTGTGGCGGCGCGGCGACGGAACGCCCTGCGCGCTCGCCGACCGCTGTCCGCACCGCGGCGCGCCCCTGTCGAACGGCCGCGTCGTCGGCGACGACATCGTCTGCGGCTATCACGGGCTCGGCTTCTGCGGCGACGGCAGCTGCACGCAGGTGCCCGGCATCGATGACGTGCCCGCCGGCCTGTCGACGCGACACTATCCGGTCGCCGAGCGCTGGGGCTGGATTTTCCTGTGGATGGGCGATCCGGCGCTGGCCGACGAAGCGGCAATCCCGGACTACCACTGGAACGACGATCCGGGCTGGGCCGGCCGCGGCGAGACCCTGCCGGTCGCCGTCAACTACACGCTGGTGCGCGACAATCTCCTCGACCTGTCGCACGCCCATTTCGTCCATCAGAAAACGCTGGCGACGGATGCGGTGGTCGACGCGCCGGTGAAGACCGAGTTCGACGGCGAAAGCCTGCGCGTGATCCGCGACATGCGCGGCATCGAGCCCTCACCCTTCTTCAAGCGGCTGTGCGGCTTCAACGGCGCCGTCGACCATCGCCAGGAAGTGACGTTCACACCGGCGGCGAATATCGTCATCAGCGTCCGGGTCCGTTCGACGGAGAATCCCGACCACGCGGTCGAAAACCGGGTGCTCAACGCCATGACGCCGGAGACCGACCGCTCGACCCACTATTTCTGGTCGCTCCAGCGCGATACGCAGCTCGACGACGCGGCGCTGACCGACGCCATGTTCACCGCCAACCGGGACACCTTCTTCGAGGATGTCGCGGTGATCGAGGCGCAGCAGAAGATGCTCGACACGGCGCCCGAACCGGCGCAGCCGGTGCGCTGGCATATCGACAAGGGCGTCGACCGGGCCCAGCGCTGGGTTGCGAAGCTATTGCGCGAGGAGGCGGCGCAGACCGGACGCGCCGCCGCAGCGGGCTGAAGAGGGAACGGCAGGCGGCATAACGATGAGCGGATTGACCGAATTTCCCCGCCACACCGGCGCCCTCGCGCAGCAGTTCCGGGAGGCCGGCTTCTGGAACGACGACCGGCTGGCCGACTATCTGGAGCGCTGGGCCGACGAAACGCCGGACAAGGTGGCGATCGCCGCGCCGGACCGGGACATCACCTACGCCGAATGGCGCGACCGCTCGCGCCGCTTCGCCAATGCCCTGCTCGGCCTCGGCCTGAAGCGCGGCGACGTCGTCGCCATCCAGTATCCCAACCATCCGGAATTCCCGATCGCCTTCCTGGGCGTCGCCATGATGGGTGGCGTGCTGTGCACCCTGCACATGCCCTACCGGGCCGGCGAGATGGCGCCGCTGATGAACCACGGCCGGGCGCGCGCCGTGATCTGCATAGCGGGCGACGACAAATACGACGCGCCGGCGACGATGGCGGACCTGAAGGCGCAGGTTCCCTCGCTGGAGCACATCATCGTTGTCGGCGGCGGCGGCAGGGCCGGCACGCTGGATTTCGACCGCCTGGTCGAAGGGGCGGCGGCCGATCCCGTCGTCGATCCGCCGGCCCCCGACGATCCGGTCATCCTGTGCTTCACCTCGGGCACCTCGGCCTCGCCCAAGGGCGTCGTGCGGACCCATGAAACCTTCACGTCCAACCTGCGCATCTATCCGCCGACCATCGGCCTGACCGCCGACGACCGGATCCTGGTCGCGCCGCCCTTCACCCACGTCTTCGGCCTGTCCTGCGGCATGCTCGGCCTGTGCCACGGCGCGACCAACGTGCTGATGTCGCTGTTCTCGCCGGAGCTTTACGCCGACCGGCTGATCCGCGGCCGGCCGACGGTGGTGTTCTCCGCGCCGGCCCATGTCGCGGCGACGATCAAGGCCGGACTGCTGGACGATGCCGATCTCTCCTCGATCCGGGACGTGATCGTCGCCGGTTCGGTCTGCCCGCCGGAAGTCGCCGCCGCGCTGGAGCGCCGGCTGCCGAACGGCCGGACCGGGCAGTTGTTCGGCATGACCGAGACGATCCTCATTATGCAGACGCCGCTCGACGCGCCGCCGGAGGTGCGCCACACGAGCACCGGGCGCAAGACCGCCGGCATCGAGGTGCGCATCGCGAATCCGGAGGACGATACCGACCTGCCGGCCGGCGCCGAGGGCGAGTTGCAGCTTGCGGGCTACAGCGTCTTTCCGGGCTATCTGAACAATCCGGAGGCGAACGCGACGGCCTTCGCCGACGACGGCTTCTTCCGCACCGGCGACCTGGCGACCGTCGACGCCGACGGCAACGTCGTCATCACCGGCCGGGTCAAGGACGTGATCAACCGCGGCGGCATCAAGATCAACCCGACCGATGTCGAAAATCTCCTGCAGGCCCACCCGGCGATCGTGCTCGCGGCGGTCGTGCCGATGCCCGACGACGTGCTCGGCGAGCGCATGTGCCTGTTCGTGACGCTGGCGCCTGGCACGCGCCTGAGCTTCGAGGAGATGACCGGATATCTGGAGGAGAACGGCGTCGCCAAGATGCGCTGGCCCGAGCGGCTGGAAATCGTCGACGAAATGCCGATGACGCCGACCCGGAAAATCCAGAAGGGCGAACTGGCGAAGCTGGTCGCCTAGAGCGTATCCGTTTTAGGTTGGGCCGTATCCGGCATTCCTGATGTAGTTG
>VXNK01000152.1 GCA_009840595.1 Rhodospirillaceae bacterium | reverse complement strand
CCGGCCACCCCCTCCTTTTAACGGCGTTAGTGTGGTGGTTCGCTTATTTTTTTTTCTCCCACGGGGGCGCGGGGCCAATTTTGGGCGACCCCGCTTTGGGCGGGGGGGGCCCCCCCGGGCCCCGGCCCGCCGCCCGTTACGGCGGCCGCCTGCCCTCCGGCGCTCCCGCCCGCACCCGCGCCGGCGGCCATCGCCGCCTCCGTACCGCCGACGACCTTCAGTTCGCGCCGGCCTTCCCGCGCCTCCTTCGGATCGGGCAGGAAGCCGATGTCGATCATGTGCTGCTCGATGACGTCGCCGATGGCGGCGAGCAGGCTGGGGACGTAGCGCGGGCCGACCCACTGGCCGCCGCGCGGATCGAACACCGCCTTCAGCTCCTCGACCACGAAGGAGACGTCGCCGCCGCGCCGGAACACGGCGCTGATCATGCGCGTCAGCCCGACCGTCCAGGCGTAATGCTCGGTATTCTTCGAGTTGATGAAAATCTCGAAGGGCCGGCGCCGGCCGTCCTGGATAATGTCGTTGAGCGTGATGTAGATGGCGTGGTCGCTCTCCGGCCAGCGGATCTTGTAGGTCCGGCCGGGCAGCGCTTCCGGCCGGTCGAGCGGCCTGGTCATGTAGACGACCCCGCCGGCGTCGAGATCGTCCGCCGGCTTCGCCGCAGCCGCTTTCTGCGGCGGCGCGAGCGGCAGTTCCTGCTGCGCCGCGTCGGCCGGTTTCGCGTCCCGACCGGCGGTCAGCACCGCACCGGTGACGTCGTTCGGCCGGTAGGTCGTACAGCCCTTGCAGCCCATGTCGAAGGCCAGCGCGTAGACATCCCGGAAGGCTTCGAAGCCGATGTCCTCCGGGCAGTTGATGGTCTTCGAGATCGAGCTGTCGACATGTTTCTGGACCGCCGCCTGCATGACGACATGGTCGCGCGGGCTGAGGTCGCCGGCGTCGACGAACCAGTCCGGCAGCGGCGCATCCGCGCCCTTCAGCCGGCGGTAGAGCCGCCAGGCGTAGTCGGCGACCTCCTCCTCGCGCCGGGCGCCGTCCGGCATAAGCACGTTGCGGGTGTAGGACCAGGTGAAGACCGGCTCGACGCCGGAGGACACGTTGTCGGCGAGCAGCGAGATCGTGCCGGTCGGCGCGATCGAGGTCAGCAGGGCGTTGCGCAGGCCCTTGGCGCGGATTGCGTCGCGCACTTCCCCGTCCGCTTCGGCCATGGCCGGGGTCGCGAGATATTTTTCCGCATCGAACAGCGGGAAGGCGCCCTTCTCGGCGGCGAGATCGGCCGAGGCCAGATACGCCGCCTTCTGCACCGCCGCGAGCCATTCTCCGGCGAGCCGCACGGCCTCCGCGCTGCCATAGCGCGCCCGGCACATGATGAGCGCGTCGGCCAGCCCGGTCACGCCCAGCCCGATGCGCCGCTTGGCCAGCGCCTCCGCCCGCTGCGCTTCCAGCGGGAAGTTCGAGAGGTCGGTAACGTTGTCCATCATGCGCACGGCGACGGCGGTGAGCGCGCGCAATTCTTCGAGGTCGAGCGCGGCGCCCGGCTCGAACGGCTCCCGGACCAGCCGCGCCAGATTGATCGAGCCGAGCAGGCAGGCGCCGTAGGGCGGCAACGGCTGCTCGCCGCAATTGTGGACATAGAGGCCGTTGGCGTCGAAGGCGTTGACGCCCGGCACCCGGACGTCGAAGACCTCTTCCTCGCCGTCCGGCTCGACCGTATCGACCACGGCCAGGAAGCGCTCCCGATTGGGCCGGCGCCTGTAGTTCGCGAGCGCAAATTCGAGCTTCGCCCGCTTCTCCGTGTCGGCGAACCCGATCAGTTCCGCATAGCGGCCGACATTCTCGTTGGCGATAACGAGATCATGCTGCGCACCGGTGTAGTACGCCCGATGGCCGCCCTTGCCGTCGGGCAGGGATCGCATCTGGGCCGGGCGGCGGTCGGCATAGATCGTGGCGACGATGCCGAGCCGGGCCAGCATGCGCTGGACGGTTCGCAGCCGTTCCAGGTCGCTCTGCGCCAGGCGGATGCTGACGCCCTTTTCCTGCGTACCCTGCACGCTGCCATCGGCATCGAAGAAGCCGCGCAGGAAGCCGATCGCGAAGCCGGAGGATGCGGCTTCGATCTTCGGCGTCAGGTCCTTGTGCCCCGGCGCCATGCCCAGATCGAGCGCCAGCGCCTTGACGGCGGCGAGCGACAAGCGGTGCTCGCTGCGGCCCCGGACCGGACTCCAGCCCGCGAAGTCGGCGCGATGCGGCAGCGTCTTGGCCGCGGCCAGCGCCGCCGCCATCACGCCGTCCGCGCCGTCCGGCACCGCCTCTCCGTTGCCGGCCGCGCGGCGCTTCCAAACGCTCAAGACCGCCTTGTCGGCCTTCAGCGTGCCGTCGCCGACCAGCAGGCCGATCAGATAGCCTTGCTCCTGCGAATAGGGGCCGGGCCAGGACGGCGCGGCGCGATGGTCGTGCAGGACGATCATGTCCCCCGCCGCCAGATCGCCGGCCGGCTTCCACGCCCTGCCGATCCGATGCCGGGTGCGGGAGCCGGCGGTCAGCACCCGGTGATCGGCGGTCAGGCGCAGGCAATGCCCCTCCCGCGTCCGCACCGCGAGCACCGGCTTGCGGCCCGTCGGGAAGAAGCCGGACGGACCGGTCTCGACATCCCGCCCGTCGATCCGCGCCCTGAACCGATAGCCGACCAGATCGCGCACCTGCCGCGGCCCCTCGCCGGTATGCACCCAGGTATCGGCGGTGACGCAGGGGTTGGTGGCGTGGATCGTCTCGGCATAGTTGATCGGGTTCTGCCGGTTGATCCGGTCGATGAAGATGACGCCCGGCTCGGCGAAGGCGTAGGTCGCGCGCATGATGCTGTCCCACAGCGCCCGCGCCTGCACGGTGCGGTAGACCGTGCCGCCGAAGACGAGATCCCACGGATCGTCCCGCCGGACGGCGTCCATGAAGGCGTCGGTCACCAGCACCGAGAGGTTGAACATGCGCAGCCGGCCGGGCTCGCGCTTGGCCTCGATGAAGGCCTCGATATCCGGATGGTCGCAGCGCAGGGTCGCCATCATGGCGCCGCGGCGGTGGCCGGCGCTCATGATGGTTCGGCACATGGAATCCCAGACATCCATGAAGGAGAGCGGCCCGGAGGCATCGGCGCCGACGCCGCGGACCGGCGCGCCGCGCGGGCGCAGGGTCGAGAAATCGTAGCCGATGCCGCCGCCCTGCTGCATGGTGAGCGCGGCTTCCCGGAGCTGGCGGAAGATGCCGCTCATGTCGTCCGGGATCTCGCCCATGACGAAACAGTTGAACAGGGTGACGTTGCGGTCCGCCCCGGCGCCGGCGAGAATGCGGCCGGCCGGCAGGAAGCGGAAATCGCGCATGGCGTCGAAGAACCGGTCCTCCCACGCCGCCGGGTCGCGCTCGACCGCCGCCAGCGCCGTCGCCACCCGCCGCCAGGTGTCGTCGATCGTCCGGTCGACCGGCGCGCCGTCCGGCCCCTTGAGCCGGTACTTCATGTCCCAGATCCGCTGGGAGATGGCGGCGATGTTGGTCATACGGTTGGCGTCCCCGGCCGCGCAGCCGCAAGGCTACAGCATGCCAAAATAGCATCGTTCGGCCGGGCGGACAATGAATTGTTCCTTATTTGTTTCCACACGGTGAATAACAGCCGGCCGGCGGGAAAGCCCCTGCAATCGTTGAAGGATCGGCACTTGTCCCCAGGCCTGTACGGTCCCGATGCGATTCCGGTGCGATTCCGGTGCGTTTCCGATGCGTTTCCGGCGATTGATCGAACAGCCGGGCTGCGGCATCTTCCGAAAGACAGGCATCCGCATCCGGAAGGGAGGACCCCGATGAAGCTCTATTACGATCCGCGCACGGTGAACTGCCGCAAGGTGGTCGCCGGTTTCAAGCTGATGGGCGTCGCGTTCGACTCCGAAAACGTCGATTATTTCGCCCAGGGTCAGCAGTCGCCGGAATATATGGCGATCAACCCGAACGCCGCCCTGCCCGCGCTGGTCGACGGCGATCTCCAGCTCTGGGAATCGAACGCGATCCTGCAATACGGCGCGGACAAGGTCGGCGCCGAGGGGGCCTATCCGAGCGACCTGGCGACCCGGGCCGACGTCAACCGCTGGCTGCTCTGGGAATCGAGCGCCTGGTTCCCGACCTGCTATGTCTACCTGGTCGAGAATGTCGTGAAGCCGATCCTCGAAGCGGAGCCGGACCAGGCGATCCTCGACGGCGAGGGGCCGAACTTCCATAAGCATGCCGCGATCCTCGACGACCGGCTCGACGGGCAGGACTGGCTGTGCGGCACGCCGGAGCCGACGATCGCCGACATTGCCGTCGCGTCGCCGATGCATCTGCACCAGTATCAGCAGCTCCCGCTCGGCGAGCATCCGAACCTGCGCGCCTGGATGGGCCGGATGGAGGCGCTGCCGGCCTGGGAGAGCACCGACGTCGCGCCGCTGCTCGGGCTGGCGTAGGCCGCGGGACGGCGCTGCTTCCGCCTGAATCGCAGACGGCACGGACGCCGGCCCGGCATCGGACACCATGACCGATACCGAGTTCGCGGGCCGCACGGCCCTGGTGACGGGCGGATCGCGCGGCATCGGCCGGGCGATCTGCCTGCGCCTGGCGGCGAGCGGCGCAAGGGTGGCGGTCAACTACGCCGCCAACCGGGAGGCGGCCGAAGAGACCCGCGCGGCCATCGAGGCCGCCGGCGGCACGGCCGGCATCTACCTGGCGGACGTCGGCGACCGGGCGGCGACGGAGGCGATGTTCGACGCCGTCGAGCGCGATCTCGGCCCGGTCGATCTTCTGGTCACCAACGCCGGCATCGCGCGGTCGGCCGACGCGCTCTCGATGTCGGCCGAGACCTGGCACGAGATCATGCGGGTCAATCTCGACGGCACCTTCCACGCCGTCTGGCGCGCCAAGGACGGCATGGTCGAGCGCGGCTACGGCCGGATCGTCTGCATCTCCTCGGTGCTCGGCCTGGTGCCCAACCCGATTACGACCGAGCGCATGTTCGCCTACGGCACGTCGAAGGCGGCGGTCATCGGTTTCGTCCGGCAATGCGCCGCCGCCCTCGGACCGGCGGTGCGGGTCAACGGCGTTGCGCCCGGCTATGTCGAAACGGACATGACGGCCGACGTCTCGGACGAGGCGCACGAGCGGCTGACCGCCGCGGCGGCCCTCAAGCGCTTCGGCCGGCCGGAGGAGATTGCCGAGCTGGTCCACTTCCTGCTGAGCGAGCGCTCCAGCTTCACCACCGGCCAGACCCACGTCGCCGACGGCGGCACCAAGTTCGTGCCGTAGCGCAGCGCGCCGGCTACGGCAGCACTGGCTCGGCCAACTCCCAATCGCCGCGCGGGTCCTCGATCTCGACGACCCAGAGGTCCGGGTCGTAGCCGCGTTGGCGGGCGATGTAGGCGTCGGCGTCGGCCTCGGGCACCGGGTCGTCGCCGGTGCCGCGCCGCCAGGCCCGGCCGCCGTCCGGCGAGGCCGTGGGCACATAGACGGTGCAGCCGGCGTCGAACCGGTTGTGCTTGATCAGGATGGCGCCGGCATGTTCGTCGCCCCGGCGCACCAGATAGGCGTCGATGCCGTTGACCCGGCAGCGCCGGATTTCCGCATCGACCCAGATCGCCGCCTTGATGCGGGGGATCATGGGCGGGCCGATTCAGGAAACCCGGATTGTCACCCCGGCCGACCGGAGGGAGAGCCGGGGTCCAGAGCGGCAGGCACGACGTTTACCTGTGGCTCTGGACCCCGGATCGTCGCTGCGCTCCGTCCGGGGTGGCAAGTTTGGGAAGAGGGTATTCACTTTCGATGCCCCGGCGCTCCCGACCCTCGCGGCGTCCGCCCCGTCAGATTACCCCGTCCGCCCGCAGGGCGGCGATCTTTGCGGCGGCGTAGCCGATCCCTTCGAGGATGCTGTCCGTATCCGCCCCCAGGCCGGGCGCCGGGCGGGCGGGCGCGGGCTCGGCGGTGCGCACCGGCGGCGCGACCAGCCGGTAGGGGCCGTCGGCGCCGTGCTCCACGGTCTGGAGCCGGCCGGTCTCGGCGACATAGGGGTTGTCCAGTGCGGCGGCGATGTCGTTCACCGGCGCGGCAGGCACGACGCCGGCGAAGCGGGCCAGCCAGTCGGCGGTGGTGCGGGCCTGCAAGGCGTCGTCCAGCATCCCGGTGATCAGGTCCCGGTTCTCCAGCCGGTCCGGGAAGCGCCGGAAGCGCGGGTCGCCGGCCCATTCCGGCCGGCCGATTGCGCCGCACAGGGCGGGCCAGAACTTCTCCTTGTTGCACATCAGGAAGATCCAGCCGTCCGCCGTCCTGTAGAGCTGGCAGGGCGTGAGCGACGGGTGGGCCGAGCGCGGCAGGCGCGGCTGGTTGAAGCCCGCGTTGAGATACCAGGCCGCCAGATAGCCCGTGTTGTGCAGCGCGACGTCGAACAGGCTGACATCGATATCCTGCCCCTGCCCGCTCGCCCGCGCGCCGGTCAGCGCGGCCAGCAGGGCATAGGCCATCGCCAGCCCGGTCATCATGTCGACGATGGACAGGCCGAAGCGGGCGGGCGCGCCCTCCGGCTCGCCGGTCAGCGCGAAATAGCCGGCCTCGGCCTGCATGACATAATCGAAGCCCGGCCAGGCCGCGCGCGGCCCGTCGCGCCCGTAGGCCGAGAGATGGGCGCACACGATCTTCGGGTTCGCCGCCTTCAGATGGGCGTAGGTCAGGCCCAGCTTCTCCGGCACGTCGCCGCGCATGTTGCTCGCCAGTGCATCGGCCGAGCCGACCAGGTCGTGCAGCACGGGCCGCGCCTCCGGCCGGCTCAGGTCCAGGGTGAGGCTCTTCTTGTTGCGGTTGAAGCTGTGGAAGAACTGGCTGTCGCCCGACGGGAAGAAATAGGGGCCGACGGCGCGCGCCATGTCGCCGCCGTCGTTCGGGTTCTCGATCTTGATGACCTCGGCGCCCTGGTCGGCGAGGAACATGGTGCCGAACGGCCCGGCGCCGTATTGCTCGACCGCGAGCACGCGGACCCCTTCGAGCGGCAGCATGGCGGCTACACCGGGTTCCGCGCGATCAGCTGCTTCGCGATGATCAGGCGCTGCAATTCGTTGGTGCCCTCGCCGATCGCCAGCAGCGGCGCGTCGCGGTAATAGCGCTCGATATCGAACTCCTTGGAATAGCCGTAGGCGCCGTGGATGCGCATGGCTTCCAGGCTGTTCTCGACCGCCGCCTCGGTGGCGTAGAGCTTGGCCATGCCGGCTTCCATGTCGCAGCGCTCGCCGCGGTCGTAGGCCTGGGCCGCCGCGCCGGTCAGCAATCGCGCCGCCTCGACCCGGGTCGCCATGTCGGCGAGCTTGATCTGGATCGCCTGGTGCTCGGCGATCGGCTTGCCGAAGGTCTTGCGGATTTGCGCGTATTCCACGGCCTTTTCGAGGCAGACCCGGGCGATGCCGACGCCGCGCGCCGCCACGTTGATGCGGCCCAGTTCCAGGCCGGCGAGAATCTGCTGGAGGCCGCGCCCCTCCTCGCCGCCGACCAGATTGTCGAACGGCACCTGGCATTCGTCGAAGATCACCTGCCCGGTATCGACGCCCTTGTAGCCCAGCTTCTTCAACCGGCTCGCTTCGACGCCCTCGCCTTGCTCGACCAGCAGCAGGCTCATGCCCCGGTGGCGCGGTTCGGCCTCGGAATCGGTCTTGACCAGGACGGCGAGGATATCGCCCTCGACGCTGTTGGTGATCCAGGTCTTGGTGCCGTTGACGACATAGGCGTTGCCCTTGCGCTCGGCCCGTGTGCGCACAGCCTGGAGGTCGGTGCCGCAGTCCGGCTCGGTGAGCGCGATGCCGCCGCGCAGTTCGCCGGTCGCAAATTTCGGCAGGTAGCGCGCCTTCTGCTGCTCGGTGCCGAACCGCTGGACCGCCGCCGCCATGATGAGGTGGGAATTGATGATGCCGGAAATCGACATCCAGCCCGCCGTGATCCGCTCGACGATCGCCGAATAAGTCGCCGCCGACAGGCCGAGGCCGCCGTATTCCGGCGCAATGGTGGCGCCGAACAGGCCGAGCTCCTTCATGTCCTCGACGATGGCGTGGGGGTATTCGTCCTTCGCCTCGAGATCGTGGGCGACCGGCAGGATGCTCCGTTCGACGAAGCGGTCGATGGCGTCGAGAATGGCGGCGTCGGCGGCAGCGTCGGCGGCGGGCGGTGCGTTCATGGGATTCAGATCAACCGGTCGTCGACGCCGTAGCCGCGCCTGGGCACGAGCATGGAACGCCGGTAGGTCATGAAGACGGTGCCGTCGGCCTTCGTGCCGGTCGTGCTGGCGGTCACGATGCCCTGGTTGGGCCGGGACCGCGATTCGCGCTTCTCCAGGATTTCGGATTCGGCATAGATCGTGTCGCCGACGAAGACCGGCGCGGTCAGCTTGATATCGGTCCAGCCCAGGTTGGCGATCGCCTTCTGGCTGAGGTCGCTGACGCTCATTCCGGCGACGATGGAGAGCGTGAGCGCGCTGTTCACGAGCAGCTTGCCGAACTCGCTGTGCTTCGCGTATTCGGCATCGAAATGGATCGGATGGGTGTTCATGGTGAGCAGCGTGAACCAGGTGTTGTCGACCTCGCCGATCGTGCGGCCCGGGCGGTGCTCGTAGATGTCGCCGACCGTGAAATCCTCGTAGTAGCGCCCGGCGGACTCGCGGAACCGCCCGGACGCCACCTCTTCCATCGTCGCGATCATGCCGCTTGACCGGCCACCGCGCGGATCGCCGGTTCCCCCGCCGGCCGGCCGGCCGAGAGCCGCAGCACGGCGGACACGTCCCCGGCCGTCTCCAGCGCCAGCAGGCCGTCGGCGAAGGCCGCGCGGTCCGCCGGTTCCAGGTAGGGCGCGGCCAGGCCGTCGAACTTGGTGCGCAGCTCGTCCTCGGTCAGGAAATTGCCCGGCTCGCCCTTGGGCACGGCGACGAAATCCTCGAAGGCGCCGGCCGCCGTCGTCACCTTCACCGCACCCGCCAGGTTGGCCGGGTATTCGGCTTGCGCCCGCGCATCGACGACCGGCCGGACCTTGCGGCACAGCGCCATCGCCGTTTCGTCGCCCAGCAGCGGTCCGTAATCGTCCCACGCCAGCCCGCCGTTGATCAGGGCGGCCGCGGCGACGAAGGGCATGGAGAACTGGCCGTCGACGATGTTTTGCGGGTTCTGCTTGTCGGCGAGCGGGTCGGCGACGATCTTCCAGCCGGTCTCCGGCAGGCCGACCTCGATCTCCTGCACGTCGTCCGGCCGCAGATCGTGCTGCTTGCGCAGGCGGATAATCGCGTCCATGGCGGCGTGGCCGTAGCGGCAGGACGGATAGGGCTTCACGGCGATCTGCATGGTCTCCCAGGTCTCGCCGAGGCCGGCGACCGCCTTTGCCGGGTCCGGGTCCGGCGCGTGGCTGGCAAGGAAGCCGGCCCTGCCCTCGAAGGCCTGCGCCGGTCCGCGGTAGCCCTCGGCCGCCAGGGTCGCCGCCATCAGGCCGCACATGGCGGCGTGGCCGACATGGGAGCGCTTGGTCCAGGCGCCGTCGGCGAGGAACTGCATTGAGCCGGCGGCCTGGCTGAGGCAGATGCCGAAGGCGCTCTCGATCTGCGCGGCGTCGAGGCCCAGGACGTTGCCCACCGCCGCCGCCGCGCCGAAGGCGCCGCAGGTCGCCGTGGGGTGGAAGCCGCGTTCGTAATGGTCGCTGGGGCCCAGCGCGAGGCTGAGCCGGATCTGGACCTCGTAGCCCGCGACGACGGCGGCGACGGTCCGCGCGCCGCTGGCGCCGGACTCTTCCGCCGCGGCGAGGGCCGCCGGCACGATCGGCGCGCTGGCGTGGATCGAGCCGCGGGCGTGGGTGTCGTCGAAATCCAGCGAATGGGCGAGCGCGCCGTTGATCAGCGCGGCGCCGGCCGCCGTGTAGCGCTCCGGATCGCCGATCGCAGTCGCCGCGCCGCCCGTCATGCCGAGGCGCCTTACCGCCGCGACGAGGCTTTCGGTCGATTCGGCGTCGCGGCGGGCGCGCAGCGCGATGCCGAGGGTATCGAAGACCAGCAACTTGGCGCGGCGCGCGACTTCCGGGGGCAGAGCGTCATAGGAAAGACCGGCGGCGAACTCCGCCGCAGTGCGGGTGACGGATGGCATGGGAGGACTCTCCGGTCGTCGGTTTCGTTCAGCTGAGCGACCATACCATGCGGGCGGGATCGTTCGACCCTCTTTGTCGGGCTGAAACTCATCCTCTTTTTTCAGGACCGCCGTTCCGATAGCCGATGCCGTAAATTATCCCATCGGTGCCGCCCCGGACGGAGCGCAGCGGAGATCCGGGGCCCAGGGGCCACACGCTAAGGCCTTTCGGGTCGCCACTGGGCCCCGGATCAGGTCCGGGGCGGCATCATTGGTAATTTAAGAATTGAGGAACATGCAGCGTATGCAGTCTTCATCGGTTTCCTCCCGCCGCTGTAGGGAAATCCGGCACTGCATTGTCAAAGGCAAAAATTCAAAAACAACCTCATCCCAAGCAGTCCCGGATTAAATCCGGGGCGTATCGGGGGGCGCCGGCGGCAGTTCGATGCCGAAATGCCGCTCAAGGACATCTGCGACGATCTCGTAGCAGGAGCCGACGCGCACGACCTCCAGCGTCATGACGTTGAGCAGGGTCGAGGACGCCCTGTAGGGATGGTATTTGCGCAGGCCGTGATCGATCACGATGTCGGCGATGCCGGAAATTTCCGGCTCGATATCCTCGACCCGGAACTTGGTGCCGGTCAGCGACAGGTTGGCCGACGAGCCGAACAGGGGATGGCCCTCCTCCCGGCTCAGGCGGCAGATCTCCCGGTGGAACGGGCCGGCGTTGAGCAGCATGACGACGGTGCCGTCCTTCTGGCTGGCGGCGATCGCCGCGCGCGGCAGCGCAGCAAGCAGCGGATGGTCCATGCGCGCGGGTGCAATGGCGCCGAGCGGCAGGTCGTAGTCCTCCGTGATGCAGGCGACGATCTCGGCGCCGCGCCGGTCGACGACATGGACCTCGCGGTGGATGGCATTGTCGGCCACCATGGCGTTGAGCTTTGCGGGCGCGCGCCGCTTGGCCGCGAAGATCCGCTTCAGGGCTTCCGCGCTGCCGCCTATAATCGAATAGCCGACATCCATGGGCAGAATGCCGATGCCGCCGGCCGCGATGACATCGAAGGCGCGCCGCGCATCGCCGGCGATATCCGGTCTCGCCATGGTTCTTCGCCTCTTCGTCCGTGGGAACCTGCCGCGGGCCTTGTGCAATCGCGCCGCCGCCCTATTGTGGCGCCGCCCCGAAAGGCTCGGGGCGCAGCAGGGAGGTACAGGGTGTTCGACGGCCAACCCATCGCGGAAGACGCAGCGCGCATTTTCGAGACCGTCTGCAACGGCGGCGTCGCGATCTTTCCGGTCAGCGTCGGCTACGCCATTGTCGGCCATGAGGAGGAATCCGTCCAGCGCATGTACCGCGCCAAGGAGCGGCCGTTCAGCAAGCCGTGCGGCAACTTCTGCGACTGGACGCTGTTCACCGAGGCGATCCGGGTGCCGGACCGGGCGCGCGACGTCGTGAGCGCCGTGATCCACGACCACGACCTGCCCTTCTCCATCGTCGCGCCGTTCGACGAGAGCCACCCGGTGATCCGCAGCCTGCCGCCCTTCGCGCTGAAGAACGCGACCCTCGCCGGCACGATGGACATGCTGCTCAACGCCGGCCCCCTGCACGACGAGATCGCCCGGCTGGCGCGCGAGAACGCCTATGCCGTGATCGGCTCGTCGGCCAACCGCTCGGGCACCGGCAGCAAGTTCGTCTACGAGGATATCGAGGCGCAGGTGACGGCGGCGGCCGACCTCTCGGTCGACTACGGCCTGACGCCGTTCCACAACGACAAGGGGCTCGGCAGCTCCATCGTCGACCTGATTTCCTGGGAGACGATCCGGGTCGGCGCCGCTTACGACGAGATCTGCAACATCCTGCGCGACGGCTTCGATATCGACCTCAAGGCCGTCACGGCCGCGAAAGGAAACTGACCATGGACCGCGAAATCGCCGACCTGCAAACGAAGCTGGAAGACGCCTTTGCCGCCGCGACGGCGCTGTACCGGGAGCGCGGCTTCCAGCGCCGCATCGGCTTCGGCCGCAAGCCGGCGCTGATCAACGTCGACCTCGCCAACGCCTGGACCCGGCCGGGCTATCCCTTCACCTGCGAGGGCATCGACGACCGGATCATCCCGGCGACCCGCCAGCTGATCGACGCCTGCCGCGAGAACGGCCATCCGGTGGTCTACACCACGGTCTGCTACCAGAACCCGGACCCGGACGACCCGCGCACCGACATGGGCCTGTGGCACTACAAGATCCCGATCGAGATCGCCGACCAGAAGAACGAGGATATCTGGGCGATCGACAGCCGGATCGCGCCGATCGACGGCGAGCAGGTGATGATCAAGAAGCGGGCGAGCGCCTTCCACGGCACCTATCTCGCCGGCTACCTGCGCGCCGCCGGGGTCGATACCATCCTGGTCACCGGCGTCACCGCCTCGGCCTGCGTGCGCGCCACGGTGACCGACGGGCTGGCCGAGGGCTTCCGCCCGATCGCCGTGCGCGAGGCCATCGGCGACCGCATCCCCGGCGCCACCGAATGGAACCTGTTCGACATCGACGCCAAGTTCGGCGACGTGGAGCCGCTGGAGGCGTGCCTTGCCTACCTCAACTCGGTGAATTTCCGGAACGATTGAGGGGCGGGGGACAGCGCCGGCCCGGGTCGGGGAAAGCAACGCGACGGCTTGCGGCCCGCGCCGAAGCCGGCCGGCCCGCCGGCGACGATGGCCTCCGGATCGGCAAGGCGGGTCACGCGTCCGCGCCCGGCCGCCCGGCGCGGATCGCGATGACGGCGCCGGCGACGATCAGGGCGGCGCCCGCCGCGAGGAGCCAGTCCACCCGCTCGCCCCAGATCAGCCAGCCGAGGGCGGCGGCGAACAAGACGGCGGTGTAGTCGAGCGGGCTGACCCGGTCGGCCGGCGCGACCAGGCAGCCCTGGGCGAACAGGATGTGGGCCGCGGTCGAGAACAGGCCGAGCGCGATCAGCGGCGGCCAGGCTTCCGCCGGCGGCAGGACCGGATCGGCCAGCGCCGGCCCCGCGGTGATGAGGATGCCGATCAGCGCGAACCAGACGGCGATGCGGACGGGATTTTCCTCTTCCGGCATGCGCCAGACGGCGACCGCGGCCAGCCCGCCGAGCATTCCGGAGGCGAGGCCGACCAGCGCCGCGGGCTGAAAGAAATCCGTGCCCGGCTTGAGGATGAGGGCGACGCCGGCGAAACCGACGAGCACCGCGAGCAGCACCCGGCGATCGAGGGCGAAACGAAACAGCAGGAAACCGAGCAGCGGGACGAAGATCGCCGAACTGAAATTCAGCAAAACCGCCTCGGCGAGCGGCAGCACCTGGACGGCGTAGTAGTAGCAGAGCAGCGAGCACACCACCGCCACGCCGCGCAAGGCCATCAGCCCGCCATGCACCGGCCGCAGCGCGCCGGGCCGGCGCCGGACGATCCAGGGCAGGAGAATCGACAGGCTCAGCACGTTGCGCCAGAACAGGACATCGACGCTGCCGAGGCTGGCTCCGGCCATCTTGATCGCCATGCCCGCAAGCGCGAACATCAGCCCCGCCGCCGCGACCAGGGCCGCGCCGAGCAGCACGCGGTCCCGCCCTTTCGCGCCGTCCCTTGCCCCGCCGGCGCGCATCACCGCCCGCCGGCAGCGATAATGACGTCCGTATCGGGCAGGCGCGGGGGCGGGGGCATGGATCAACGCGCCGGCCGGCGGTGCAAGGGCCGTGTCAGGCCGCTTCGGAGCCCGGTTGCGTGCCGTCGCCGCGTCCGTGCAACAGGCCTTCCACCGAAATGTCCTCGTCGAGTTCGTCCCAGTGCAGACCGTTGCCGGAATAGCCGATGCGGTACTTCTCGCGCTGCTCCGGCGTCGCCTGCATCAATCGCGGGAACCAGGCGAGCGGCACCCCGAGCGAACGCCCGTCGTCCAGTTCCACCCACATGGTGTGCCGGTCGAAACGCAGCGACTTAGCGCTTACCGAAATGCTCATTCCAGGCTCCTTCGACTTCGTTCCGCTTCCGGCTGTTTCGGATACCGTCATTGATCCGGCCGCTACCCTTCCGGCGCCATGCCCTTCTTCGCCAGTTCCTCGATCGCTCCCGGCGTCTTCTTCAGGTGGCCGAGGCCCATGCCGTTCAGGATATGGTCGGCCTTGGTGTACTGGATATTGGTGTAGGTCGTGAGCTCGACCCGGTTGCCCCAGGGGTCGAGGAAATCGGTGAAGCGGGTATCGAGCAATTCGACGCCCATCTCCTTCAGCCGTTCGATGGCGAGCGGCTTGTCGTCCACCGCGATACCGAAATGGCGGCCCTCGTCCGGGCCCTGGCGGCGGCCGGTCATGAAGTTGATGAACTGGTCGCCGAAATAGATGAAGGCCGCCTTCTCGCTCTGGGACGAGACTTCGAAATCGAGGAAGCCGCGGTAGAAATCCAGCGCTTCCTGGATGTCGCCGACCTCGAGCGCGATATGGTTGATGCCGACGGGCCGGGCCCTGGGCTTCGCGGATTGTGTCATGCCGTTCTCCGGGTGTCGCAGCGCCGGTTGCCCGATGCCGGCAGGTTGACCCGGAAATGGGGGCTGCCGGCCGCGCGGCAAGGGGCGGGCGGCGGGGACGGCGCGGTCGCCTCGGTCAGGAAGACGACAGAGCGCGTTTGACGGCTTCCGGCTCCTTCTGGATCACGCGTAGCAGCATCGCCGCCGGCCCGCTGACCTGCCGGGTTCCCTGTTCCCATTTCCGGTAGCCGGACAGGCTCATGCCCATCAGTGGCGCCATCTGTGCCTGGGTCAGCCTTGCCTGCTCGCGCACCTCGCGCGGCGCGACGGGCGTATGCACGATCGCCGGGCCTTCGCCTTTCGCGTGGGCCAGCGCCTCGTTGAGCGACCGGATCAGATCGTCGCCGAACGTGCTCATCTTCACTCCTGCCGCGCTGTCTCAAGCGCAGTCCCAATGGTCGAAACCTCGCGAATGGTGTAGTGCTCGCTGCGATCGTCAAGGCTTGTGAGGAAAACGCGAATCTGTACGCGCACGATAGCGCATCGAAATCTGCCCGCGCGTGTATTCGCCAATTGACGCCCTGATAATGATTCCCACCGCATATGTCGAAACATCGGTCGTCAGCTATCTCACGGCCCGACCCTCGCGCGATGTCGTTACCGCGGCTTATCAAGCCGTCACGCGCGACTGGTGGCGTCTGGCGCCAGACAAATTCCAACTCGTTGCGTCCGCGCTGGTCATTTCAGAAGCCGGTGCGGGCGACCCGAACGCCGCCCGCGCCCGTCTCGAAGCGCTCGAATCTGTGACGCTTCTCGAAGCGACTTTGGACGCGGAACGATTGGCGGGAACGCTCCTCGATTCGGGAGCGATTCCTCGTCGCGCCGCCGGCGATGCCGCGCATATCGCCGTTGCCGCGGCAAACGGTGCCGACTATCTGGTAACATGGAATTTTCGGCACATCGCCAACGCAGCCATGAGGTCGCAAATCGAACGGGCGTGCCGGCAGGCGGGCTTCGAGCCGCCGGTGATCTGCACGCCGAACGAACTTATGGAGGCCGGTCATGGAGATGACGCGGACTGACCCGATTATCGCGGAAGTCCGGGCCGTTCGGGACGCGCACGCGGCCCGGTTCGATTATGACGTGACGGCGATTTTCCGCGATATCCGGGCGCGGCAGAAGTCCTCAGCCCGAGACTATGTCTGCTATCCGGCCCGCCCGGTTGAGCCGAGCGTCGAAGATCCGCCGAAAAAATAACGCCGCCCTCGCCCCGCACTCCCATGACCAACCGCTCCCGCTATTGGGCCGACCATACGACCGAGGAGTTCGCCGGCTTTGATCCGGCGGCGACGGTGGTCCTGCTGCCGGTTTCGGCGACCGAGCAGCACGGGCCGCACCTGCCGGTCTCGGTCGACCACGATATCTGCACAGCGCTGGTCGAGCGGCTGGTCGCGCGGCTGCCGGTCAGGGTGCCGCTGCTCGTGCTGCCGGCCCTGCCGGTCGGCGTCAGCATCGAGCACGGCGATTTTCCCGGCACCCTCAGCCTGTCGGCGGAAACCATGATCGCGGTGCTGATGGAACTGGCCGGCGGCGTCGCGGCGGCCGGCTTCCGCAAGCTGGCGCTGCTCAACTGCCACGGCGGCAACCCGGCGGTGCTCGACATCGTCGCCCACAAGCTGCGCCGCAAGCACGAATTGCTGGTCTTCCCGCTCAACGGCTACCGCTACTGGCAGGCGGAGAGCCATTTCGGCGTCCACGAGGCGGCCCACGGCATCCATGGCGGCGCGGCCGAGACCGCGATCATGCAGGCGGTCCGGCCCGGCGCGGTGCGGCAGAACAAGGTGCAGCGTTTCGCCTCGCGCTCCGAGGAGATGGCGCAGGCCTACGCCCATCTGCGGCCGTTCGGGCGCACGGTCGGCTTCGGCTGGCAGGCCCAGGACCTCAACCCGGCCGGCGCCGTCGGCGACGCGACCCTCGCCACCCCGGAAACCGGCGCGCGCCTGCTCGACGAGGCCGCCGAAGTGCTCGTCCAGGTCGTCACCGAGATCGGCAGCCTGCCGCTCGACGCCATCGGCGGCTGGCGGGAGGAGACGGCCGGGGACTAGCGGCGCGGGGCGCTAGCCCGACCCGTCGAGCCGCGCCCGGATCGCCAGCAGGTCCCGCCAGGCCTCCCGCTTGTTGAGCGGACTGCGCAGCAGGTAGGCCGGGTGGAACAGCGGCATGGCCGGGATCGGCCCGACGCCGGACCCGATCATGTCCGGCGTGCGGAATTCGAACCAGCGCCCGCGCAAGCGGGTGATGCCCTCCTTGCGGTCGAGCAGCGTCTTGGCCGAGGGCCCGCCGAGAAACACCAGGATTTCGGGCTTTTTCAGCTCGATGTGGCGCTCCAGGAAGGGGCGGCAGACCGCGGTTTCGGCGGCCGAGGGTTCGCGGTTTCCCGGCGGACGCCAGAACACGATGTTGGTGATGTAGGCGTCGTTCTCGCGGCTGACGCCGATGGCGGCCAGCATTTTGTCGAGCAGCTGGCCGCTGGCGCCGACGAAGGGCTTGCCCTGGCGGTCTTCCTCCGCGCCCGGAGCCTCGCCGATCAGCATGAGCCGGCCTTCCGGCGCGCCGTCGGCGAACACGGTGTTCATCGCGGTCTTCTTCAGCGCGCAACCGTCGAAGGCGGCGACCGCGTCGCGCAGTTCTTCCAGCGTCCCGGCGCTCCGGGCGCTCTCCCGGGCGGACGCCACGGTTTCGCCGGTCGATTCCAGACGTACGGGGGCAGCGGCCGGGGTCCGCGCCGGGGCGGCGGCCGGCGCGGCGCGGGCCGGTGGACCGGCGCCCTGCTGTGCCGGCATCGGCGGCGACGCGGCCTGAGGGGCCGGCCTGTCCGGTGACGGCCTGCCGGGGGCCGGTTCCGGAGCGCGGTCCCGCCGGTCGACCGGCCGCTCGCCGATCGCCTCGTCCGCGCCGGCCTCGACCTGCCAGGCGAGCGCGTGCCGGAGCGCCTCCGCCGCTGTCGCGGACTGCCGGTCATTGCGATCGGGCATGGCGCGAAACGGCCCTCTGCGTTAAGTGTCATGTGCTGCGCACCCGAAACGCCTGCGCCCGCGTGCACGCTCGCGACTCTCGGGGAAAGCCGCCGGCGTTACAAGCCCTTAGGGCGCGGACGCGGGAACCGCCGGCGCGCCGGAACAGGACGGGATCGGACAGGATGACGGAAGAGCAGTCGGCCCGCGAAGCGATGGAATACGACGTGGTGATCGTCGGCGCCGGCCCGTCCGGCCTGGCCGCCGCGATCCGCCTGAAGCAGCGCGCCGCGGAAACCGGCGGCGACATCGAGGTCTGCGTCCTCGAAAAGGGCTCGGAAGTCGGCGCGCACATCCTGTCCGGCGCCGTGCTCGACCCGCGCGCGCTGAACGAACTGCTGCCCGACTGGCAGGACCGCGGCGCGCCGCTCGATACCCCGGTGAGCGAGGACCGCTTCTTCTTCCTGACCGAGAAGGGCGGCTTCAAAGTGCCGAACCTGTTCCTGCCCGCCTGTTTCGGCAACCACGGCAACTACATCATAAGCCTGGGCAACCTGTGCCGCTGGCTCGCCGAACAGGCCGAGGCGCTGGGCGTCGAAATCTATCCCGGCTTCGCCGCCGCCGAGGTGCTCTACGACGGGGAAGGCCGGGTCCGCGGCGTCGCGACCGGCGACATGGGGATCGGCGCTGACGGTGCGCAGACGGCGAACTACACGCCGGGCATGGAGCTGCTGGCCAAATACACCCTGTTCGCGGAGGGCTGCCGCGGCTCGCTCGGCAAGCAGCTCGACGCCCGCTTCGGCCTGCGCGACGCGGCCGATCCGCCGTCCTACGGCATCGGCATCAAGGAACTCTGGGAAATCGAGCCGGCGCGGCACAAGCCTGGCCTGGTCATGCACAGCGCCGGCTGGCCCCTCGACCGCGAGACCTATGGCGGCTCCTTCCTCTACCATTTCGACGAGAAGCTGGTCTCGGTCGGCTTCGTCGTCGGGCTCGACTACAGGAACCCCTATCTCAGCCCCTACGAGGAATTCCAGCGCTACAAGCACCATCCGAAGGTGCGCGCCTTCCTCGAAGGCGGCAAGCGCATCGCCTACGGCGCGCGCGCCATCTATGCCGGCGGGCTGCAATCCCTGCCGAAGCTGGCGTTCCCCGGCGGCTGCCTGATCGGCGACAACGCCGGATTCCTCAACGCGCCGCGCATCAAGGGCAGCCACACCGCGATGAAGACCGGCATGATGGCGGCCGAGGCGGCGTTCGAGGCCGTGGCCGCCGGGCGCGCGCAGGACGAACTGGCAGCCTATCCGGCGGCGTTCGAGAAGAGCTGGGTGAAGGACGAACTGCACCGGGCGCGCAACTTCAAGCCGCTGATGAAGAAGGGCCTGGTCGCCGGCACCCTCCTGTTCGGCATCGATCAGCAGCTGTTCCGCGGCCGGGCGCCCTGGACCCTGCGGGCGGCGAAGCCGGACCATGAAGCTATCGAGCCGAAGGACAAGCACCGGCCGATCGACTATCCGAAGCCCGATGGCGTGCTGTCGTTCGACCGGCTGACCAACGTCTCCTTCTCGGCGACCAACCACGAGGAGAACCAGCCGGTTCATCTCGTGCTGAAAGACGGCGCCGTCGCGGTCGACCACAATCTGGCGCTCTACGACGCGCCGGAGCAGCGCTATTGCCCGGCCGGGGTCTACGAGATCCTGCGCGACGACGACGGCGCCAACCCGCGGCTCCAGATCAACGCCCAGAATTGCGTGCATTGCAAAACCTGCGACATCAAGGACCCGACCCAGAATATCGACTGGGCGGTGCCGGAAGGCGGCGGTGGACCGAACTATCCGAACATGTGAGGGACGCACGCGCCTCGGCCTGCTGCGCGCCGTCGGGCTCGGGGCGGCCTTGCCGGCCCTGGCGTTGTCGCTCGCGGTTGCGCAGGCCGCCCCGGCGGCGGCCGAAGGCCGGCCCGCCGCTGCGCCGCCGGCGGCGGCGACCACCGCCTGGGGCGCCTATCTTTCGGCGCTTCACGCCTCGCGCCGCAAGGATTCCGGCCGCGCCTCGGCCTATTTCGAGACCGCGGCCCCGGAGGCGCGCAACCGCCTCCGGTTCCTGATCCTGGCCCTGCGCTCCCATGTGCTGGCGGGCCGGATGGAGCGCGCGACGGCCGTCGCCCGGCGGACCGTCGCGCTGTCCGGGGGCGGCCCGACCATGGCCCGCCTGGTGCTCGCCCTGCACGCAGCGAAGCAGGAGCGGTTCGGCGCCGCGCAGGACCATCTCGACCGGATCGCGCACGACAGTGTCATGCGGCTTCTGCTGCCCCTGCTCCGCGCCTGGATGTCCCTCGGCCGCCACAAGGATCCGGACCTGGCGCTGGACGAGCACCGCGACCTGGAAGAGGTCGTGCAGTTCCGCCCGTTCCGGCTGCTGCACCGGGCCCATCTGCTGGATGTCGCCGGCCGGCCGCAACGCGCCGCGGAAGCCTACGCGGCGGTGACGGCAACCCCGGCGATCGGATCGCTGCGGGTGGCCGAAACCCGGTCCAACTTCCTGTTCCGGACCGGCGATGCGGCAGCGGGCTTCGAGACCATCGACCGGTTTCTGGCCGTCAACCCCGACTCGATGACCGGGCGGCTGCTGCGGGCGCGCTACGAGGCCGACGCGTCGGTTGCGCCCCCGGTCGGCTCGCCGGCCGACGGCGCGGCCGAGGCCCTGCTCAATGTGGCGAGCGCGCTCAACCTGGCCGACCGGCCGGAGCAGGCCCTGCCGCTGGCGCGGCTTGCCGTCTGGATGCGGCCGCGCGATGCGGCGTCGGCCTTCGCCCTGGGCACCGTGCTGGACGGCGACGGCCGCCACCGCGACGCCATCGCGGTATTCCGGACGATCGGATCCGGGAGCGTCTACAACTGGGAGGCGCGCAAATCCGCCGCCGCCGCGCTGGTCGAACTGGAACGGTACGACGAATCGTCCGCCATCCTGGAAAAGATGGCGGCCGAGATGCCCGGGCGCTTCGACGCCCTCTGGCTCCTGGGCAACGTGCACCGCAGCCGCTCGGCGTTCGCCGAGGCGGTCGCCGCCTACGACCGGGCGTATGAACGCATCGCCGACATCGCGCCGCGGCACTGGAACCTGCTCTACGCCCGGGGCATTGCGCTGGAGCGCTCCGGGCAGTGGCCGCGCGCCGAACGGGATTTCCTGCGCGCCCTGAAGCTCAACCCCGGTCAGCCCTATGTGCTGAACTATCTTGCCTATTCATGGGTCGACCGGGGCGAGCAGTTGGAGCGCGCGCGCGGGATGCTGGAGGAGGCGGTGCGCAAGCGGCCGAACGACGGCTACATCGTCGATTCCGTCGGCTGGGTCGAATACCGCCTGGGCAATTTCGAGGCGGCCGTCCGGCATCTGGAGCGGGCGACCGAGTTGCGGCCCCACGACCCGATCATCAATCAGCATCTGGGCGACGCCTATTGGCGCGCCGGGCGGCGGCACGAAGCGCGCTTCCAGTGGCGCCGGGCGCTGTGGCTCGGCCCCGAAGAGGCCGAGCGGGAAAAGACCGAGGAAAGGCTGCGGAACGGCTTGCCGCCCTTCCGGCCGATCCGGCGGCAATAAGGCAAGCGCCCGGACGCCGGACATCTCCATGCCGCCGCCCGATCCGCCGGCCGAATTACCGTTGGGGGCGTTTGCGCCGGCCAAGATCAACCTGTGGCTCCATGTGACCGGCCGCCGGCCGGACGGCTA
This sequence comes from Rhodospirillaceae bacterium, assembly GCA_009840595.1. GTDB lineage: Bacteria > Pseudomonadota > Alphaproteobacteria > Bin65 > Bin65 > Bin65. The sequence goes on along the minus strand of VXNK01000152.1, from coordinate 25,718 downwards.
TCATGAGCTGGACAGCCTGGTGGCTTTCGCCGACATCGGCGACCGCCTGACCGGGGCGCCGGCGGAGACGCTGAGCCTGACGGTCTCCGGCCCGTTTGCCGGGGCGCTCGAGACCGGCGGCGACAATCTCGTCCTGCGCGCGGCGCGGGCGCTGGCCGCCCGGTGCGGCGTCCCGGCGGGCGCCGCGCTGCACCTGGAAAAGAACCTGCCGGTCGCGGCGGGTGTCGGCGGCGGCTCCGCCGATGCGGCAGCGGCGCTCCGCCTGTGCGCCCGGCTGTGGCGGGCCGAAATCGGCGGGGAGGACCTCGCCCGGCTAGCGCTCGGCCTGGGCGCCGATGTACCGGTCTGCCTGGCCGGCCGGACCGCCCGGATGACCGGGATCGGCGAAACGCTGACGCCGCTGGCGCCCCCGCCGCCGGCCGCGCCGGCGGTCCTGGTCAATCCGGGCGCGGCGGCCCCGACCGGTGCCGTCTTCGGCGCCCTCGCCGGCCGGTTCTCGCCGCCTGCCGGCCTTCGGGACGGCGATCGGAACGGCGATCTCGTGGCGCGCGCCGAACCCAACCGCAACGATCTCGAAACGCCGGCTATCGCGCGCGTGCCGGAAATTGCGGACGTCCTGGCGGTCTTGCGTGCCGCGCCGGGCCTCCGGCTGGCGCGCATGTCGGGCAGCGGCGCCACCTGCTTCGGCCTGTTCGGCAGCGAGGGCGCCGCGGCCGCGGCGGCCCGCGCCATCGCGGCGGCGCACCCCGCCTGGTGGGTCGCCGCCTGCTCGATCGGGGGCCGGCCCGGCGGACCCGGCTGATGCGCGCCGCCTGAAGAAGCCGCCTAGAGAAACAGCACCAGCGTCGAGACGACGATCATCGCGCCGAGCGACAGGCGCCGGAACAGGGCCTCGTCGACCCGGCCGAAGAAGCGTGTGCCGGCCCAGGTGCCGACGACGAAGAGCGGCGCCAGTATCGCGATCAGCCAGAAGACCCGGGGCACGAAGGCCCCGGCGACCGCCATCGCGATCAGGGTGACGACCGGCGTGATCGAGCTGGACAGCGCGATCGTGCCGCGCTGGACGTGGGCCGGCGCCGTGCCCGACATGACGTAGAGGAACATCGGCGGGCCGCCCATGCCGACCGCGCCGCTGATCAGGCCGCTCAACCCGCCGGCCAGACCGGCCGCGGCGGGCCCGCGCCGCCCGGTATGGCGCCAGCCCGTGAGCAGGATCGCCGCGAACAGGATGGCGATGCCGGCGACGGCGCGGCGCATCAGGTCTTCGTCGAGGGTGAACAGCAGCCAGGCGCCGGCGGGTATCAGCAGGGCGCAGGCGGCGCTCAGGATCAGCGTCTCGCGCAGGTCGGCGTCGCGGATGGCCCTGGGGCCGAGCTGGATGCCGGTCAGCAGCATCAGGCTGACGCCGACCGGCACGGCTTCGCGCGCACCGACGAAGGCGCTCAGCACCGGCATGACGACGACGACCGCCCCGGCGCCGCCGGTGAAGCCGCGCAGGACGCCGCCGAGCAGCGTCGCCAGGAGCATGGCGGCGAAACCGTAGAGCGGAACGTCGAGAAAAGCTGCGCTCACTGCCGTCCCGCGCCCCGCTGCGCTTCAGGTCAGGCCGGGGGGTCAGGCCTTGCCGGTAAAGGCCGGCCGGCGCTTTTCCACGAAGGCGGTGACGCCTTCGGCGAAATCCGGCTCGACGGCGCAGGCCGAGAAATTCTCGGCTTCGAGCTGCAACTGCCGCTCCAGCGGATTGTCCAGCGAGCGCTGCAGCAGCGCCTTGGTGCGCCCGTAGGCGACGGTCGGGCCGGCCGCCAGGCGGGCCGCCAGCTTCTCCGTCTCGGCCGCGAGGTCGGCCGCCGGCACCACCCAGTTGACCAGGCCGTAGTCCTGCGCCGCCGCGGCGTCGAACCGGTCGCCGAGCAGGGCCAGCTCCGCGGCTTTCTTCAGCCCGACCAGCCGCGGCAGGGCATAGGTCGAGCCGCCGTCGGGGCTGGTGCCGATCAGGGTGTAGGCGAGCGTGTAGTAGCTGTCGTCCGCCGCGATGGCGAGGTCGGCGGCGCTCATGAAGCTGAGCCCGAAGCCGGCGCAGGCGCCGCTCACCGACGCGACCACCGGCTTGGGCATGCGCCGGATGGCGATAATCAGGCTGTGGACTTCGTGAACGAAGGCCTCGAGCGCCACCAGATTGTCCGCGCGCGGCCGGCCGAGCATGGCGTGGAAGGACTTGAGGTCGCCGCCGGCCATGAAATGGTCGCCGCCGCGGATGACGACGCAGCGCACGCCGGGGTCGTGTTCCAGCGGGTTGATCGATCCGATCAGGGCCTGGGTCATGTCCCGGTTCAGGGCGTTCAGCGCCTTGGGCCGGTTCATGGTCACCCAGGCGACGCCGCCCGCGATTTCGACTTCGACAAGTTTCTCGGTCATCCCTGCACCTCCTCAGGCGGCATGTCTGGAAAAGAAATCGCTGCACGCCGCGCCGATTGCGGCCGGCGAATCCTCCTGCACGAAATGCAGCCCCTTCACGGTGACCTCCTCCTGGTTGGCCCAGCTGCGGCAGAAGTCGCGCGCCGGGCCGGTCAGGATGCTGCCGGGGTCGGCGTTGACGAACAGCTTCGGGATCGGGCTCGCCTTCATCGCCGCGCCGTAGGCCTCGACGACGGCGACGACCTCCGGCGGTTCGCCGTCGATGGGGATCTGGCGCGGCCAGGTCAGCATCGGCCGGCGGACCTCGCCGCCTTCGGCAAAGGGCTTGCGGTAGGCGTCCATCTCCGCGTCCGAGAGCGTGCGCATCACCGAATGGGGCAGCACCCCTTCGATGAACAGGTTGCGGTTCAGGATCAGGTCTTCGCCCTTGGGCGAGCGGAAGCCCTGGAAGATGCCGCGCGCCTGCTCCGGCCAGTCGGCCCAACTGACCGGGCAGACCACCGTTTCCATATAGGCGATGCCGGCGACCCGGTCCGGGTGGCGCGCCGCCCAGTGGAAGCCGAGCGCGCCGCCCCAGTCATGGACGACCAGCCGCAACCTGCCCTCCGGCAGCACGGCATCGAGCCAAGCGTCGATGAATTTGCTGTGTTCGGCGAAGGTATATTCGCCCGACGGATTCCTGCCGGATTCGCCCATGCCGATGAGGTCCGGCGCCAGACAGCGGAAAGTGCCGGCCAGTTCCGGGATCACGTTGCGCCACAGATAGGACGAGGTCGGGTTGCCGTGGAGCAGCACGACCGGCTCGCCCGACCCGGTATCGATGTAGCGCATCGTCGAGCCCAGCAGGTCGACGGACCGGCGGGGATGGGGGTCAACGGCGGAAACGGCTTCGGTCATGGCTGATTTTCCGGTCGTTCGGCAGGTGCGAAAGGGCTGGTCCGGCGGGCCGGGCGCACTATAACCGGGCGCGACGCCATGAAAACCGCAGGATCGAGGCAGGTCGCCGATGCCGCAGCGCATTTTCGCCGGCGCATTCTGGCCGGCGGGCCGGCAAGGCGGTTTACCCCGGTTCCGGGGAATGTCTATTGTTCGACGACAAGCGCCGGCGCGCCGCGAACCGCTTCAGGAAATGGAACCGGCTTCGCGGCCGGGCAGACGCTTCCCCGGCACGATCGAAGGAAAGTACCGGCCATGCCTGCAACCGAACCGACCGCGTCTCCCGTGGCCGTCACCCTGTACCGCTGGGCCGGCGCATGGGGGCCGTTCAAGGTCAAGATTCCGTGCGGCGAGTGCTCGCTGACCCTCGACGTGATCCGGGACACGATGGCGCACGAACTCGACGGCATTCCGGTCGCCGTCGACATTCACGACTGGCTGAGCGAATGGTGGCGTCCCCTGCCGAAAGGCGGCTGGCACGCGCCCATTGTCATCGTCGAGGGGCGGCTGGTCAGCCAGGGCCACGCGCTCAACCGCGGCGTGCTGACCGAAGCCGTGATCGACGCCTGGGCCCGGCGCAGCGCGCCGGCCGGCAATCATCTTTTCGGCAAGGAAACCTGCCCGCACTGCGTCCGCGCCAAGTCCTATCTCGCCGAAGCGGGCATCGACTATGCCTATCACGACGTGGTGCGCGACCCCCGCGCGCTTTACGAGATGCTGGCCCGGGTCAAGCCGATCGTCGGGCCGAAAACCCCGATCACGGTGCCGCAGATCTGGCTGGACGGCGCTTATGTCGGCGGCGCCGACATGCTCGGCGACCTGCTCGACCGCGACGTCGAGCCCAACCCCGACCGCGGCCGGTGCTCGCTGTCGCCGCGGGCCGCGTAGCGCCGTTCGCGCCGAAGCCCCCCTTCGCACGAGCGTGACTGCCGGATACCCGATCGGCGCCCGCTCAGGCCGGGCGGGCGACTCAGCCGACGCGCCGGAAACGGCTGCGGACCGGGCCGGCGCGGGCGTCCTCGCGCCGGTCATCGTCTGGTTCCGGCAGGACCTGCGCCTGTCGGACAATCCCGCGCTCACCGCCGCAGCGGCGACCGGACGGCCGGTGATTCCGCTCTACATTCTGGACCGGGAAAGCGCCGGCCCGTGGGCGCCGGGCGGCGCGTCGCGCTGGTGGCTGCATCACAGTCTGGAGTCGCTGGCGCGGAGCCTTGCCGAACGGGGCCTCCGCCTCGTCCTGCGCCAGGGCGCGGCGGGACCGGTCATCGAACAGTTGATCGCCGAGACCGGCGCGCGCGGCGTCTACTGGAACCGCTGCTACGAACCCTGGGCGGTCCGGCGCGACGGCGCGATCGAAGCGGCGCTGAACGCCGTGGGGGTGGCGGTCCGGAATTTCAACGCCGCGCTGCTGTTCGAGCCGGGGACCGTCCTGTCCGGGAGCGGCGCGCCCTATCGCGTGTTCACGCCCTTCTGGCGCGCCTGCCTGGCGGCGGACCCGCCGGCGCCGCCCCTGCCCGAACCGGCGTTCGGCGACGCGGCGGCATCCGGCCGGCCGGTGCGTAGCGAACCGCTCGACTCCTGGGGCCTGCTGCCGACGGCGCCGGACTGGGCCGGCGGCCTGCGCGCCGCGTGGCAGCCCGGCGAAGCGACGGCGCAACGGCTGTTGCAGGCGTTCCTGGCCAACGGCCTGCACGGCTATGCGGCGGAGCGCGACCGGCCGGACCTCGCTTCAGTCTCGCACCTGTCGCCGCACCTGCATTTCGGCGAGATCGGGCCGCGCCGGATCTGGCATGCCGTCCATGCCTGCTCCGCACTCGGCGACGGCCCGGCCGATGACGGCCCCCGGAAGTTCCTCGCCGAAATCGGCTGGCGCGAATTCTGCTACAACCTGCTCGCCGACTTCCCGGACCTGCCGGACGAACCCCTGCAGCCCCGCTTCGCCGGATTTCCGTGGGCGGACAATCCGGCGGCGCTGCGCGCGTGGCAGCGGGGGCGCACCGGCTATCCCTTCGTCGATGCCGGCATGCGCCAGCTCTGGCAGACCGGTTGGATGCACAACCGGCTGCGCATGGTCACGGCGTCTTTCCTGGTCAAGCATCTGCTGATCCCGTGGCAGGCCGGCGCGGCCTGGTTCTGGGACACGCTGGTCGACGCCGACCTCGCCAACAACAGCGCCAACTGGCAATGGGTCGCCGGCTGCGGCGCCGACGCCGCGCCTTATTTCCGCATCTTCAACCCCGTAACCCAGGGCCGGAAGTTCGACCCGGGCGGCGACTATGTCCGCCGCTTCGTTCCGGAGCTGGCCGGCCTGCCGGACCGCTGGATTCACCGGCCGTGGGACGCGCCGCCCGACGCGCTTGGGGCCGCGGGCGTGCGCCTGGGCGAAACCTATCCGCGCCCGATCGTCGGCCACGCCGAAGCCCGGCGCAAAGCGCTGGACGCCTTCGCGCGCGTGAAGGGGCGCTGAAGGCGGCCGGCGGGTTGGCCCGGTTCAGGGCCGTTCGGGGCCGCTCAGGACTGCCCTTCGCCCCAGAAGACCCGGTCGTCGGCGATGTTCTCCGGGTGGAACCATGCCGCGGCGATGCGGCCGTCGCGCACCTCGTAGACCGCAAGCTCGCGCCCGGCGATGCGCTCTCCGTCCTTCTCCGCCGACCAGGCGATGAGCGCGGCGACATGGCTGCCGGTCTCGACCGTGGCGGTCACGCTGAGGTCGAAGGTGCCGCCGGTCGTGGCGAGCGCCCGGCGGATCATATCGAGCACGGCGTCGCGGCCGCGCAGATAGCCCATATGCGCGCCGACATCCGGCTCGCGCCAGTGCACGTCGGCGGCGATGAAGGGTTCGAGCCGGCCGGGATCGCCGGCGCGGGCCGCGTCCCGGCGCGCGTCGTAGAAGGCGCGGACAAAGCGGCCGAGTGGGCCGGGCCCACGGTCATCGGAAAAATCGTCGGTGTCTGTCATGGTCATCCCTTAACCCGGCCGAAGGTGCGGCGGTAGTCGGTCGGAGCGGTGCCGACCAGGCGCCGGAAGTGATGGCGCAGGGTCTCGACGCTGCCGAAGCCCGCGCGCGTCGCGATCTGTTCGACGGTCAGATCCGTGGTTTCCGCAAGGCGGCGGGCCCGCTCGACGCGCTGCCGGTTGAGCCAATCGCCCGGCGGCAGTCCGGTCGCTTCGCGGAAGCGCCGCTGGAAATTGCGCACGCTCATGCCCGCCCGCGCGGCGAGGTCGGCGACACTGAGCGCCTCGTCGATATGGCCGGGCAGCCAGTCGAGCAACCGCGCCAGCCGGCCGGCGTCCGCCCCGGCGGAGACCGGGGTTTCGACGAACTGGCGCTGGCCGCCGTCGCGGTGCGGCGCGAGCACCAGCCGCCGGGCGACGGCGTTGGCGACCGCCGCGCCGTGGTCGCGGCGCACGATATGGAGGCAGAGATCGAGGCCCGCCGCGCTGCCGGCCGAGGTCAGGACCGGGCCTTCGTCGACGTAGAGCACGTCCGGATCGACCCGGATGTGCGGGTAGCGCCGCGCCAGCGCCCCGGTGTAGCGCCAGTGGGTGGTGGCGCGCCGGCCGTCCAGCACTCCGGCCGCGGCGAGCAGGAAGGCGCCCGAGCAGATCGACGCCAGCCGGCCGCCCCGCTCGACCACGCCGGCGAGCGCAGCGAGCAGGGCCGGCGGCGCCGGCGCATCCGGGCTCTTCCAGCCCGGCACGATCACCGTGTCCGCCCGCTCGATGAGGCCGAGGTCATGGGGCGCCCGGACCGCGAGTCCGCCCGCCGCCGCGAGCGGCCCCGGCTCCGCCGCGCAGACCTCGAACCGGTACCAGGGCCGGTCCAGCTCCGGCCGCGGCAGGCCGAAAATCTCGTAGGCGCAGCCGAACTCGAAGGTGCACAGCCCGTCATAGGCCAGGGCGACGACGGTGGAATGGGGCGGGCGATCGGGCATGTTGGCGCGATCTTACCGATATTCGGCATTTGCGCCACTCGTCAGTCGCGGCCGGGTTTCGGAAAACGCGCGTCCCCTCACCGCCTCAGGACTCCGCCCATGCTCCGCCTGTACGACAACCATCTCTCCGGCAACGGCTACAAGCCGCGCCTGCTGATGGCCCATCTCGGCCTGACCTACGAACGGATCGAACTCGACATCATGACGGGCGAGACGCGGACGGCGGATTTCCTCGCCCTCAACCCGAACGGGCGAATTCCGCTATTGGTGCTGGAGGACGGAACCTGCCTCGCCGAATCCAACGCGATCCTGTGCTATCTGGCGGAGGGCTCGCGCTTCCTGCCGGCGGCGCGGCTCGACCGGGCGCTCACCCTGCAATGGCTGTTCTTCGAGCAATACAGCCACGAGCCCAACATCGCCGTCGCGCGCCACTGGATCCAGCATTCGGACATGACCGACCTGCAGCGCGCCCAGCTGCCGGCGAAGCAGGAAGGCGGCCATGCCGCGCTCGCGGTGATGGAAGGGCATCTCGGCGCCGCGGACTGGTTCGGCGGCGACGCCATGACGGTCGCCGACATCGCCCTCTACGCCTACACCCACGTCGCCCATGAAGGCGGCTTCGACCTGTCCGGCTATCCGGCCGTCAACGCCTGGCTCGCCCGCGTCGCCGCGGAACCGGGCCATGTGCCGATGCTGCCGGCGCCGGAGGGGGTGGTGGAGGGTGGCGGGGGAAAGTGATGAAGTCAAAAAGTGGTCGGAAAGATGCACACAAACAATACTAGCTTTGCACTTCCAGAGTGCTGTCGATATCCAATGATTGCCTAAATTTTTCTATGTCGATCAAACATTCTGTAATTTTCTTGCATGATTCTTCGTATTGAGAAAGGTTTTCTTTGTACTCTCGATGATCCGCACTCACAAGGTCAGGAAGAAGGACATCGTAAACTTGCCTCGGTTTGATTCGGCTATGTGAGGAGGAAGTACCCGCAGTCAAAGATTGAATCTGCCCTTGCACAAACGGACACAACAATAGAAACACTAGGGTATATGGAGAAACACCATTAGTTGGCCGAAGAATCTCAAATTCCGAAGAACACAATAGTGTTCGGCCAAGATCAGGAACAACCGCGGCGCGCGGAATGCGTGGGTTAATGCGGGAAAGAATAACTTCACCTGGCTCAACAGGCAGGCCCGGCGTTATTGGTTCATATGACTTTATGCCCGGAATATCAAGTATGCCCTCGCCTATTATGTGAAGAACGCTAATAAAAAAAGTTTCTTTGCTATAAGCGGATGTTCTTCTCTTACTCGGAGCTTCCGTCAAGTCTTTTAGCGAAATAAGATTGTGACGCGCTTGACGTTTAAGAATTTCTTGATCGAAGATCATCCTTCTCGGTGTCCAAGTGTCCACCTTCCCGGGATCTAATTCGCACCATGCTGCATTAACTGATTCCTCAGCTATAAAAAATGTTTCTACAGAGTTTTTAAATGCTCTTGCTACACTTGGGAGTTCATTTTTCCCTTCTAGTCGTTTCAAAGGAACTCCCTTACGCTTCGACACTTTATAGCCCAAGTCATCCACCTCCGAAAAGAACACCGGATATAATTGTCGAGGTGAGATTGTTTTTCTAAACCCAAGAATCGCCGTTTTGGTGCGCGTACCCGCCTGCGCGAATGTAACGGAAGGTAGCTCAACAACGGCAACTAGCTCCGCGTTACGAGTAAGGTACTGTCGCAAGATTGAGGCTGTTCCTTTCGCAGACACCACTCCATCAGGGACAACTACAAAACATAAACCTTCCGGCTTTAGAAGAGTCAAATAACGATCAATAAAGAGAAGTTCGGAGTCGATTGCTCTAGTTCCAGACGATAAATGGGCAAAGAAAGGAGTGCTAAATTGACTTGTTTCCCGAAGTGATTCGGCTGCAAACCGAGCTCCGAAAGGAGGATTTGTCAAAATCAGATCAACTTGGCCGTTGTATGTGCTGAGCGGCGAGTCGTCGTGAATTGCGTTTCCTAGGAAAACATCATCGTTCGGGCAGTCAGAGAATATCATGTTTATTGCTGTCAAGCGAACCATCCGATCCACTTTATCTTGGCCAATGCACTTTAGACGCCGACCTTCTGTTAATCCGCGAACATCTACACAAGCGCGTCTCCACGATGTTAGAAATGAACCGACTCCGCATGAAGGGTCAGCAACAATAAAATCATTGAGTTCGTTCATCTTTGCACTAGGTACTAAACACAGTGCCAAATTTACCATGAAATCTACGACTTCCGGTGGCGTCATATACTGTGCATCTTCAACGTGATTACGAAAATTATCTCTGACATGATGGCCGTAAGCTTCGTTAAGAACATCAAGCCGATGTTGGTCAGATACCTGTGCTTCAAATGCTTGACCTGTGGCGACAAAAAGTTCGTGTGCGATCTTCTCGTCACCTTCTTCAAAGATAGTCGTTGGTGCCGAACCAAAGATTGACCCCATGCCAGGACGGCTGAAAACAGGTTCTTTAGCTACTTGGGCAAATATACTGTTCAAGAAATTAGCGGAAAATATTCCGCGATCCTTCAACCTGGCGTATTCGGTTGAGTCTACAAGGCCGATCAGGTAGCCGTAGTGGATTGCTAGGAGTTTGACAGTTTCATCAAGCTTAGCATTGGCGTCGCTGATGCGCCCTTCTCTGTGAAAGGTCTCCCTAACCGATTGTAGTGCCGAGTAAATTTCTTCATACGGTTCGTACGCGGGGTTCATCACGTTGTGCATAATTTCCTCGTGAGTTACTCTGATTCCAATCATTTGTGATGTCTTTAGCTTGTAGCATAAAAGCTGATGTGAAGGCAAACTGCAAAAAATGACGCCTTTACAGCGACTTGGAACGGTTGTACGCGCAGAGCGGACGAAGCGTGGGCTCTCGCAAGAGGCGTTGGCGGAGCTTTCGGGGTTGTCTAGGACCCATATTGGGGAGATTGAGCGTGGCGAGGTCAGTGTTTCATTTGTGGCGCTTGAAGCAATTGCCTATGGTCTTGGCGTAGCACTTAGCGAATTGTCAAAAAATTATGAAGAACAAGAAAATGAAACGAATTGATTCAACGCTTCACTTCTTGAATGAACACTATGATTCTTTTTTTCCGTTGCTGATATTGCAAGGAAAACCGGCCATCCTGTACCTACTGATACCAGAGGTTGGTCGCAAATAATTGTTAGCGTCTTGACCGGCATAAAAGGTATCGACCGGAAGAAGGGGGCAGATCTTGAGGACGGCTCAGATGTAAAAGGAGCTAATACTTGGGAAGCTATAGATACTCCGCGGTTTAATGGTGTAATTAAGGCTGGAACAAAGGCATCTTATTCTGATAATGTCGCTTACCTTGATACTACTCCATTCCTCTTTTTTCTTCTATGGGATATCTCGCGGCGAGGCAGCCATCGATGCCGGATTTGGGTTGTGCGCCCAAAAAAGATCTGGAATTTCGGAAAATGTGTCAACGTTGGTATTTGGCTAGGGCCAATGGCACAATTGTCAGCACGAATTTCCAACTACACCCACCTCGCCGAAAAGACACCAATATCATCCGAAACTCGTATGGAATTTTGAGCTATCCATTGTTGCTCTGTGCTGAAAATCGAGGCAGCGGATATAGTATTGTCACCTTCGACACCAGTGTAATGACTCTAGGAGAATGCACGAGTGCTGAATAGTAGTGCAAGTAATGTTTTGTGGGCATGTACTTGGACAAACGCTTCACAAATAATACTGGTCTCGCTGGATGATTGCTCCGATATGGAAAGTGTTCGACTAATCAAATCGCCCGCTCCCGTCCCTTCCAGTATTCCGCCCTTATGCGGTTCTTCTGGATCTTGCCGATGGCGGTGCGGGGCAGGGCGTCGACGAATTTGACGAAGCGGGGGCGCTTGTAGCGCGGGATCCGGGCGGCGACGAAGTCGATCAGGGCGGCTTCGTCGGGCGGTGCCGTTTCGTCCGGGGCGCCTTCCCCCGGCAGGTCGGCGCCGTTGGCCACGACATGGGCGGCCGGGACCTCGCCCCACCTGTCATCGGGCACGCCGAAGACCGCGCATTCGCGCACCGCCGGATGCAGGTAGAGCGCGCGCTCGACCTCGGCGGGAAAGATGTTCTCGCCGCCCGAGACGATGACGTCCTTCGAGCGGTCGATCAGGTGCAGGAAGCCGTCTTCGTCGATCCGGCCGATGTCGCCGGTCCTGAGCCAGCCGTCGCCGGCGCGCAGGTCCGCCAGTTCCGCCCCGTCGCCGGTGTCGTCGCCGATATAGCCGAGCAGCGTGTGCGCGCCGCGGCTCGCGACCTCGCCGGCCTGCCCGCGCGGCAGCGGCCGGCCGTCCCGGTCCAGCACCGCCATCTCGACGCAGGGCCGCCCGGCGCTCAGCGGCTTGGAGCGCGCGAAGGCGGCCGGCCGGTAGGCGAGCGGGCAGCTTTCCGACTGGCCGTAGTGCTCGACGATCTCCAGCCCCGGCCAGGCGTCCAGCGCGCGCTCCAGCAGGCCCGACGGCATCGGCGCGCCGCTGATGTTGAGATGGCGCAGGCCGCCTTCGCCGGTGCGAATCCTTCGGGCCGATACCGGGTCGTCCAACAGCGCCGTGACCTGTGACGGCACCAGGAAGGCGGCGGTGACGCCGTCGCGCCCGATGGCGTCGGCGAACAGGTCCGGCGCCCACTTCTCCAGCATTGCGACGGTGAGGCCGCGCCTGATGCCGATCTGGAGCCACATGAACAGGCCGGCGACGTGGAACAGTGGCGTGGTGCAGCCGAGCACGTCGTCGTCGGCCAGTTCGAAGGCCCCGGCGCCGAGGCACGAGGACAGCGTGCGGTTGCGGTGCGAGACCAGCACGCCCTTGGGCGCGCCGGTCGAGCCGCTGGAAAAGGTCACCGACGCCGGGTCGTCCGGCAGCACGTCGACCGTCGGTGCGCCGTCCGGCGTGCCGGCGGTGAAGGCATCCAGCGAGTCCGGCCCCGCCGCGCCGCCGATGACGACGATCCGCTTCAGCGTCGCGGCGCCGGCGAGCAGGGCGCGCGCTTCGTCCGCCAGATCTGCATGGACGAACAGCAGCTCGGCCCCGACCCCGGCCAGCATCTCGGCCCGGCCGGCCGCGGTGGCGCGCACCGAGACGTGGGCGAGCGGGCAGCCGGCCCGCGCCGCGCCGAAATGAACCGCCGCGTAATCGATGTCGTTGGGCGACAGGATGGCGAGCCAGCGCCCCGGCCGGTCCGCCGTCTTGGCATAGCCGGCGCGGGCCAGTGCATTGGCAAGCCGATCGGCCGCCTCGTCCAGCCCGGCATAGCTCAGCGCCACGCGGTTTTCGCTTCGCGCGCCGCCCCGATAGCCGACGACCGCCGCCTTGTCCGGATGGCGCCGGGCGCTCTCGCGCAGCAGGGCGCCGAAGGTCTGCGGGAAGTCCGCGGCGTCGTCCGGCGTCACGGCGGACGTCACGGGGCGGCCAGCCGCTGCAGCATGTCGATCAGCTGCGCCCGCTCGGCCGGCGTCAGGCCGCGCGCGATCTCCGCCTCATGGGCGTCGAGCCGGGGCCGGATGGCGCGCAGGAAGGCGCCGCCGTCCGCCGTCAGCACCAGGGCGTGGGAGCGCCGGTCGGTCGGCGACGGCTCGCGCCGGACCAGGCCGCGCGCCTCCAGCGCGTCGACGATCGAGACCAGGGTGGAGCGATCGATGCCGAGCGCCCGGCCGATCCGGGTCTGGTTCGAGCCGGGATTGGCCTGGACCAGCAGCAGCACGCCGAGCTGGCCCGGCCCGATGCCGTCGGCGCCCAGATGGGCGGCGAAATTCTGGAAGGCGAAGACTTCGGCCCGGCGCAGATGATAGCCCAGCAGGCCGGCGAGACGGCCGAGGTCGACCGCGTCGCGGCCCGCTGCGGAACCGGGCGCGGCGGGGCCGGTTTCGGAGGGTGCGGGGGCAGCGTCGTTCAGCGAATCGGCGGCGTTCATGGGGCCGGGGCATAGCATGGATTGTCCGCCGGCCAAACAGTCCGGGCTCAAATAGTATCGGGTCGCTGATACCCGGTGCGGCAGCAGCAGCCGGCCTTGTCGCCACAGGCTTTATCGCCACGGGCGGGCGGTTGAGGCTTGGCAAGGCGGCGCGCTTCGGGGAGGCTCCGGGGCGCGCGGGGGCCGGCGCAGACCGGGCGCGCCCTGTAACCCGCCCTGTAACGGGGAGAAGCCTCGCCGATGAGCGCAGACCGGACCTTTGTCATCGTCGGGGCGGGCCACGCCGGCGGGCGGGCGGCCCAGGCCATGCGCCAATACGGGTTCGACGGCCGCATCCTGCTGATCGGCGAGGAGCCGCACGTCCCCTACGAGCGGCCGCCGCTCTCCAAGGAGCTGATCGTCACCGACGCCGGCCTGGAGAAGGTCCGGCTGCACGATGCGGCCTGGTATGCCGAGAACCGGATCGAGCTGATCGCCGCCAATGCCGCGATCTCGATCGACCCGGCCAGTAAAGCGGTCGGACTGGCCGACGGTCGAACGATCGGCTTCGACCGGCTGATGCTGACGACCGGCGCGCGGGTCCGCAGGCTGCCGGTGCCGGGCGCCGATCTCGACGGCGTCTTCTACCTGCGCACGATCGAAGACAGCGAAGCGATCCGCGCGCGCATAGCAGCCGGAACCGAAGTCGCGGTGATCGGCGGCGGCTTCATCGGTCTCGAAATCGCGGGCAGCGCCGCCAAGCGGGGCGCCGGGGTCACCGTGCTCGAAGCGGCCGACCGGCTGATGGGCCGCAGCATTGCGCCGGAAGTCTCGGACTGGTTCGCCCGGATGCACCGGGACCGCGGCGTCGACCTGCGGCTCGGCGTTTCGGTCGCCGCAATCGAAGGAGACGGCGCCGCGACCGGCGTCCAGCTGGGCGACGGCACTGTCGTTCCGGCGACCGTCGTCGTCATCGGCATCGGCATCCTGCCCAATGTCGAGATCGCCCAGGCCGCGGGTCTGGCGGTCGACAACGGCATCGTCGTGGACGACCGGGGGCGGACTTCGCACCCGGACATCTGGGCCGCCGGCGATGTCGCCAACCAGCCCAACGCCTTCGCCGGCCGGCGCCTTCGGCTGGAGAGCTACCAGAACGCCCAGGACCAGGCGGCGGCCGTGGCGCGCAACCTGTGCGGCGCGGACGAGGCCCACGAAGACTCGCTGTGGGTCTGGTCGGACCAGCACGACGTCAACCTGCAGATGACCGGCGCGCCGGAAAGCTGGGACAGCCTTCTCTGGCGCGGCGATCCGGGCGAGGGCCGGTTCACGGTGTTCTACATGGCAGGCGGCCGGATCGTCGCGGTGAACACCGTCAACAACGGCCGCGAGATGCGCCCGGCCCGGATGCTGATGGAGAGCGGCAGGATCGTCGATCCCGCCGCGCTTGCCGATACGTCGGTCAAACTCCTGAAACTGGCGCGAAGCTGAGCCGGTCCCATGACCGCGGATATCCATTCTCCCGACCGGCCGCCCGTGATCGGCGTGATCGGCGGCAGCGGAATTTACGAAATCGACGGTCTTGAAGACCGGCGCTGGGAAGCCGTGGATAGTCCGTTCGGCAAGCCCTCGGACAAGCTGCTGTTCGGGCGGCTGGGCGATGCCCGGATGGTGTTTCTGCCCCGGCACGGTCGCGGCCATGTCCATTCGCCGACCTCGATCAACTATCGCGCCAACATCGACGCGATGAAACGCGCCGGGGTGACGGAAATCCTTTCGGTCAGCGCCTGCGGGTCGTTCCGCGACGAGCTCGCGCCCGGCACCTTCGTGCTCCCGGATCAGTTCATCGACCGCACCTTCGGCCGGGAGAAAAGTTTTTTCAGCGCGGGGCTGGTGGCCCATGTCGAATTCGCCCATCCGGTGTGCGGCCGGCTGGGCGGCATTCTTGCGGAGTCCTGCGCCGCGCTGGACATCCCGGTCAGCGCCGGCGGAACCTATCTCGCGATGGAGGGGCCGCAATTCTCGACCCTGGCCGAATCGAACCTCTACCGGTCGTGGGGCTGTTCGGTGATCGGCATGACCAACATGCCCGAAGCCAAGCTCGCCCGGGAGGCCGAGCTCTGCTACGCCACCGTCGCCATGGTGACGGACTACGACTGCTGGCACCCGGACCACGATGCCGTCTCGGTCGAGAACGTCATCGGCGTGCTGCTGGCCAATGCCGACAAGGGCCGGGCGCTGGTCAGGGACGCGGCGCAGCGGCTGGCCGGCCGCGCCGGCACCTGCCCCGAGGGCTGCCACACGGCGCTGGAACACGCCATCATCACCGCGCCGGACGCCCGCGACCCGGCGTTGGCCGCCAGGCTGGATGCGGTGGCCGGGCGCGTTCTCAATCGCTGAAGCGACGTGGCCGGGCTCCGCCATCTCAAGCTGCGCAAGGCGGTTATCGCGGCGGCGCGGCAACTGGAGCCGCTCGGCATCAACCGGGGTACCTCCGGCAATGTCAGCGTACGCGCCGGCGAGGGGCTGTTGATCACGCCGACCGGCATTCCCTACGACGCACTGACGCCTGCTCAGATCGTCTGGATGGATTCGGACGGCCGTTACGACGGCGACTGGCTGCCGTCGAGCGAGTGGCGTTTCCATTGCGATATCCTGCGCAGCCGCCCGGACCTGCACGCCGTCGTCCACACCCACGCCGTCCACGCGACGGCGCTCGCCTGCCACGGCCGGGGCATCCCCGCCTTCCACTACATGGTCGCCGCCGCGGGCGGGCCGGATATCCGCTGCGCGCCCTACGCCACCTTCGGCACCGCCGAACTTTCGGCCAACGCGCTCCACGCGCTCGAGGGCCGGCGGGCCTGCCTGCTCGCCCATCACGGCCTGATTGCGTGCGGCCACACGCTTGAGGCGGCGCTGGCGCTGGCCGTAGAGGTCGAAACGCTGGCCGCGACGTATCTCAAGACGCTCGAAATCGGCGAGCCGGAAGCGCTGGACGCTACGGAAATGCAGAGAATCCTTGGGAAATTCGCAACCTACGGCCAGAATCCGGGCCGAGAGCGCCGGTAGCGGCCCCGGAATTCGGCAAGGTGTCGCAGGGGCCGGGTGCCGCAAAGCTTCGCCCCGGTCCGGCGTCTAACCTTCGGGCATTCGAACCGCCCCAGGCCAGCCGTCCGGAGTCCCATGCCCGTTCCGATCACCGGGATCGACCACGCCATCGTCGGCGTCCGCAAGCTGGAGGCGGCGCGCCGCCAGTGGGCGAAGCTCGGCTTCACGATCACGCCGCGGGGCCGGCACCGGGGCTGGGGCACGGCGAACTACTGCATCATGTTCGAGACCGACTATGTCGAGCTGCTCGGCATCGTCGATCCGGAAAAATTCACCAACAAGCTGGACCGGTTTCTCAAGCTCCGCGAGGGGCTGATGGGGCTCGCCTTTTCGGCGGACGAGGCCGAAGCGGTCAGCACGGCCCTGGAGGCCGCCGCGATCGGCTACAAGGGTCCGGCCGACCTGTCGCGCCTGCTGGAGATGCCCGAAGGCGAGGTCGAGCCGGCGTTCAAGCTGGTCTATCTCAACGGCGCGACGCCGGGCGTGTCGTCCTTCGTGTGCCAGCATCTGACGCCCGAGCTGGTCTGGCGGCCGGAATGGACGGACCACCCCAACGGCGTCACCGGCATCGACTCGATGACCGTCGTGGTCCGGAGCACCGGCGCGGCCCAGGCCGGCTGGAAGAAGTTTCTGGGCCGGGACGCCGTGACCGAGATCGGCGAACAGGAATTCAGCGTGAAGGTCGGCCCGACCGAATTGCGCTTCCTGACCGAGGCCGCCGCCGGGGACGCCCTGCCGGAACTCAGGCGGCGCAAATGGCGGCCGCCGTTCGTCGCCGGCATGGCGCTTTCGGTGACCGATCCGGCAGAGACGGTCAGGGCCCTGGCGGCCGGCGGCATCGGATACACCCGCAAGGACGACCAGACCGTCGCCGTCACGGGATCGCAGGCCAACGGCGTGAGCCTGGAGTTCTGCGCGGTCTGACCGCGCCCCGGCTGCCGTCAGGACAGCGCGTCGAAGAAGGCCAGGGTGCGCCGCAGGGCCAGTTCGGCGGAAGCCCGGTCGTAATCCTTGCGCATGTCGCAGTTGAAGCCGTGGCCGGCATCGTAGATGTGGACCGGCACGGCGGGATGGGCGGCGCGGATGCTGTCGACGTCGGCCATCGGGATGGCATGGTCCCGTTCGCCGAAATGCAGCATGACCGGCGCCTGGGGCTGCTCTTCGATCAGGCCGGCGGTGCGCCCGCCATAGTAGCCGACCGACGGAATCGCCAGCCGCGTCGCCGCCAGCCAGGCCAGCGAACCGCCCCAGCAATAGCCGACGCCGAAGACCGGGCCGCCGCAGTCCGCCGCCGCGGCCGCAGCCGTGGCCGCGGCCCTGACGTCGAGCAGCGGGCCGTCCCAGCCCAGTTCGCCGACGACGCTGCGCCCTCTGGCGAAACCGTCCTCGTCGTAGCCGAGTTCGACGCCGGCCTCGACCCGGTCGAAGACCGCCGGGGCGATCGCGGCGTAGCCGTGGCCGGCAAACTTGTCGGTATCGCGCCGGATATGGTCGTTGACGCCGAAAATCTCCTGCATGACGACGACGACGCCCTTCGCCGCGCCCACCGGCCGCGCAAGCCACGCCTGGCACCTGTGGCCGTCTTCTGCGGTAACGTCGATCCATTCGCCCATCGGGCTTCCTCCTATACGTTGAACCGGAACAGCATGATGTCGCCGTCCCTGACCGGATAGTCCCGGCCTTCGCTGCGCATCTTCCCGGCCTCCCGGACGGCCTGCTCGCCCCCGGATTCGAGGAAAACGTCCGAAGCGACCGTTTCCGCCCGGATGAAGCCGCGCTGGAAATCGGTGTGGATTTCGCCGGCCGCCTCATAGGCCGTGGCGCCGCGCGGCACCGTCCAGGCCCGGGTTTCCTTCGGCCCGGTCGAGAAGAAGGTGATCAGGCCGAGCAGATCGTATCCGGCGCGAATCACACGGTCGAGGCCCGGTTCGCCGAGCCCCAGCGATTCGAGGAACGCCCGGCGCTCGGCGGCGTCCTCCAGTTGCGCCAGTTCCGCCTCGATATCCGCGGCGATGACCACCGAGGCCGCCCCGCTGGCAGCGGCAAAGTCCTCGACCTGCCGGGAGTAGCCGTTGCCGGCCCCTGCCGACTCCTCGTCGACATTGGCGATGTAGAGGACCGGCTTGGCGGTGAGCAACTGCAGGTCGCGAAACGCCTTTTCCGAGCCGGCCGGGATAGCCGCCTGCCGCGCCGGGCGCCCGGCCTCCAGGGCGGCCAGCGCCGGCTCCATCGCCTTCAGCCGGTCCCGCGCGTCCTTGTCGCCGCCGGTGACGCGCCGCCGGGCATTCTCCGCGCGGCCTTCCAGGCTTTCCAGATCGGCGAGCATCAGTTCGGTTTCGACGGTTTCGATATCGCGCAGCGGATCGACCGATCCCTCAACATGATGCACGGCGCCGCCGTCGAAGCAGCGCACGACATGGGCGACGGCGTCGACCTCGCGGATGTTGGCGAGAAACCGGTTGCCCAGTCCCTCGCCCCGGCTCGCCCCGCGTACCAGCCCGGCGATATCGACGAACTCCAGTTGCGCCGGAACCGCGGCGGCGGAGCCCGTCAGCGCCGCGATCGCCGCCGGCCGGTCGTCGGGCACCGCGACGCGACCGATATTGGGCTCGATGGTGCAGAACGGGTAGTTGGACGCCTCGGCCGCCGCCGTCGCCGTCAGCGCGTTGAACAGGGTGGACTTGCCGACGTTCGGCAGCCCGACGATGCCGCAGCGGAAGCCCATCTACCCGGCATCCCTCTCGCCGGCCGGCGGCGCGGCGGCCTCTTCGGGCGCCGGCTCGCGTACCGGTTTCGGGTCCGATTTCCGGGGCGGTTTCGCCTCCGGTTTCGGATCGGGTTTCGGGGGCGGCGGATTCACGATCCGGCTCACCTGGGTCATGAAACGGTTGTCGTCGCCGCCGACCAGCAGGGGCAGGGATTCGGCGACCGCATCGATCATTGCATCGGCGGTCCTGCGCTCGGCCTTGGTGAAATCGTGCAGGACATAGCCGGTCACCCGGTCCCTGTCGCCCGGATGGCCGATGCCGAGCCGGACCCGGCGGAAGTCCGGGCCGATCCGCGCGGCGATATCGCGAATGCCGTTATGCCCGCCGTGGCCGCCGCCGGTCTTGACCCGCATCTTGCCGGGCACGAGATCGAGTTCGTCGTAGAGCACGATGACATCGGCCGGTGCGAGCTTGTGGAAGCGCACCGCATCGCCGACCGAGCGGCCCGACAGGTTCATCCGGGTCATCGGCTTGAGCGCCAGGATGCGTGTGCCGGCGACCTCGCCGTCCGCGGCGGCGCCGGCGAAGCGCCCGCGCCACGGCCCGAAGCCGTAGCGCCGCGCGATCTCATCCAGCGCCATGAAGCCGAAATTGTGGCGATGGCCGGCGTATTTCGGCCCCGGATTGCCCAGTCCGACCAGGAGCAACATGGCTGCGCCCTACGGTATGGCCCGCCGCGCCGGAACTCCGCAGCGGTGCGGGATCAGGATTCGGCCGGGCCGTCCTCGTCGTCCTGCTGCGCCGCCTCGTCCTCGGCAACGGTCGGGACGTCCATCTCGTCGTCTTCCTCGTCCTCTTCTTCGTCCTCGACGATCTGCATCGGCGCGGCGATGGAGGCGATCATGAAATCGCGGTCGGCGATGGTCGGCCGCACGCCTTCCGGCAGCGAAATGCTGCCGATCCGGACGGAATCGCCGATTTCCATGCCGGTCAGATCGACGACGATCTCTTCCGGAATGTTGCCGGCGGCCGTCGCCACTTCGACCGTGTGGCGCACGACGCTCAACACGCCGCCGACCTCGAGGCCCGGCGCCGCCTCTTCGTTGACGAAGCGGACCGGTATCTCGACCGTCACCCGCGTCCGGTCGGTCACGCGCAGGAAATCGACATGGATCGGATCGTCCGTGACCGGATGGAACTGCACTTCCTTCGGCAATACGCGGTGCTTTTTCCCGGCCACGTCGACATGGAACTGGGTTGCGAAAAATCCCGTCTTGCGCATCCGGGCGTGCAGAACCCTGGGGTCCATCGTCAGCATTACGGCATCCTGGCCGCCGCCGTAGATGACCCCCGGCACACCGCCTTCGCGGCGGATCGCCCGGGCGGCCCCCTTGCCGGCCCGGTCGCGCGCCGCCGCTTCGAGCACAGCGTAGTCGCTCATCGTCGATCTCCGATTTCTGTCCCGACTTTCAGGGAACCCCGCCCGGGGCGGCCTCCCCTGCGGCGCCATTGGGGGCGCCGCGCGGACGCCGCGATATGGGTCCGGGCGGACGCCGCAATCAAGCGACAGGTGGCCGCGGCGAATCGCCGGCGGCGCGCCCGGCGCCCGACACCGGCTCAGTTGAACAGGCTGCTGACGCTGGTCTCTTCGCTGATCCGCCGGATGGCCTCGCCGATCAGCGGCGCGATGCTGAGCGGCCGGAGCTTGTCGGACACCCGCACGGCCTCGGTCGCCTGGATCGAATCGGTAATTACCATCTCATGGATCGGCGAGCCGGCGATCCGGCCGACCGCGCCGCCCGAGAGCACGCCGTGGGTGACATAGGCCGCCACCGATTCGGCGCCGGCATTCATCAGCGCGTCGGACGCGTTGCACAGGGTGCCGGCGGAATCGACGATATCGTCGACCAGGATGCAGACCCGGCCCTTCACGTCGCCGATGATGTTCATGACCGCGGAGACCCCGGCCCGCTCGCGCCGCTTGTCGATGATGGCGAGGTCGGCGCCGATGCGGCGGGCGATGCCCCGGGCGCGCAGCACGCCGCCCACGTCCGGCGAGACGATCATCACCTCGCCGGCCCCGTTCTTCTCGCCGTATTCGCGCTCGATGTCGGCGGTGAAGACCGGCGCGGCGAACAGGTTATCGACCGGAATGTCGAAGAAGCCCTGGATCTGGCCGGCGTGGAGGTCGATGGTGAGCAGCCGGTTGGCGCCGGCCGTGGTGATGAGGTTCGAGACGAGCTTGGCGGAAATCGGCGTGCGCGGGCCGGTCTTGCGGTCCTGCCGGGCATAGCCGTAATAGGGAACGACGGCCGTGACCCGGCGCGCCGACGCGCGGCGCAGCGCATCCAGCATCACCAGCAGTTCCATCAGGTTGTCGTTGGCCGGGAACGAGGTCGACTGGATGACGAAAACATCCTCGCCGCGGATGTTCTCCTCGATCTCGACGAACACCTCCATGTCGGAGAACCGGCGGACGTTGGCCTGCGTCAGCGGCGCGTTGAGATAGGCGGAGACCGCTTCGGCGAGCGGCCGGTTGCTGTTGCCGGCGATCAGTTTCATGAAAATTCCGCCACGCCCCGAAACGGGCCGTCCCTGCCCTTCGCCCGAGCCCGTTGACCGGGCAACCCGCACGCGATGGGGCGGTTCTAACAAGCCGTCATAAAGCTGTAAACGCGGAGGGCGCCGCCGCGAACCGGCGCCGGCAGGCTGCGGGCCGCGCCGAATGCGGCCCATGCCGAAGCGGCGCTTGGCGTCCCGCGCCGATACACTTAGGTTACGGCTACGCGCCGCTATTGTCCGAAACGGAAAATTCGAACCCATGGCCGCCACGCCGCAGCGAAAAGTTACCCTCGAAGATAAATACGAGCTTGAGGAAGGCCGGGTTTTCCTGACCGGCATCCAGGCGCTGGTCCGGCTGCCCATGATGCAGCGCCAGCGCGACCTGGCGGCGGGCCTGGACACCGGCGGCTTCATCAGCGGCTATCGCGGCTCGCCGCTGGGCGTCCTGGACATGAACCTATGGCGCGCCCAGAAATATCTCGAACGCCACCACATCAAGTTCGAGCCGGGCGTCAACGAAGACCTGGCGATGACGGCGGTCTGGGGCAGCCAGCAGCTGCCGCTGTTCCCCGACGCCGCCAAGGACGGCGTGTTCGCCATGTGGTACGGCAAGGGCCCCGGCGTCGACCGCTGCGGCGACGTGATGAAACACGGCAACGCGGCCGGTTCGTCGAAGCACGGCGGCGTGCTGATCTGCGCCGGCGACGATCACGGCGCCAGCTCCTCCACCCTGCCGCACCAGTCCGACCACATGTTCATGGCGGCGATGGTGCCGGTCCTGTATCCGTCCAACGTCCAGGAAATGCTGGACTACGGCCTGATCGGCTGGGCGATGTCGCGCTATACCGGCGCCTGGATCGGCTTCAAGACGGTCGCCGAAGTGGTCGAGAGCGCCGCGTCGGTCTCCGTTGCGCCGGACCGGGTGCGGATCGACATGCCGAACGCCTACACCCCGCCGGAAGGCGGCCTGAACATCCGCTGGCCCGACGGCATCCACGAACAGGAAGACCGGCTGCTCCGGCACAAGGCCTATGCCGCGCTCGCCTTCGCCCGGACCAACCGGATCGACCGGATCGTCATCGACAGCCCGAAGCCGCGCCTCGGCATCGTGACCTGCGGCAAGTCCTATCTCGACGTGCGCCAGGCGCTGCAGAACCTGGGCATCGACGACGACAAGGCGGCCGGCATCGGCATCCGGCTCTACAAGGTCGGCATGGTCTGGCCGCTCGAGAAGGACGGGGTGCGGGAGTTCGCCCACGGACTCGAAGAGATCGTCGTCGTCGAGGAAAAGCGCGCCCTGATCGAGAACCAGCTGAAGGAGCAGCTGTACAACTGGGATTCGGCGAGCCGGCCGCGCGTCGTCGGTAAGTTCGACGAGGACGGCAACTGGCTGCTGCCGGCGTCGAACGACCTGTCGCCCGGCAAGATTTCCCGGGCGATCGGCGAGCGGATCCTGAAATTCCACGACGACGAGAGCATCCGCAGCCGGCTCGAGTTCCTGGACCGCAAGGAAAAGGCACTGGCGAAGAAACCGGTCAACTTCGACCGGACGCCCTATTTCTGCTCCGGCTGTCCGCACAACAGCTCGACCCGGGTGCCGGAGGGCAGCCGGGCGGTGTCCGGCATCGGCTGCCATTTCATGTCGCAATGGATGGACCGCAGCACGGCGACCTTCACCCAGATGGGCGGCGAAGGCACGCCGTGGATCGGCCAGGCGGCCTTCTCCAATGCTGAGCACATCTTCGCCAATCTCGGCGACGGCACCTACTATCACAGCGGCCTGCTGGCGATCCGGGCCTGCGTCGCGGCCGGCGTCAACATCACCTACAAGATCCTCTACAACGACGCCGTGGCGATGACCGGCGGCCAGCCGGTGGAAGGCCAGCCGACGGTCGCCGACATCTCGCTCCAGGTCTATGCCGAGGGCGCGAAGAAGGTCGTCGTGGTTTCCGACGAACCGGACAAGTACCCGACCGGGATGCATTTCGCGCCCGGCGTCACCTTCCACCACCGGGACGATCTCGACCGGGTGCAGCGCGACCTGCGCGCGTGGAAGGGCGTGTCGGTGCTGATCTACGACCAGACCTGCGCCGCCGAGAAACGCCGGCGCCGCAAGCGCGGCGAATTCTACGATCCGCCGAAGCGGGTCTTCATCAACGAGCGGGTGTGCGAAGGCTGCGGCGACTGTTCGGTCCAGTCGAACTGCATGTCGGTCACGCCGGTCGAGACCGAGTTCGGCCGCAAGCGCAAGATCGACCAGTCGAACTGCAACAAGGATTTCTCCTGCATCAAGGGCTTCTGCCCGAGCTTCGTCACCGTGCACGGCGCAGCACCGCGGCGGGCGGCGGCAACCGTGCGCCCGGCCGACCTGCCGGACGAGGCGATTCCCGAGCCGGTCATTCCGGCCTGTAGCGAGCCCTACGGCATCCTGGTGACCGGCATCGGCGGCACCGGCGTCATCACCGTCGGCGCCCTGATCTCGATGGCCGCCCATATCGAGGGCAAGGGCGTCACCACGCTGGACCATACCGGCGTCGCCCAGAAGAACGGCGCGGTGATGAGCCATATCCGCATTGCCGAGCGGCCGGAGGATATCCACGCGGTGCGGATCGCGGCCGGCGAGGCGGATGCGGTGATCGGCTGCGACCTGGTGGTGACGTCGAGCAACGAGGCGCTCGCCAAGATGGGCCGGGACAAGACCCGCGCCATCGTCAACACCCAGGAGACGATGACCGCCGGCTTCATCCGGAACAAGGACCTGCAATTCCCGAGCGAAGCGCTGCTGGATATCGTCGGGCAGACGGTCGGCGAAGGGCGGTTCGAGGCGCTCGAAGCGACCGCCATCGCGACCCGCCTGATGGGCGATTCGATCGCGACCAACATGTTCATGCTCGGCTATGCCCTGCAGAAGGGCATGGTGCCGTTGCAGGAGGCCTCGATCCTCGAGGCGATCGAGCTGAACGGCGTCGCGGTGACGGCGAACAAGCGGGCCCTGGATTGGGGCCGCCGCGCCGCGGTCGATCCCGAAGCCGTGCGCAGGATCGCGTTCCCGGCCGCGCCGCTCGAATTCAAGCCGAAACGGGCCGAGACGGTGGACGAGATCGTCGCGATCCGGCGCAAGGACCTGACGGCCTACCAGAACGCCGCCTGGGCCGACCGGTACGAAAGCCTGGTGCGGGCGGCCGAAGCGGCCGAACGGGACAGGGCGAAAGGCCTGTCGGGCTTCGCGCTCGCCGTGGCGCGGAACTACTACAAGCTGATGGCCTACAAGGACGAGTACGAGGTCGCCCGGCTCTATTCGGACGGCGCGTTCCGCCGCCAGGCCGCCCAGGCTTTCGAGGACGGCAACCACCGCATGACGGTCCATCTCGCCCCGCCGCTGCTGGCGCGGCGCGATCTGGAGACCGGCCAGCTCGAGAAACGCGAATACGGCCCGTGGATCTTCACCGCCTTCGCCCTGCTGGCGAAGCTCAAGGGGCTGCGTGGCGGGCCGCTCGACCCGTTCGGCCGGACGGCGGAGCGCAAGGCCGAGCGCAGGCTGATCCGCGACTATGAGGCGACCGTCCGGGAACTGATCGGCGGGCTCGACGCCGGGACCCACGATCTGGCCGTCGAAATCGCCGGCATCCCGGAAGACATCCGCGGCTACGGCCACGTCAAGGAAGCGAGCATGGCCTGCGCCGCGGATCGCGAGGCCGAACTGATGCGCCTGTTCCGCGATCCGGCCGAACGGCGCAAGGCGGCGGTGCAGGAGGCGGCGGAGTAGAAGGCGGGACATTTCGGCGTCCAACTACGCGCCGATCAACATCCGAGCTTCAGTTCGAGATAGACACCTTAGTGAGAGATCACAGCTAAGGTAAGTGGTACCGACTGCAATCTCAAACCTCCAATTGCTCAAGACGATATGGCCGCCGCGAGGTGAGCTTCAAGAGCAGTTGCCTGCAAAAAAAACGAAGCGTAAGACTAAAGCCGTGCTTTCGAATGGAATAAACAAAGTGAGCAACAGCCATCCGTCTTCTAAAGCGACCCATTCCTCCGGTTTTTCGTAAGCATCCGCCAAGGACCGCAGGGTATGTCGGTTTGAGTTTGTCGGCGGTGTG